>CATZIU010000004.1:0-106572 GCA_958420165.1 uncultured Collinsella sp. | reverse complement strand
AGGCTCCGCAGCGCGAAGCGCGATGCGGAGCCTCTTTGCATGTCCGAGGACGTTCCGGAGAGAAACCCCCGTCACGCCCCCGGATCCCCGGTGGGATTTCTAGACCTTGTCGGCCTTAGTACATACCGCCGCCCTGCTGACCAGCGGTGGCAGCAGCGATGGCATCCTCAAGCTGAGTGTTCTTGGGCACATCGGAGACGGTGGCCTCAGTGATAAGGATTAGGCTGGCGACAGAAGCAGCGTTCTGCAGGGTGACGCGGCTGACCTTGACGGGGTCGAGGACGCCCATCTCGATCATGTCGCCCCACTCGCCGTTGGCAGAGTTGAGACCCTGGCCAGCAGGCAGCTCGGCAACCTTGTCGACCACGACAGCGCCCTCAAAGCCAGCGTTCTTGGCGATGGTAGCGACCGGAGCGGTCAGAGCCTTCTTGACGATGTCGACGCCGATCTTCTCCTCGGGGTCGTCGATCTCGACAGCGTCGAGCGCAGGAGCAGCGTCCATGAAGGCAACGCCGCCGCCGGCGACAATGCCCTCCTCGACAGCAGCGCGGGTAGCCTGCAGGGCATCCTCGACGCGATGCTTGATCTCCTTGAGCTCGGACTCGGTAGCAGCGCCGACCTTGATGACGGCAACGCCACCGGAGAGCTTGGCCAGGCGCTCCTGGAGCTTCTCGCGGTCGAAGTCAGAGGTGGTGTTCTCCATCTCGCCCTTGATCTGAGCGATACGGGCGTCGATGGCCTCCTTGGAGCCAGCGCCGCCGACGACGACGGTGTTGTCCTTGGAGATGGTGACAGACTTAGCGGTACCGAGCATATCGGCGGTGATGTCAGCGACCTTCACGCCCAGCTCGTCCAGAGCGGCCTGGCCACCGGTGAGGACGGCGATGTCCTCGAGGATGCGCTTGCGGCGATCGCCGTAGCCCGGAGCCTTGACGGCGCAGACGTTGAGGGCGCCACGGATCTTGTTGAGGACGAGGGTGGGCAGGGCCTCGCCGTCGATGTCCTCAGCGATGATGAGCAGGCCACGGCCAGCACGCTGGACAGCCTCGAGAACGGGCATGATGTCCTGAACGCTGGAGATCTTCTGGTCGGTGATGAGGATGTACGGATCCTTCATCACGGCCTCCATGCGGTCGTTATCCGTGACGAAGTAAGCGGAGACGTAGCCCTTGTCGAACTGCATGCCCTCGACGGTGTCGATGGTGATGTCGAACGTCTGGGAATCCTCGACGGTGATGACGCCGTCCTTGCCCACGACCTCCATGGCCTCGGCGATCTTCTCGCCGACCTCGGGGTCACCGGCGGAGATGGTACCGACGGAAGCAATCTGCTCCTTGGTTTCGACCGGCTTGGCCTGCTTCTTCATCTCGGCGACGGCGGCGTTAACGGCCTTGTCGATGCCGCGACGGATGGCCAGCGGGTTGGCGCCAGCGGCGACGTTGCGCAGACCGTCGTTGACGATGGCCTGGGCGAGCAGGGTTGCGGTGGTGGTGCCGTCACCCACGGTGTCGTTGGTCTTGGTGGCGACCTCCTTCACCAGCTGGGCGCCCATGTTCTCGATGTTGTCCTCGAGCTCGATCTCCTTGGCGACAGAAACGCCGTCGTTGGTGATGGTCGGAGCACCGAACGTGCGCTGCAGCGCAACGTAGCGGCCCTTGGGGCCCATGGTGACGGTAACGGCGTCGGCCAGAGTGTTGACGCCCTTGGCGAGCTTAGCGCGGGCATCGGTGTTGAACGTAATGTTCTTTGCCATAGTGGGTAATCCTCCAAAAGAAATGTGACTCGCGTCGCCGCTTCCGAGTCCTATGCAGCGACCGCGTTCAAAAACGAATCAGAGAGTCTGACGAGACTAGGCCTCAACGACGGCGTAGATGTCGTCGGCACGCATCAGCAGATACTTCTCGCCGTCGACCTTGACCTCGTTGCCACCGAACTTGCCGTAGATGACAACGTCGCCGACCTGAACGTCCATGGGGATGCGCTCACCCTTGTCGTTGACCTTGCCGGCGCCAACGGCAACGATGGTGCCGCGCTGCGGCTTCTCCTGAGCGTTGCTGGCGATATACAGACCAGAAGCGGTCTTCTGCTCGGCCTCGTCGGGCTTGACCAGAACACGATCTGCAAGCGGCTTCAAAGACGACATGCTTGTCTCCTCCTTTTTTGGGCCGCGTGGTTATGCCACGCGAATTAACCCTTTTTGTTTGCGTACGCGTTGAATGGTACCCACGAATGGCGGGTTATACAACACAGAGTCAAAAAATCTTATTTTTTGGCACTTAGATTTTCTGAATGCCGGGGGATAACTTAGCAGTGGCTCCCGTGTGGCTCCGGAGGGGCGGGGCATAAGGTTTCCTGCTCGGGCAGTCCTGCTCGCACGAAGGCCACATTAAGTGGCCTTCGGCTCGTGCGGAACTCGCGATAAACCTTATGCCCCGCCCCTCCGGAGCCACACGGGAGACAGGTGAACTAATTCGGGCCCGGCATTCAGAAAAGTCAGTGCAGCAAAATGGCGATGCGGATGGAATGCACAAGATAGGGGGCACGTTGTTGGGACGCGCTCTTTTAAGTTGCGGTGGAATAGTTCCTGTTTTTGGGCTTGAAGGCCGATTTTAGGGACTATTTCACCGCAACTGAGGGGTGGGATGTGGGGTTAGCGCTCGTAAATCAAGTTACCTGCCAGATAGGTGGCCTGAACCTTGGTGGCTTGGAGCTCTTGGGGGTCGATGGTGAGTGGGTTTTGGTCCAGGACTACCAGGTCGGCGTACTTGCCGGGCTCCAAGCTGCCGAGGTTTTGCTCGTCGCCCGCTGCGTACGCGCTGCCCAGGGTGTAGTTGCGCAGAGCCGTTGCTGCATCGATGCGCTCGCTCGGCAGCCAGCCGCCCTCGGGCCAGTGGCTTTTGGGGTCCTGGCGCGTGATAGCCGTGTAGAGCACGTTCATGCTGGTAACGGGCGTGATAGGGCTGTCGGTTCCGAAGGCTTGGCGAATGCCGCGCTGCTTATAGGTTGCGAACGGCCACATGATGCGGCTGCGCTCCAGGCCCAAATCGCGCTCCGGACCACCCGGATCGAGCGTGATATGGCAGGGCTGGCTCGAAGCAACCACGTTGAGCTTGCGCAGGCGGTCGATGTCCTCGGGCAGAAGGTTCTCCAGGTGCTCGAGCGTGTTAT
This sequence comes from uncultured Collinsella sp., assembly GCA_958420165.1. Taxonomy (GTDB): domain Bacteria; phylum Actinomycetota; class Coriobacteriia; order Coriobacteriales; family Coriobacteriaceae; genus Collinsella. The sequence goes on along the minus strand of CATZIU010000004.1, from coordinate 103,404 downwards.
GGCCGTGCTGGGGCAGGCCGTACAGATCGGCCGCCTCCTCGAAGATATCCAGCGCGGCATGAATCGCACCGTCACCAATGACGTGGATGCGCACGGTGTGACCGCGCTCCGCGGCCGCCAGAACCAGTTTGCGCATGCGCTCAGCCGGGACCGTCAGACGGCCCTGGTCGCCCGGGAAGCGCGGATTGGTATAGGGCTCAGTGAGATATGCCGTGTGTTCACTCGACACGCCGTCGAAGAACTGCTTAAAACCCGGCGCCGAAAGCAGCGCGTTGTTCGCGTAACGTACCTGCAGCTCTTCCAGACGCGACTGGTCATCCAGCAGCGTGGGAAACAGATGGGCACGAATGCCCAGCCTACCGGCCGTCTGCAATTTGTCGTAGACATCGTCGCGGATAAAATCGCAGCCCGGCATGGGCATGAGCGACATATCGCAGATCGAAGTAATGCCCTGCTCGGCCATGCGCCTCATTTGATCGGCGTAAGCGCTTGCAATGCGACCTTCGCCCAGCCACTCAAGGCAGCGCGGCAGCAGCTGCATGGCAGCCGCTTCGTGCGCAATGCCCGTGAGCTCGCCGCTTGCGTCCTTGTCGTAACTGCCGCCCGCTGGCGGCTCGCTGCCGCGCGTGACGCCGAGCGCCTCGAGCGCGCGGCTGTTGAGCCAAAGCGTATGCCCGTCGCCCGAGTACATAACGCAGGGACGATCGGGGAATGCTGCATCGAGCGACGCCTTGGTAGGATGCTCGGGCGGGTCCCAACGGTAGTCGCGCCAGCCCTGCGTCACAACCCAGGCGTCGTCGGGCAGGTCCTGGGAAAACTCGAGCGCGTGCTGCACCAGTGCCGCCTCGGACGTGCCCATATCCATGAGCATGTACGGCGAGGAACCGACCGAGGTATGGAAGAAGTGCAGATGAGCGTCATGGAAACCGGGGCAGACAAACTGCTCGCCATAGTCGAGAACCGGCGTGGCGGCAGGCGTGGCGGCGATCACGTCATCGGGCGCACCGACTGCGACGATACGGTCGCCTGCGATGGCAATCGCCAGCTCGCGGGCGGTATCGATGCCGTCTTGCGCGGTAAAGACGTTCTTGGAGCGGATAATCCGATCGATATGTTGCATGGGCATCCCCATCTCTGGCAGGAAATTCAACACCCCCGAGTGTACTCCCCCGCCCTTGCAACAAAACCCCAAGCGGCAAACGGCAACTTTACCAGCCCTAGCGGCAGGTGGCATACTGGAGAGAGCCTGTACGATTTTGCGATCAACCCAGCAAGGAGCAAATCGACCATGACGAAGACCAAGGCACAGCAGATTATGGCGGCGACCGAGGCTCGCGCGGCTGACGACGTCACCGCAGCCATCCAAGATATCGCCGCCGAGTTTGAACCCTACATCATTAAGCAGCGTCGGCACTTCCATAAGCACCCGGAGCTGAGCCTCGCCGAAGAGCGCACGACTTCTGACATCGCCAACCAGCTCGACGCCATGAATATCCCCTACGAGCGTCCCCTTAAGACGGGCCTGGTGGCGACCCTTCGCGGCACCGCGCCCGACGCCTATCGCGAGGACGGCACGCCGCGCCGCCGCATCCTGCTGCGTGCGGATATCGACGCCCTGCCCGTCACCGAGCAGACCGGCGAGGATTTCTCCAGCGTCAACGAGGGCTGCATGCACGCCTGCGGCCACGACTGCCACATCGCCATGATGCTCGGCACGCTGCAGATCCTGCGCCATATGACAGACGACATCCACGGCGAGGTCCGCATCGTCTTCCAGCCCAGTGAGGAAAACGGCCAAGGCGCCAAACTCATGATCGGCACGGGCGTGCTCGACGGCGTCGATGGTGCCTACGCCGCGCACATCTGGAGCGAGGTCGACGCCGGCACCGTAAGCTGCGAGCCCGGCCCGCGCATGGCCAATACCGACTGGTTCCGCATCGATGTCCGCGGTACCTCGTGCCACGGCGCCATGCCCCAGCGCGGCCACGACGCCGTTATGGTTGCCGCCGAGATTGTCAACGCCCTGCAGACCATCGTCTCGCGCGAGATCAGCCCCTACGAGCCGGCCGTCATCACCGTCGGCGAGTTGCACGGCGGCACCGCGCGCAACGTTATCGCCGGCACGGCCTACCTCGCCGGCACGGTACGCACCTACGGCGATTCAACCCACGAGGAAATGCCGGAGCTTATGCGCCGCATCGTGGAGCATACCGCGGCGGCCTTGGGCGCCGAGGCAGAGCTCACCGACTACACCATCGCCAACTATAAGGTCGAAAACGACGCGGCCTCGAGCGAGCGCTGCCGTCAGGCCGTAATTAAGTGTCTGGGTCCCGCCGGCCAAGGCCATTATCGCGGCACACTTTCGGGCGAGGATTTTTCGGAGTACCTGCGCCGTGTGCCGGGCGTGCTCGCCTTTGTAGGTACGCGTAACCCCAAAATTGGCGCCACGTACGCCCAACATTCCTGCTTCTACAAGATCGACGAGACTGTGCTGGCAAAGGGCTCCATGGTGGCCGCCCAGTATGCTATCGACTTTTTGGCCGAGCCCACGCAAGAGGAGCTCGACGGCCCCGCGATCACCGCGGTCGCCGAAACCAACCCCGATCTGGCCGCCAAGTTGCGCTCTGCCAAGGCGACGACCGCCGAGGCTCGTGACGCCATCCACGACGCCCGCACGGCTCGCCATGCCGCAATCAAGAGCATCCACGAAGCCCGCGCCGCCGCTCGCCGCGAGGAGAAACACGACGAGTAGTCGTCACACCCATCCATAACAGCCTGGCTGGAGCAAAGCGGGGGCGGACGCGTCGAAACGTCCGCCCCCGCTCATCTGTCAAGCGTTATTTCTACCATTTCTACCCCGTCCCCAAATGGCAGGCGGCATGCTACTCGTCCTGAGGGTCCTCGTCGGAACTTGACTCGGGCGCCGGCTCGGGCGCAGGCGCCGGCTCAGGTGCAGGTGCCGACTCGGGCTCAGGCGCAGGCGCAGGGTCAGGCTCAGGCACGGGCGCCGGCTCGGGCGCGGGCTTGGGCTCAGGCGCGACATCCGGAGCACTGTAACCCGAGGGAGCGGACTTCTTCTCGAAGGGCAATACAAAGGTCAGGACGTCGTCCTTGTCCTCGTCGGCCCACTCGCTTGCATAACGTGCAACCCAATAGCCAACGGCACGGTGCTTGAGCATCTTGCCAAAGACCGTAAGAAATACGGTGACAAAAGCGACCAGAACCAGGAACAGCACGAGTGTGATGCCACCGCCGGTAACAATCGCCTCAATACCCGTAGGACGATAGTAGTAGCTATACATACCGACAGAGGCAACGGCGCCAAAGACGACCGTCAAGATCCATGTGACAACGTTGGCGACCAGACCCGTCAAAAACTCGGGAAGGAACGAAGCGCAGAACAGCTTGGTCTTATTGTTCTTAAAGGCTGCCCAAACCTTATCGAGCGAAAACGCGCTCTCGACGCGACCGGTCACCGCAAAGTGCATCACGGCAATGTCGGCGAACATCTTAAAGAAGACCCCCAGGACCGCCGTGGCAATCATAGCCAGGACAAGCAGGCCAAGCGAGCCAAACAGCGCAGCCTCGAGCGCATAAGAGCCGTAATAAGAATACGAGCCCGCGGCGCCAATTACCACGCCCTCCACCAGCGAAAGCACTACACCGATAATGGGAATGGCAGCGATAAACTCGAGTACGACCGAAATAACGCTCGAAAAGATTCCGAGACCAAACGACGTGGAACGCATCAACGGACGACCCATGCCGTCATCGATCTTAAGCGACAGGTCGCGACCCCACTCGATGCCAAAGCCCGAACCGCACACGCTTGCCACGTAGGCAGCCAAAAAGCCGATGGCAGCCGCAATACCGCCGATAACGGGGATGAACAGCACGAGTACCGACACGACACAGATAAGCGCCGGCAAAAAGGCAATCTGGCACACGCGCTGCAGCACGCCCGGAGTCTTGGTCATATCCTCAAACGCCTGAGCCGTGCAGCCCTTGGACGCGTTCGCGACAGGTTGAGGAACAAACTGCTGAGGCTGAGGCTGACCCTGAGGGGTGGAAGCTGCAGCACCGACATTGGGGGCACCACACACGCCGCAAAACTTGTCGTTATCGCCCATAGGAGCGCCACACTGCGAACAGAACATCGAAATCATCCCTTCGTATCTTGAGCGAATCACCTGGATCGCAAACGATGTCTTTGGCATCATTATCGCCCAATGTGAGGACAAATACTCTTAGATGACGTATTTGCAACGCGCGAGGCGCTTTTCGATTGTTTGATGAATGCGTTCGCGCTAGTTCGTGCCGCGGAAACCCTTGCCGACGATCTCGGAACTGTCGACAATCGTGATAAAGGCACCCGGATCGACCTCGCGCGCATAGCGGCGCAGTTGCACGGCCTCGCGACGGCTCAGCACGCTCATGATCACCGTCACGCACTTGCCCGAGAAGGCACCGTAGCCGCGACTAATGGTCGCCGTACGGTTGAGATGCTTGACGATAAACTCCTCGACCTTAAGGGGCTCGGAACAAATGACCGTGCAGACCTTACGAAGGTGAATGCTCTCGATGGCTTTGTCGACCACAAGCGTCTTGGCAAACAGGCCGAGCACGCAATACAGACCGACACGCGGGCCGTACAAGAAGGCCGCGATGGCCACGATGCCGATATCGACCAGCAGCAGGGCGCGGCCAATCTCGAGCGTCGTGCGGCGCTTGAGGATCATGGCAAGAATGTCCGTGCCACCCGTCGAGGCGCCGATATCAAAGACGATGGCGCTGCCGAGCGCCGGCAGAATCACGGCAAAACACAGGTCGAGCCACATATCGCCCGTCATCGAGACACTGGTCGGGATAAAGAGCTCGAAAAGCGAAACATAGGCGGACAGCGCAAACGAGGCGAAGACGCTCCACAGGATTGCCTTGCGCTCCAAAAAGATAAAGCCCAAAACGACGAGAACCGCGTTGATAATCCACATAAAGACGCCGACGGGCAGGGTCGGGAACAGCGTGGACAGAATAACCGACACGCCCGAGGTGCCGCCAAAAGCAAAGTGATTAGGGGTTTTAAACGCAACGATGGCAAAGGCCGTAAGAATCAGGCCCAGATTGAGCTCGGCGAAAAAGCGCGGGAAGCCTGGCTCCTGGCTACGCTTTTGGCCGGCACGCTCGCCGCGCTCGATATCGGTGCGATCAACCACGCGCTCCATCGGCACCACGGGAGGACGATGTACCTCCTCGGCAGCTCGCGATGCCGCCTCTGCCGCGGCAGCCTCAATCGCCCATGCCTGGCTTTCTGTTTCGTGCTCGTCAGCCATTACGGCAACCCCTCGTTAACAATTTGGAAACAATGCGCCCATTAGGGTAACGCGGAACACGACGATTGCAACCCCTAGTTAGACGAGCGGTATGCCTACATCGGGGACATACAAATAACGGCCGGCCGCACATACATCCGTGCGGCCGGCCGTTTGACGTTTTCGCAGATAAAACCTGCTAAAATAAACATCCCTTTTTGGTAGGTTACTCGTGCTGGTTGGTGCGGTGCTCGTACTCCTCGGGGGTGATGACATCCTCGATGCGTAGGTTGACGCCTGCCACCTCAAGGCCGGTCATCGCAGCCAGACGCTCGGTCACGCGCGCCTTGACGTCGTCGAAAATCGCGGGCGCATAGGCGCCGTACTCGATAATGACGGAAATGTTAACGACCACGCGGTTGTCATCGGTGACCTCGACTGTCACGCCCTTGGTCAGATTCTCGGCACCAAACTGCTCCTGCACAAAGTGCATGAGGTTGCCCTTCATGCCCAGGACGTGCGGTACCTCGCGGGTGGCCATGGCGACGATCTTCTCGATCACACCGTTGGAATAGGTCAGCGAGTCCTCGGACTCGTCCGCTTCCCCATCATCCTCGTCCGCATCGTCGGCGGGTTCGGCCTCGACGAGCGCCTCGTCCTCGAGCGTTACGTCCTCGGCCTCGGCGGTGACGGTCTCGTCTACCTCGAGCTCGGTATCGGCCACATCGACCTTCGTGTTAAAAGCCATGGTTCCTCCTTATGCCCACCGCACACGCGGCGGTCGAATACATGCTAGCGGCCGCTAAACAGACGGCCGAAGAAGTTGACGATCCCGTTCTCGCCGTCGCGGATCTGGCCAATCACGGCGCCGATCAGCACAAAGAAAGCGATGACGAGCGTATCCCACAGGCCGAGCGTGAGCACCAGCACGGCGAGCACAAAACCAGCGACGGCTCCAAGCGTGGTGTTGGGATGACGGACGGCATAGCTCCAGATGGCTGCCCCCGTACCCTTGATGAGACCCATGGCCTCATCAAAATCATCGGCGACCGCGTCATGTGACTCGGTACCCTCTACCTTGGGATCGACGACCTCGCCTGCCGGCGCGGCGCTCTGATCGATAGTCAGGCGCGGCGTGCGGGCGGTCTTGTCTTGATTGGTATCACTCACCGGAAACCTCCACGGTCTGGACGGTAGTCTTGGACGGCAAAAAACGAACGCGCGCAGTCGTGCCCGGCGTGCCGAGCATAGTGTCGCAGGCCTCCTCGATACGTTGCTGCATCGCGGCTGCAAGGGAGGCCACGTCCCGGTCGTCGAGCGCGATGGCGTCAACCTTAAAACGGACGTGCGATTCGTCGGAGCCCTGCACGCGCGCCTCGACATGCTCGATCATCACTCGGTCGTCGCGCTCTGCCGCGGTGCGGGCACACGAGGAGAGGGCAGCGAGCGTGACCTCGATATTGCGCTCCCCCGCCGGATGCACGCAGGACGGCTCGCGACGAGCAAACATCAGGCGGAAGAAACCCACGAGCACGCCGAGCGCCACGACACCGCCGCACGCCGTAACAACGATGCGAGGCAGCGGATCGCGCATCAGCAGCATAAAGCGATAGGTATATGGCCCCCAAAACTGGCAGACTAACGTACCCAGCGCCACGACGGCGGAGGCAAGATACACGATCGCCAGGGCTCGTTTGAGCACGCGCATGCAGCGCTCCCTTCAAATCTCGATCCACAGAATGCAAAACGATTCGCATCATTATAAAAGAGCCGGGTCCGGTGCCTCATGCACGCGGATCCGGCTCATCTATTCCACGAGGCTTGCATGCTCGCTTCATTATGCCCAGATATGCACGGCTCAATCCGTGCGGGCGCTACTCCTCCTCGAGGGCAGCGATGACCTCGTCGGTCATGTCCATGGTGCTGTAGACGTCCTGGACGTCGTCGAGCTCCTCAAGACGGTCGATGAGGCGCTGAACCTTCTTGGCGTCGGCACCGGAGACCTCGGTCGGAGTGGTCGGGACCATGGTGGTCTCGGAGCCCTTGACCTGGACGCCCTGCTCCTCGAGTGCCTTGGAGACAGCCATGACGTCGTTGGCAGCGGTCCAGACGATCCACTCCTCGCCGGCGTCCTCGTAGTCCTCACCACCGGCCTCGGCGATCGCCATCATGAACTCATCCTCGTCACCGGCAGCACCGTTGGCGATCATGGTCTCCTTCTTGGCGTTCTCGTCCAGGATCTCCTTGGCGACGACGATCTGGCCCTTGCGCTCAAACTGGAAGGCGACGGAGCCCGAGGTGCCCAAGTTGCCACCAGCGTGGGAGAAGGCGGAACGGACGTCGGCGGCAGTGCGGTTGCGGTTGTCGGTCAGGCAGTCGACGTAGACGGCAACACCGGCGGGACCGTAGCCCTCGTACACGATGTTCTCGTAGACGGCGGCGTCGGCACCCGAACCAAAGGCCTTATCGATAGCGGACTTGATCTTGTCCTTAGGCATGGACTGAGCCTTAGCCTTGGCAACGGCAGCGGCGAGGCTGGCGTTGTTCTCGGGCAGCGGGTCGCCGCCGAGACGGGCAGCAACGGTGATGTTGCGGCTGAGCTTGGAGAAGAGGGCGGAACGCTTGGCGTCCTGCGCGCCCTTACGATGCTTGGTTGTGGCCCACTTAGAGTGTCCGGACATACGTGTCTCCTATCGGTTTCGACCTAAAGCCCAGCGCGAATGCTCGGGCAATATAAACAAACGTCGTTATGATATACCTACCGGCCTGCAAGATAAACCCCAAAATGAAGGCGTCGTGATGATGCAGCCCCTTGGCACAAAGCAGCCTGACCCCAATGCGCCAATCTTTGGTTAGGTCCACAGGCGGTCGCTGCGGGTGATCGTGGCGCCGATGGCGAAAGGCATGCATGCAATGACCGGGTACAGATAGCGCATGTAGGTCGACCCGTTACATGGACCAATCAGGCACACAGCGAGCACACCCAGTAGCGGTATCCAGATGGCCAGCGCGCGCCACGAATGGCGGCGCAACAGGTAGACCACCACGATGATCATGATCCACACGTAGGTGGCCGAGCTCATGGTGAGCGAGATAAACGGAATGCGCTGCACCGCCACGCGGTACAGGTTAATCAGGTGGTCGCACCAGCGCACGGCTTTGCTGTCGACCGGATGGAAGTCAAAGTACTTGAGGTTATCGGGCTTCGCCATGATCTCGGCACTGCGCGCCGTGCTGTAGACCCACGCATCGCGAGCGCTCGGATAGAAGTACCCGTAGTAGTTATTGACGAGCGCCGAGATATAGCACTCGGGGTCCTTTTTGAACATCTGGGCCCACACCTTAAAATAGGCCTTGATGTCCTCCTGCGAGGCGTACTCATTGAAGCAGTTTTTGACGGCATCCGATTTGTCGGGGTTGTAGCGACGACCCAGGTTCTCGTACTTAAGCACGCGATCAATCACAGCGTGCTCCTCATCGGTCACCAAGCCGTCGCAGGGAGCTTCCTCAATCGTGCCATCGTCTTTGACCTTGGGGTTAACGCCCGAATTAAGGCCGTCGTGCTTTTGGACGAAGCGTGCCGTCTGCTGAAACGGAATCGAGAGGATCTCGCGCTTGGAGCCCGGCGTGATATCGTGCGCCGGCATAAAGACCTTGGTGAAATACATGTTGGAGACAAGGCAGAGCGCAAGCACTGCGAGCACGCCGACCCAGCGGAAGCGTGGCGTGGCGTACGAGGGCGTGACGCCAGACTGTTTGGCCACGCGACGGGCCACATGCGCGTCCCAAGCGCAAAACGCCGCCGCAATCACGCAGGCCGCCAACGGAAAGACCAGGCCGCCATTGCGCAAAAACGTGGAACCCATGGCACCCAGCACGAGCAACAGCCAGTCGTGGCGTGCAAAGAGCACAGGCGCCTGTTCGCCCGCGCGCTTGGCATTGGCATCGCGACGGGGCAGGCCACATGCCACGAGCTTGACGGTCTGAACGAGCAGCACCAAAAACGCATCGGCAAACAGCACGTCTTTGGTCAGCAGCGCCGCATAGTTGGAGAACATCGGCATAAACGCAAAGAACAGCAAGGTGACGCCACGGACCGGCAGGCTCACGCCCAGCTTGCGCAGCGACGATATGGAATAGGCCATGCAGGCGGCCGTGATGACAAATTGGGCACAGGTGTAGATGGCAAGGCCCGCATTGGCGCTATTGAACAGCGAAAGCCCCAGTTGCACGCACGAGCCGATGATGGCCGTGTGCACCACCGGATGATGGCCGTTGAGCAGCACGTTGGGGTTAAGCAGGCGCAGGTAATCGCTCGTGCCGTTGGGGTAGTTGAACCATTGGCGGATCTGCGCGCCCGTATCTCCCATAAAGAGGCCGGGCAGCGAGGCGATAAGCGTGGGCGCCCAGGCAATCATGAGCACAAGAAACGGCCCGACAAAGGGATGGGCCGAGAGCACGGCGTGGGCAACACGCCACACGCGGCCAAAGTGGGTCTCCGAAAACGGAATGCGGCGGGAGCTCAACCAATCCAAAAACTCAAAAGCCAGATAGAAGGCCACAATCGCCAGAAGCATCCAGCCCGCGCCGCCAATCCAGGCGCAGATAACGCGTGCCTTGTCGCCCAGCACAATCTCTGCCGAATCGGTAAGGTCGTAGCTACGGCCGAACACCATGCAAACGGCAAAGAACAGCGATGGCAGCACGACCGACGGGCGCCAAGCGTCACCGCGGCCAAAGAATACGTAGCGAAACGGCAGCGTAAGCAGGCAGGCAAGCGCAAGCAGCATGACCGCGTCGGTATGGCCGGCAAACGAGAGGAGCACCTCGTAGCACACGTACAGCATGCCCGAGGCTTTGGGGTCAATTGCCAAGACTGCGTTGCTCGACACCGGGGCGGGATCGATGGAAAACGCCGTGGTCGCCAACAGCGCGAGCAAAAATGCGATGAGCGTCTGCTTGGCGGGATAGCGCTTAAACCAAACGATGCGGGCGGCGTCGCGCGCAGCCGTTGCGGAGAGGTCGGAATCCTTCACAGTCCGAATAGCCTTTCTAGAAACCTGCCAAAAAGGGACAGGTTTATTTTGGCAGGTTTTATCTGGGGAAACGTTGCGGTTCTGTCATCGTTGCCCAGCGAACCGCCACAAAGGTGCCTGTCCCCTTTGTGGTGGCATGTGGTGGCTAGGCGTCGAGGTAGATGCGCTGGGGACAGTTGCGACGGAGGGCAAAGATGACGAGCGCCAGGCCCGCAATCACGAGTGGCAGACTCAACAGCTGACCCATGGTGATGACGCCGCCCAGCAGATAGCCCAGCTGGGCATCGGGCACGCGCACAAACTCAATGAGGAAGCGGACGATGCCATAGCCCATCACGAACACGCCCATAAACGTGCCCTGGGGCAGCAGTGGTTTTTTGCGGCTGAGCACCTGCAAGATGCAAAAGAGCACAATGCCCTCGAGAAATGCCTCGTAGAGTTGGGAGGGATGGCGCGGCATATCGCCCGCGGTACCGCCAAAGATCACGCCCCAGGGCAGATCGGTCGGCTTGCCCCACAGCTCGCCGTTGACAAAGTTGGCACAGCGCCCCAGGCACAGGGCCAGCGGAGCACCGATGACCGCGAGGTCTGCCAAAGTCCAGGCATCGAGCTTGTACATGCGGCACACGAGCACGCCGCCGATGATGCCGCCCACCAGGCCGCCATGAAAGCTCATGCCGCCCTCGTTGGTGGCAAAGATCTCGAGCGGATGCGCCCAGTAGTAGCCATCACCGTAAAAGATGACGTAGAACAGGCGGGCGCCAATGATAAGGCCAAAGACCACGCCGACCACGACGCTCGTCAGATCGTCGACCGTAATGTCGAAACCCCAGCGACGCTGCGTGCGATACATGACGACCGCCGTGAGCAGAGCGCCGACCACGTAGGCCAAGCCGTACCAGTAGATGGTGATGGGTCCCGCCGAAATCGCGACGGGATCAAGCATATGGTAGAAGTCGTTGAGCATGTCGACCCTCCTACTCCCTACATACAAATGCGGCCGCGGGCCTTTCGCTCGCAGCCGCATATTTGGGCGTAACGTCTATGCGGAGTACGCCGTCCGCAGCTTTCGCATCTTAGAACGGCGCGTACTCGTCGTACAGGTCCTCGGTCTCGCCGGAGGCATTGACCTGCTCGACACGGGTAACGCCGGGTACGTGCTCCTTCAGAATACGCTCGATACCCATGGACAGGGTCAGTGCGCTCATAGGGCAGCCGGCGCAGGCACCCTGAAGCTCAAGCTGGACGACGCCCTCGTCGTCGACGCCCACATACTCCATATCGCCGCCGTCAGCCTGCAGGTTGGGGCGGATCTCCTCAAGAACCTTCTTAAGCAGCTCTTCGTTAACAGCCACAGGGGCTCCTTTCTCACAATAACGCGGGCGCGCCCGCGGACAGAGCTATGTTACTACAGCCGTGTACCCGCTCACGAGCCGTCCATGCGCGCGGACACGACTTTCACGAGCAGTCAATTTGGGACGGGGCTTTTTTAGCTGCTTTTGCCGACGCCCGGCGCTAGCACACGCTGCCGCTACTGCTGAGTTTGTTCCCCGGTGCCGATGTGGACATCGACGATGACCTGGCGGTAGCTGATGCCGCAGGAGTCGAGAATGCGGCGACTGATGCGGCCGTCGTCGGTGTCGGCGTACTTATTGTCCAGGTAGACAACCTCGCCCACGCCCACCTGCGCCAGGATCTTGGCGCAGTCATGGCACGGGAACAGCGTGACGTAGACCGTGGAACCCTCAAGGTCTTTGAGCGAGCCGCGGTAGTTGAGCACGGCGTTGGCCTCGGCATGGACTACGTAGTTATGCTTGTCCTGCAGTGGGTCGTCGCTCGTGCCCCACGGGAAAAAGTCGTCGTTGAGTGCCGAGGGCGTACCGTTGTAGCCCACCGAAAGGATGCGGTGGTTGGTGCTGGCGATGCACGCGCCCACCTGCGTGTTGGGGTCCTTACTGCGGCGCTGCGCGGCGATGGCCACGCTCATAAAGAACTCGTCCCAGCTAATAACGTCGCGGCGCTTGCCCGACGTGGTTTGATGAAGATCATCCGACATGGCAGACACCTCCGAAATCGCAATAGTTTGACCCATTGTAGCAGGTGAAAGGTGGGGTTGTTTCCTCTCCCGCCGACGTCCTCGGCTTTATGCGCGACGAGGCTTTTGGTTGATGCGGTACAGCTCGGCGAGACCCCGCAGCGTCAGTGCGTCGTCTACCGTCAGGCTGTGGCCGACCAACGCCGCGAGCGCCTCGGCATCGTCGCCGGTAATGACGATGGGCACAATACCCTCCCCCGCCGCCTTGGTCGAGCGCATCTCGGCAAGCACCATGTCGAGCATGCCGTCGATGCGGGCAACCTCGCCCAAGACCACGCCCGAACGCATGGCCTCGCGCGTGTTGCGACCGATCACATGCGTGGGTGCCGAGGGCTCGACCTGCGGCAGGCGCGCCGCAGCGGCCGAAAGCGAGCGGGCGCCAAGTGCCAAGCCCGGCGCGATGACGCCGCCGACAAAGGTTCCGTGCGCATCGATGACCTCGATATTGGTCGTAGTGCCCAGGTCGATCACGATGCACGGAGAGCCGTAGACGGCACGGGCCGCCACGGCGTCGGCGATGCGGTCGGGACCGATCTCTGCTGGATCATCGTAGTGCACGGGCATACCGGTCTTGAGGCCCGGCCCCACGGTGAGCACGCGCCCCGTGCAGGTGCGGGAAAGCGCCGCCTTCCACGGGCGCTCGAGCGCCGGCACCACGCAGCTCAGCACTGCGGCTGCGGGAACGAGCGCACCCGGCATGCCCGCATCGGCTGACAGCGCGCCAATGACCTGCGCGAGCCTCATGCGCGCCTCGTCGGCCGTGATGCTCGACGGCGTCGTGATCTCGCACGTCGCGAGCGGGCATTCCTGCGCCGCGGCCGAATCCTCGGCAAACAGGCCAAAGCGAATGAACGTGTTGCCCACGTCGACCGTCAATATATATGCGCACCCATTAAGCATCGTCGGCGCTCCTTTCGTCTGCCCAGCAGTATATCGCCTACCCAAACCAGCTAAAAAGCCCCGTCCCAAATTGACTACCTTGCGGCTATACTGATGCGCGGTCGTACGTGAGCTCACGCGTCGGCCCTTGGTAACCCGACTTCCCGCGCCGTATCCGTAGCGGCGCTTGCGGGGGAAGCGGATATACGCAAAGGAGTTCTATATGAGCAATCCCTCGAACCGCACCTCGATGCGCGGTCAACTCACGCTGCGCGGCGTCGTCATCGGCGTCCTTGGCTGCGTGATCATCACGGCAAGCTCGGCCTATACCGCCCTCAAGATGGGCGCACTCCCCTGGCCGATCATTTTCGCTGCCGTCATTTCGCTGTTCTTCCTGAAGCTCATGGGCAACGCCAGCCTCAACGAGGCCAACGTCACCCACACCATCATGTCCGCAGGCGCCATGGTCGCCGGCGGTCTGGCGTTTACCATCCCGGGCGCCTGGATGCTGGGCTATGCCGACCAGATCAGTTGGCTCGACATGTTTATCGTGGCACTCGCCGGCACTATCCTGGGCCTACTGGCCACGGCACTCATCCACCGTCACTTTATCGTGGACGCCGCGCTGGAGTTCCCCACCGGCAACGCCGCAGCTCAGACCCTACGCGCGACCGAGGCCGGCGGCAAGACCGGCAAGCAGCTCTTTGGCTCCATGGCCATCGCAGGCATCTACAGCGTGCTGCGCGACGCCCTGGGCGTGGTGCCCAGCATGCTGTGCACGCTCAACATCCCCGGCGTGACCTTTGCCATCTACAACTCGCCCATGTTGCTGTCCATCGGCTTTTTGGTGGGCTTCGCCCCCGTCGCGTTCTGGTTTGCCGGCGCGCTGCTGGGCAATTTTGGCATCATCGTCGGCGGCACCGCTGCCGGCCTGTTCGATGTTGTGACCGCGCAGGGTATCGTCAAGTCCCTTGGTATGGGCCTTATGATGGGCTTTGGCGTCGCCGTCGTCCTTAAGGACATTCTGCCGCAGGTCGCCGGTATCGTCCGCGGCCTCGCCGCCGACAGCTCCACCGACACCGACGAGCAATCGCTCATCTCGGGCTCGCTTAAGCTCGACGCCGGCATCATCGGCCTGGGCACCGCCGCCATCGCCGTGATCGTTGCCATCGCGCTCGACCTTGGTCCCGTCCCGGCCGTCATCGTCACGCTATTCACCTTTGTCACCACCATCATGAGCGCACAGAGCTGCGGCCAGACGGGTATCGACCCCATGGAGATCTTTGGCCTCATCGTCATGCTCATCGTGGCAGCCTTCGCGCAGCTCGCGCAGGTCAAGCTGTTCTTTATCGCCGGCATCGTGGCCGTGGCGTGCGGCCTTGCGGGCGACGTCATGAACGACTTTAAGGCCGGAGCCGTACTGGGCACCAACCCGCGTGCACAGTGGGTCGGCCAGGCCATTGGCGGCATCGTGGGCGCCCTGGTCGCTGCCGCCGTCATGGTCGCGCTCGTCACCGCCTATGGTCCGGACGCCTTCGGCCCCGACAAGAGCTTTGTGGCCGCGCAGGCAAGCGTCGTCGCCACCATGGTCTCGGGCATCCCGAGCGTGCCGTGGTTCGCAGGCGGCTTTATCGCCGGCATCGTCATGTACTGGCTCGGCATTCCGGCCATGATGATCGGTCTGGGCGTGTACCTGCCGTTCTACATGTCGCTCACGGCCTTCTTGGGCTCCTGCGTCAAGCTCGCCTACGACAAGTGGGCCGCACACCGCGACGCCGAGGCAGGCCTTTCGGACGAGGAGAAGGCTGCCAAGGATGCCGCCTTCCAGGAGCAGGGCCTGGTCGTTGCCAGCGGCCTGCTGGGCGGCGAGTCCATCGTCGGCGTTATTCTGGCGTTTGTCTCCGTGGGATTGAGTCTGCTGGGCTAAACCCAACAACAACGTACCCGTGCAGAGCGCGGGGTCGGAGACCATCCGGCCCCGCGCTTTTTTGTATCTGCCGAAACCCTCGGCTTCAACCTCATTTGACGCGCCCCCTTTACCTACTCGTCTAAGTTTCACGTCAAGATGACCACCCCGCCTGCCGCGGTGTAGAGTAGAGGCAGCGGGCGCGATGCATAGCCCGCGGCGAAGCGAGGTGAACATGAAACTCGATAACCAGCAGCTCAAGCGACTGCGCGAGCGCCATCACCGGCGCCACGGCATCCGCCCTGCCTATAGCGAGGTCATGGAGAACGCCGGCCGCTTCCTGAGGCGCGCATTCAACATTCGCGAGGGTCGCGCCCCCTATCACGTAATTCGCAAGCGCTTTGTAAACGGGGCGCGCCTGACCGGCTCGCACCTGTGCATCCTCATTATCGCCATGCTGATCGCGAGTGTCGGCCTCGATATCGATTCGGACATCGCCATTGTGGGCGCCATGCTCATCTGCCCGCTCATGGGCTCGGTCCTTGCCATGGCATACGGCATCGCCACGCTCGACCGCGAGATTACCGTCGAGGCCGTCGCGGGCTTGGCTCTACAGATGGTCCTTTGCCTGATCACGTCCACGCTGTATTTTAAGCTCTCGCCCCTTGGCACCACCACGGCCGCCATCATCGATAACTCGACACCCACCGTATGGGACCTTGCCGTCGCGCTCGCGGGCGGCTTTGCGGGCGGGCTGGGTAACTCGCGCGACCAGGAGCCTTCGACGCTCATTGCCGGCGTAGCCGTGGCGACCGCACTCATGCCGCCCCTGTGCGCGGCAGGTTACGGCATTGCCATCGCGAGCGGGTCGCTGTTCCTCTCGGCCCTCTACGAGTTTGGCATCAACGTCGTCTTTATCGCACTGGCAGCCGAAGCCGTATTGCTTCTTTTACGTGTACCGCTCAAGCGCGACCTCAACGGCGACGGCATTGTGACCGCTGAGGAAAATGCCGAGGTCGATGAGCTGTCGCACAAGGTGCGCCGCCGCATCATCGTGGGTACGGTGATCTTTGCCATCCCCTGCATCGTTATGACCGCGGGGTCCATTGGCTCGGCGCAGGCCGGCGTGCAGGACGGCTACGGCGTCACCGAAACCACGCGCGAACTTGCCGCGGTGCTGCCGGGCTTTAAGGATTACACCGTCGCCGTCGAGACTTCGGCTACCGAAGGCGACAAGGAGGGCCTTGTCGAGCGCCAGACTGTCGCTCACGTAACGACAAGCGAGGCGCTCGGGGAGCACGACCGCCGCGTTGCCCGCAAGCTCATCGACCTCAACGTGCCCGAGCTCGATCGCGTGGAGTTTGACGTGGAGTGATGCGGGACGCGAGGTGGGCCCGGCACGAGAGCGCAGCCGCGGGGCACAAGCACAGCCGAGCGCAGCACTACAGCTCGTACTTGTACACGCGGTAAATGTACTTCTCGGCTTCCATTTCGTAGGTGGCGATGGGCAGTCCATAGCGATCGTACTCGGTGAAGGTCTTGGCCTGGCCCGATGCCACGAGCATACTATTTGAATCGCCGACGCGTTGCGCGCTGCTCACGTAGCCCGAGAACGGCACTGCGATCTGGTCCACAAGCTCGTAGGTGCGCGCGGTCTCGTCCACCGTAAAGATGCGCCCAAACGAATGCGTTCCCCTACTGTAGTCGGTCACCACCGCGGCGCCCAGCTTGCCCCAATCGAACTTGGGATAGCTCTCGGCTGCACCAAAATTGTTGTCGTACAGCAGCACTTGGTAGCGACCGGTCGTTACCGTGTCAGAACTCGGCAGATAGGTCACGCTATGCTGGCCCGCGTTGAGCGAGAAATCGCGTTGGGCCTGAAGCAACTTGTCCTCAAAGCCCGAGCCGGCCCATTGCCACTCCTTTCTATTTCTGGGTCCATCTTCTCACTGTTGGCGGCCGAAAATGATCCGTTTTCCTCCGTCCCCGAGAGGTCATTTTTTAGTACTTGAAGAAGCCCTCGCCCGAGCTTTCGCCCAGCTTGCCTTCGTCGAGCATCTGCTTGAGGACGGATGCCATGGCCTTAAAGTTGTAGGGCATCATCATCTTTTTGAGCAACGGGCTCACCAGGCCCGGCACCTTCTGGTACTGCATAACGATGTTGTAAGCCGTCTGGATACCAACCGTGTCGAATACGCGGAACGGACCCTTGGGGGCGCCGGTGCCACGCGTCCATGCGAGGTCGATGCTCTTGGGATCGCTCACGCCCGAGACATACAGGTCGAGGCCCGAAAGCAGCCATGGCACCAGCATGGAATTGAGCAGGTAGCCGTTCTTTTCCTTGTTGACGGGCAGGGCAAGCATGCGAATGTCGTTGGCGAAGTCGACGAGCTCGTCGAAGTAGCACTTGTCGGTTTGGTCCTGCGCCATGACCTCGGTCATGTTGTTCTTCCAGATGGAGTTGGCAAAGTGCAGCGACAGGTACTTCTCGGGGCGACCAGTGTACTTGGCAAAGGTGCTCGGCAGCAGCGTAGAGGAGTTCGTCACGACGACGGTCTTTTGCGGGAGAACCGGGGCGAGCTTTTTGTAGAAGTCGATCTTTGCCTGGGTGTCCTCGGCCATAGACTCGATGACCAGGTCGGCGTCGGCTACGGCCTTGGCAAGATCGAGCTCCAGCTTGAGCGTGGAGTAAGCACGCTCGACAGCGGCGAGTGCCGCCTCCTTGTCGAAGGGCTGGCCACTATCGGCGATACCGGCGCACCACTCGCCTGTGCCATCCGCCATACCCTCGATTGCCGCGATGTACTCCTCGCGCACATGATCGATCTTGGGCTGAGTGCGACCGATGCTGCCCTCGCTGCGCAGCCAGATCGTCACATCAAAGCCGCAGTAGGCAGCCTGAAAGGCAATCTGGCTTCCCAACACGCCGCCGCCGGCAACACAAACGGTCTTGTAGCTCATGGAACGGTCCTCTCTAATGTAATTCCATAGATGTGTATTTATTCAACCGTAAGGATGACGCGCGATGGGGGTGGGTTCTATAAACGGACGGTATTTTGCCGCGAACGGCTACACCTGTTCATTATCTCAGGGTTCCGAGGGCGATTTTTTTGCCACCGAGACGTCGTTTGCGGAAGTATGCGGCAAATTCCGGAACCCTTGAGCACACCCCGGTTTTCCGCCAATAAAACCGCAGGTACAGGGCTTGGATATATCCGGTGTGCTCGGCTTATTCAGATTTTGCCGCATACTTCTGAAATCTGAGTTCGCAAAGGGGGATAGTCGGGGCGTTTGCGCAACATATGTCCAGCAAAAACGGATGGTAGCCGGTACGGCTACCACCCGTTTGTCTCATATCCAGCCCATAGCAGACCGTCTACTTCTTAATGCCGCGTCCCAGACGCTTGGCGACCGACGCCACGGCGTCCTCGCTGGCCGGCCCGCAGCTCGCGCAGCCGTCATGAGCACGCATCTGGCCGGTGACCTCGTCCATCGCGAGCGGCGCCACCTTCTCGAGCTTAAAGCCCTTGCCGGCACGCATATTCTCCTTCGCCACGCTGATCATAAGCTTAATGCGGTTGAGCTGGTTGACCTCGGATGCACCGGGGTCGTAGTCCACCGCAACGATGTTGCTCTCGGGATGCTGACGGCGCAGCTCCTTGATCACGGCCTTGCCCACCACGTGATTGGGCAGGCACGCGAAGGGCTGCGTGCAGATGATGTTGGGCGCGCCATGGTCGATTAGGTCGAGCATCTCGGCCGTGAGCAGCCAGCCCTCGCCCATGTTGTTGCACACCGAAAGCACCGTGCGGGCCTTGTCGGCCATGGTGCCGATGCGCTCGGGCGCCTCAAAGCGGCGGGACTTTTCGAGCATCTCTTCCACCGGCGTGCGCATCCAGTCCACCAGCTTAATGAGCGCCTGCATACCAGCGCGCGTAGTGGCAGAGCTTCCCAACTCGTCCTTCTGCAGCTCAGCGTTGCTCATGGAGTACAGGAAGAAGTCGAGTAGGCCCGGTACTACGGCCTCGCAGCCCTCACGCTCGATGACATCGACCACGTGGTTGTTGGCCGTAGGGTGGAACTTGACCAGGATCTCGCCGACCACGCCCACGCGCGGCTTGGTGCCCTCGCCCACGAGCGGCATGGTGTCGAACGCGCGGATGGCCTCGCGGCACAGCTTGGTGTAGTTGTGGCGGTTGAACTTGGGCGCCAACTTGCGGGCGCGCGCCATATACTCCTCGTAGAGCGCGTTGGCAGCACCGGGCGTGGCCTCGTACGGACGGCAGCGGTAGAGCATCTGCATCATCACGTCGCCAAAGAGCACCGCGTACACGGCCTGCTTAAGCAGCGCCGGCGTAATCTTAAAGCCGGGGTTGTCCTCGCCGAGCGCCACGGCCGAAAGCGAGATCACCGGAATCTCGGGGTGGCCGCTCTCGCGCAGGGCCTTGCGGATGAGCGCGATGTAGTTGGTGGCACGGCAACCGCCGCCGGTCTGGCTGATGACCACGGCCGTCTTGGACAGGTCGTACCGACCGCTCTCGATGGCCTCCATGATCTGGCCCGTCACCAGAATCGACGGATAGCAGATGTCGTTGTTCACATAGCGCAGGCCGGCCTCGACGGCGTCGTGGTCGGTCGAGGGCAGCAGCTCCAGGTTGTAGCCGGCACCGCGGAACACCTCTTTGACCAGGTCAAAGTGAATCGGTGCCATCTGCGGGCACAGGATGGTGTAGCCCTCGTCGCGCATCTGCTCGGTAAAGGGCACCTTGGGCCACGCGGTCGAAGCACTCTCGCGCTGCGCCTCGAACGTGTACTTACGGCTCGCGAACGCGGGGGCATCCGTGGAAGGCGCCACCGGCGCGGCATCGCCCTGCTCGTAGGCCTCGCCCGCGGCCGTGGCCTCGGCCAAGCGCTCGGCCTCCTGGTCCTTGAGCGCTGCCATGAGCGAGCGAATACGGATACGCGCGGCGCCCAGGTTGGACACCTCGTCGATCTTGAGCACGGTGTAGATCTTGCCGCTGGCCTCCAGGATCTCCTGCACCTGGTCGGTGGTCAGAGCGTCCAGGCCGCAGCCGAAAGAGTTGAGCTGGATCAGGTCCAGGTCGTTGCGCATCGTCACAAAGCGGGCGACGGCGTACAGGCGGCTGTGGTACATCCACTGGTCGACGACGCGAATCGGACGCTCGGGCTTCACCAGGTGCGCAAGCGAATCCTCGGTAAAGACCGCAAAGCCAAAGCTCGAGATAAGCTCAGGAAGGGCATGGTTGATCTCGGGGTCGTTATGGTAGGGACGACCGGCGAGCACGATGCCGTGACCGCCGTGGTCCTCGACCCACTTAAGGGCCTCCTCGCCCATGGTCTGGATGTCCTCGTGGAAACGCGCGTCGGCCTCGTAGGCAGCGTTGACGGCGGCATCGACCTCGGAGCGCGTGATCTTGGGTCCACGCACGCGACCGCGGCCGGCCTCAGCATCGGCCACGCGGTCGACGGCGAGCACCTGGTACAGACGGCGCTTGAGCTCGGTCTTGTCGTGATAGGGCACAAACGGATACAGGAACTCGATGTTCTGCTCGCGAATCTCGTCGATATTGAGCGCCAGCGCCGTGGGGTAGCTCATGACGATGGGGCAGTTGTAACAGTTGCCGGCGGTCGGGTCCTCCTTGCGCTCCCAGCGCACGCACGGCATCCAGATAAAGTCGACATCGCGGTCGATGAGGTTCATCACGTGGCCGTGGCTCATCTTGGCCGGATAGCACACGCTCTCGGACGGCATGGACTCGATGCCCGCCTGGTAGGTCTTTTTGCTCGACTGGTCGGACAGCTGCACGCTAAAGCCCAGGCGCGTAAAGAACGCGTGCCAGAAGGGGTAGTTCTCGTACATGTTGAGCGCACGGGGGATGCCGACGGTGCCGCGCGGGGCCTCGTCGGGGCTCAGCACCTCGCGGTTAAAGAGCAGCTCGTTTTTCTTTTTGAAGAGGTTGGGGGCCTCGGTCTTCTGCTTTTTGTGGCCGGCGCCCTTCTCGCAGCGGTTGCCGGTAATGAAGCGCCTGCCGCCGCCAAAGTCGTTGACGGTAAGCTGGCAGTTGTTGGAGCAACGGCCGCAGCGGACGTGCTTTTGCGTCACGGTGAGGTGCGCGATGTCCTCGGCCGAAAGGATGGTCGAGGTGCCATCGGCGCCGGCGCGATCGCGGGCGAGCAGGGCCGCACCGTAGGCGCCCATGCAGCCGGCGATGTCGGGACGCACGGCGTGAACACCAGTGAGCTGCTCAAACGCGCGCAGCGTGGCATCGGACATAAAGGTGCCGCCCTGAACGATTACCTGGCTGCCGATCTCCTTGGGGTCGCGAAGCTTAATGACCTTGAACAGGGCATTCTTGATGACGGAATAGGACAGACCGGCCGCGATGTCGCCCACCGTGGCGCCTTCCTTTTGCGCCTGCTTAACGCGCGAGTTCATAAAGACCGTGCAGCGACTGCCCAGGTCGACCGGGGCCTTGGCATGGATGGCGGCGTCGGCGAACGCGCGAACGTCCATGTTCATAGACACGGCGAAACTCTCGATAAAGCTGCCGCAGCCCGACGAGCAGGCCTCGTTGAGCATGATGTGCTCGATAACGCCGTCCTTGACGCGCAGGCACTTCATGTCCTGGCCGCCAATGTCCAGAATGAACTCGACGCCGGGCAGGAACGCCTTGGCGCCACGCAGGTGCGCGACGGTCTCAATCTCGCCGGAGTCGGCCTTGAGCGCCTCGATGAGCAGCGCCTCGCCATAGCCCGTGGTGGTCACGTGACCGATGGTGCAGCCGGCGGGAATGTGGTTGTAGAAATCGGCCATGATGACCTTGGCCGTGCCCAGGATGTCGCCGTTGTTGTTGCCGTACCAGGTGTGCAACAGCTGGCCGTCCTCGCCCACGAGTGCGGCCTTCATGGTGGTGGAACCGGCGTCGATGCCGATGAACACGCGTCCGGTGTAGCCGTCGAGCTTGCCCTTGGGAACGACTTCCTGGTCGTGGCGGGTTTTGAACTCGGCAAAGTCCTCGTCGGTGGCAAAGAGCGGATCCAGACGCTCGACCTCGGCACCCTGCGTATCACCCAGGGCATCGATGGCCTCGATGAGCTGCGGGAACGTGCTGAGTTTATTAGACTCGTGCGCCATGGCGGCGCCGCTCGCCACAAACAGGTGAGCGTTTTGGGGCACGATACGGTGCTCCTCGTCCAGGTTGAGCGTGAGGTAGAAGCGGTGGCGCAGCTCGGAGAGGTACTGCAGCGGGCCGCCCAGGAAGGCGACGTTGCCGCGGATGGGACGGCCGCACGCCAGGCCCGAGATGGTCTGGGTCACGACAGCCTGGAAGATGGAGGCGGCCACGTCCTCGGGGCGGGCACCCTCGTTGAGCAGCGGTTGGACGTCGGTCTTGGCAAAGACGCCGCAGCGGCTGGCGATGGGATAGATGGTGGTGGCGTTGGCCGCGAGCTCGTTGAGGCCGCTGGCATCGGTGTGCAGCAGGGTTGCCATCTGATCGATGAACGCGCCCGTGCCGCCGGCGCAGGTGCCGTTCATGCGCTGTTCGATGCCGTTGTCGAAGTAGATGATCTTGGCGTCCTCGCCGCCCAGCTCGATGGCGACATCGGTGGCAGGGATAAGGGTCTCGACGGCGCGCTTGCTGGCGATGACCTCCTGGACAAACTCCAGGTCGAGCCACTGGGACAGCAGCAGACCGCCCGAGCCGGTAATGGCGCAGGTCATTTGGGCCGTCGGCAGCACGGTCGCAGCGCCCTCGAACAAGTCGCGGGCACAAGCGCGAACGTCGGTGTGGTGGCGCTGGTACTTGGCGTACACGATCTGGTTGTCATCGTTGAGCACGGCGAGCTTGACGGTGGTGGAGCCCACGTCGATGCCCAGGTGCAGGTTGCCGCGGGCGGCCTCGGGGTTGAAGATCGCGCCTTCGGGGGCCTGGGCGGCTGTTACGGGCTCAGCGGCGGTGGCGGGCTCAGCGGCGGTGGCGGGCTCGCTAGCGACGGACGTCTCCCCTGCCGCGTTCTTGGCATCGGCAACTGCCTCGGCAACTTTCTCGGCAGCTGCGGTCGCGGCCTTCTGCGCGGCATCCACCACGGCGGGCGCGGCCTCGCGTGCGGCAGCGACCACACGGTCTTTAATGCCCTCGACGAGTTTGCTCATTGTCTCTCCTCTTAGTTGTTGGACTCGATGGTTGCGGCGGTGTCGGCCGCGTCCTCGAGCTGCAGATTCAATAGCTTCATGCCATATTCCGGCACGTTGATATCGATGGGTTGGCCATATAGGTCGCCGGGACGCACAAAGGCGATAACCGTCATAATGCGCGCCATGGCCTCGGGCGATTCGGTGAGCCCACGCTCAAACCAGCGCTGAATCAGGCCGACCTCGGCACTCACGACGTAGGTGACGTAGTAGTCAAAGAACGTGCCCAGCGCCAGGCCCAAAATGCCCGTCTGCGCACGCGGCACCACAGCCTCACGCGCAGTGTCGATAATCCTTTTAATGAAGGCCTGGTCGCCGCCCGGGCCCAGCAGCGATCCGATTAAATCGCGGTTGGCCGCAAGGTAGCGCAGCAACTCAACCGAACCGGGCGCCGGCTCGAGCTCATCGATGTTGTGATAGAGATCGGGCAGCTGAGCTGCGGTGATGAGCTCAATGCGCTCACGGATCTCGGCCAGCAAGCCATCCTCGATTTGATTGATAAAGTCGGGGATATCGCGGTAGTGCGAATAGAACGTGCGGCGCGTAAGGCCGGCGCGCTCGGTGAGCGACGCGACATTAATGCGCGAAAGGTCGCCGCTTTCGGCAAGCTCGCTGGCAAGCGCCTGGCGAAGGGCACGCTGCGAACGAAGGGACCGGCGATCGCATTTCTCGAGCTGGGACAAGCGTCCTCCTTGTTACTCAGCCTGTGCGCTATTGCACAGTGCGAGTATTATTGCACACCGTGTGCATCAACACGTAAAGGCAATATTTGGGATGTGACGAAGGGGCAGTTCCTTTGTCACATCCCGCCTGGCTTTTGGAGCGGCATTACCGATTGTTCAAAATGTCATTCGTGGGTAGAATAGTGTCGACGGCAGCCCAAGTTGTAGCTAGCTGGGCAGCGCCGTTGTTTGCATTAGGGGGTCAACGCCTTAGCGGCGGCGACCCCTTCTGTTGCGCTTCGAACGCTGCTTGAGTGCCTCGGAAAGGCCGACAAGCGCCGTGAAGAACGAGACCAAAGCGGTCAGAAGTCTCACGAAATCAATCAAATCGGTCATGGGCATCACCTCCCATCAGATGGAGGACACTGCCCGGCACATGGAACTGCCGTCAACGATACCGATTCTACCAGAGCCTAGTTATATATACGAATATATGTTCGTATTCCAAGAGAACAGGCCCCCCTGTGACAAAGGGCAGTCCCTTTGTCACATTATTCGATGATGGTGCGGGAATTCTGTTTGCGCATGGTGGCGAGCATGTGTTTGGGGACGGCGTGGACCATGCAGCTGCCGATGGTCGCGCTCGCGGCGGCCTTGGCCGCGTCACTGCCATTCTTGGTGGCATAGCTGTGGCGGAAGCGCTTGAGCATGGCGATGTCGTTGCCGCCGTCGCCGTAAACCGCGACCTCATCCTCGGCAATACCGTAGTAGCCCGCCAACCATGCCACGCTCTCGCCCTTGTTGCACGCCACGTCCGTGATCTCAAACATCACCGGATCGAACGGCGCGTTGACTACACGGTCCGAGCGCTCGGCAAGATACGCCTTAAGGTCACGCTCCAGCTCGGGCGAGGTCACGCGGCAGTTGATCTTGCATACATCGTGACGCAAGATATCGCCGATCGACTGGTCGAAATACTGTTCCTCGTGATAGCCGCCACGCGCACGCATACCGCGCATCACGATACGCTTGATAGGACTGTCCTTTTTAAAGCCCGCCTGGTGCATCTCGAACGATCCGCTCGAAAACATGCCATCGGGCGTGGAGCAATCAAAGCAAATGTCCGGAAACTCCTTGAGCAGCTCCTCGGTGATCTGCGGGTCGATGGTCCAGGTCTTGAGTACCTCGCCATGGCTGTCGCGCACGATGGAGCCGTTAGAGCAGCAGGCATCGAGCGCCAGCCCCGTAAAACCATGCTCGCCGATTGGTAACGTCGAGCGTCCGGTCGCGGGAACCACATGCAGACCAGCCTCGGTCAGCTCACGAATGGCACGGCGGATGGTCCCGTCTGCCTCGTGCAGGGCGTTCAGCAGCGTTCCGTCTAAGTCACTCGCAAACATCTTGATCATGGGCATGCCTCTCCTTCGTCTGCACGATATTGTAGACGAGAATGAGCGCGCCCCAAGAGAGGCGCACCCGTCAGGCGAAAGATTGTCCTACACCGCAGAAGGGCCGTGTTCGCCGGTACGGATGCGGATAGCTTCCTCGACCGGCTCGATCCAGATCGTGCCATCTCCAACGGCGCCGCAATCTTGGAAACGGCGCAGCAACGGGCGCGAAACGAACGGGAATACGCGAGCAAGGGGGCCGTGAGCGCGCCCGTCCCGGCTAGCGCCGAAACAGCTCGTGAGCGCGGTCGCGGAGATTAGTTGCTCGAATGACACCCTCGTAGCGGTTGATGCGCAAGCGCGGGAAGGCATTGAAGAAGCGCAGGTCGCGACGACTGAGCGACACACTCGGCACCGGACGGTTCGCGCGCCTGCCGGCACGGAGACGGGCGAGCGATGGATGGGGCACGCTCGGCGCGGCATCGGCCACGCGGCGGGCGGCAAGCGCCAGGCCATGAGCGCCGTCCGAGATAAACGTCGGCATCGAAGCCTTCTCACGCAGGGCATCGAGCGTTGCGTCGCCCAGTTCAGCCAGCCACGCGTTAATGGCACGGCTGCGGATATGCGTCTGCGCCACCGAGTCAATCGTCGAATCGGGAATACGTTCGAGCATGGAGTCAGATGCATCGGCAAGCGACTCATTGATGCGGTCGGCAAGGTCGGCACGCACACGCTCCAGCTGATCGGACAGGCGGCGCCAACTGGCCAAAGAGCACGCCGCGTCGACCATCATCGCGACCGCGACGATAAAGGCGGACAGCCGCACAATCAGCACCGGCAAATGGCCGAGCAAGCCCAACACCGCCGGTTCCACTACGCGGCAAATGCACAACGCACCCAAGCCAAACGCGCAGGCCCAGTACAGACAGATGCGTCCGTGCAAATTAAACGGCAGGTGCGAGTAATCCCAAAAGCGCGCGCCTGTTGTCTTTTCCAATAGAAGGCCCACGCTGTACTCGATTACGCTGCATACAAGCGCCGCCGCGACAAACTGGCCCGAGGCATCCGGAATCCCGCGCAGCAAAAGCCAGCAGGCGATGCCGCCCACACCATAGATAGGACAACACGGCCCCAGCAAGAATCCGCTGTTGGCGAAGCGTCCTTGGTTAAGCATGGCGCATACTGTCGACTCCCATGCCCAGCCGCAAAACCCGTAAAAGGCAAACGAGAGCACCAGTGCCGAGAGTGGACAGGCGGCAAGCGTCGCGCCGCCAAACGCCATATCAATCGCGGTTTCCACCGTCTACCCTCTCCTCTTTTCGCTCGATGCTTTACTCATGCCATCGTCAGCCTCATCCTTGCGCGGCAGACGGCCGACGACCGTCTCGCGCAGCGCGCACCACTTATCAGCCAGGCACACAATCCATGCCTCGCGACACGTCGGCGGCACTGGCACCAGCGGAAACATATGTCGCGCGATAATATTCCGTTCGCGCGGCGTCAGCTCAAAATCTTCCTCGGCACGCGCCAGGGCAAAAAATGGATGCCGAAATCCGTGCAGCCGATGGCTCGGATCGGGGTCGTGCCAATCGTAGAGAAAGTAATCGTGTAACAGGGCTCCGCGCAGCAGCGAGGCACGGTCGACCGAAATGCCAGCACGGCCCAAGCGCTCGGCAAAGGACAGGCTCGCCCGCGCTACCGAAGTCACATGTGCATAGACCGTCACGTCGGCATGCTGGATAAACTCGCGCGTCAAGTCCAAGCGGCCCGCCTGGGCCAGCTGACGGGCGGCATCGTCGACCTCGTGCGCGATTTTCTCGGCACGAATGGCATCGGACATGCGGCCTCCCTCCAGCGGCTCTCGGCGGCAAGCCACGGCCTGCACGCATTGAATAAAATCATCATCGAATCTATCAGTATGGCATCGGACAAAACGTTTTGCCCCGCCAGTTGGCGAATTACCGCGCCGCCGTCACATATCAAACGCCAAAATGTGCGAGACTGTTCTGTGCAATTGTGCCGGCCGAGGGAGCGCCGGCGCTCGATTCGCATGGAGTAACCCACAACGATGCTGCTTACGCAAACGACAACGCCCGAGGACGTCAAGGCTCTTAATCGCGCCGAGCTCCCGCAGCTCTGCGACGAGATTCGCCACGCCATCCTCGAAAGCTCCGCCGCTGTCGGCGGACACGTTGCCCCCAACCTGGGCGTCGTTGAACTCACGGTCGCACTCCATCGCGTGTTTAACTCCCCCATCGACAAGCTTGTCTTTGACGTTTCGCACCAGACCTACGCCCACAAGGCGCTGACCGGGCGCGCGTACACCTATATCGATCCGGAGCGTTATGGCGAGGCCTCTGGCTTTGCCAATCCCGACGAGTCCGAGCATGACCTGTTTGCCATGGGTCACACCTCGACCTCGGTGAGCTTGGGCTGCGGTCTTGCCCACGCGCGCGACCTGGCGGGTGACACGTATAACGTCATTACCGTTATTGGCGACGGCTCGCTTTCGGGCGGTCTGGCTTTTGAGGGCTTTAACAATGCCGCCGATCTCGACAGTAACTTGATCATTATCGTCAACGATAACGACCAGTCCATTGCCGAAAACCACGGTGGTCTGTATCGCAATCTGGCCGAGCTGCGCGCCAGCAACGGCACCTGCGAGCGCAACGTTTTCCGCGCGCTGGGGCTCGACTATCGCTACCTGGACGCCGGTAACGATGTCCAAGCGCTGGTCGATACGCTGCAGGAGCTGCGCGATATCGATCATCCCATCGTGCTGCACGTCTCCACCGCCAAGGGCAAGGGCTTTGAGCCAGCCCAGAGCGACCCCGAGCACTGGCATCATGTGGGGCCCTTCGATATGGCAACCGGTCGCAAACTTTGCCCGGGCCACCCGAGCGAGCCCGCACCGCGCACCTATGCCGATATTACGAGCGAGGCACTCAACGCCGCTATCGCGAACGACCCGCAGGTTGTCGCCATCACGGCTGCCACACCCTATATCATGGGCTTTACGCCCGAGCTTCGCGCCGCGGCAGGCAAGCAGTTTGTCGACGTGGGCATTGCCGAAGAGCATGCCGTCACCTTTGCCACCGCGCTCGCCAGCGCCGGCGCCAAGCCGGTCTTTGGCGCGTACGGCACGTTTTTGCAGCGCGCCTACGACGAACTGTGGCACGACCTGTGCCTCAACGACGCCCCCGCAACCATCCTGGTGTTTGGCGCCTCGGTCTTTGGCACAACGTCCGAGACGCACCTCTCGTTCTTTGATATTTCCATGCTGGGCGGACTTCCCAACATGCGCTACCTGGCACCGGCCTGCATGGAAGAATACCTGTCCATGCTGAGCTGGTCGCTCGACCACCGCGAGCATCCCGTGGCAATCCGCGTACCGGGCATCGGCCTGGTAAGCCGTCCCGATCTGGCGCCCGCCGAGGGCGCCGATTACAGCGTCGTGCGCTACAACGTCGCGCGTCAGGGCCGCGATGTAGCCGTGCTTGCGCTTGGCGACTTCTTTGAACTGGGCGAGCACGTGGCAAACCGCTTGGCTGCCGAGTACGGCATCGAGGCCACGCTCGTCAACCCGCGCTTTGCAACCGAGCTTGACCGCAAGTTTCTCGACAGCCTTGCCGCCGAGCATCGCGTTGTCGTCACCCTCGAGGACGGCATCTTGGACGGTGGGTGGGGCGAGCGTGTCGCGTGTTACTTGGCCTGCACGCCAGTGCGCACGCGCACCTTTGGCATCGCCAAGGGCTTTCCCGACCGCTACGACCCCAACGAGCTGCTCGCGCAGAACGGCATGACGGTCGAGAACATGGCCGCCGAAGCCGTAAGGCTACTCAACGAGTAAAAAACCTCCGCAAGGGAAGCACCCCTGCGGAGGTTTTTGTTTTCGCGGCGCGATTATCTCAATCTGTAACATCTAGGGCCCGAATTCCCGTCTAACTGTTACAGATCTAGATAAGACATCTTAGTCCCAGACCTTTGTCTCAATCTGTAACAGATAGAGACCTTTTGTCCGTCCAGATGTTACAGATCGAGACATTCGAATCCCCCTGAAGAGATAATCTCGATCTGTAACAGCTAGAACCCATTTCCTCGTCTACCTGTTACAGATTGAGACAAAACAGAGAGGCAGGCCGCCACATCTGCAAGAACCACCACAAAGGTGCCTGTCCCCTTTGTGGTGGTTCTAAGTCATGGTCGGTGCGAAAAACGAATAGCCGTTCATACACGATCTCCTTACTTATATATGCGTCGCATTGCCGCCATTATAGCGACCGCTGCGAGCGATCATGCCGTCGGCAAAACGCTATCTCAGCCGTAATAATCGGCGTTTGCCCAGATAAAACCCGCCAAAATAAACCTATCCCTTTTTGGTAGGCAGAATTACCCATAAGACAAGTATGTTTCTGAGTTATTTCGTGTTGACCCATTTGAGCGGGATAGGGTATAACTCTACTCAACCGCTAGGGATTTTATTGAGAAAGGTGTTCTACCATGAGCAAGAACCTCTCCCAGCAGGTCGTTCTCGACCGCCGCGGCTTCGTTGCCGCCACCTTCGCAACCGTCGCCGGCCTTGGTCTTGCCGGCTGCTCCGACACCAGCGCCGAGGCCGACAAGGGTTCCGCCGCCGGTTCCTCCAAGGGCTCCGAGGATACCGAAGTTTCCACCACGCTCGATGCTAAGGCATTCGACAAGCTCGTCGACAACGGCCCCAAAGCCGACGACGATGCCATCGCCGCCAGCACCTGGGCCACGGCCGTCAAGGACGCCGGCGTCTTTAAGATCGGCGGCGTTCAGACCTCTACGCTTTTCTCCCTCCTCAACGAGAAAGACGGTCAGACCCGCGGCTTCGACGCCGGTATCGCACAGCTCCTGTCCAACTACATCCTGGGCGAGAACAAGGTCGAGATCACCCAGGTGACCTCGGACACGCGCGAGTCCGTCCTGCAGAACGGCCAGGTCGACGCCGTCTTTGCCACCTACACTATCACTGACGAACGCAAGAAGCTCGTCTCCTTTGCCGGTCCCTACTACTACACCCAGCAGGCCATCCTGGTGCTTGCCGACAACGACGACATCAAGAGCGTCGACGACCTGGCCGACAAGAACGTCGCCGTCCAGTCCGGCTCCAACGGCCCCGCCATCCTGGAGGAGTTCGCTCCCAAGGCCAGCCAGCAGGAGTTCAAGACCGACGAGGAGGCCCGCCAGGCACTCCAGCAGGGCCGCGTTGACGCCTACGTCATCGATAACAACATGCAGCAGAGCGCCCTGGTCCGCGAACCCGGTAAGTACAAGATTGCCGGCAAACCCTTCGGCAGCAAGGAGCCCTATGGCATCGGCCTGCCGCTCGATTCCGACGGCGTCGCCTTTGTCAACGACTTCCTTAAGAAGATCGAGGACGACGGCACCTGGACCGAGCTGTGGCAGATCTGCATCGGCGACCGTACGGGCGACACCAATGTTCCCGAGCTGCCCGAGATCGGCGCCTAAGCTCGCAAGCATGGCATCAGCCGCTGCGAAACCATATGGAAACGCACGAGGTGCTTTATTGCGATAAACTGTTTCCTCAATGAGTTGTCGGGGCTTCCGTACACGCGGGAGCCCCTTTCCTTATCGGCGGGAGGTCCGCATGAGTCTCTCCGAGCTCTGGTCGCTCTATGGCCAGAACTATATCGACGCGCTGCTAGCAACCTGGGGCATGACGCTTGAGTCGTTTGCCATCGCCATGGTGCTGGCCGTCGCCGTCACCGTGATGCGCGTGTCGCCGCTCAAGCCGCTGCGCGTCTTTGGCGACCTGTATGTCCAGGTCTTCCGTAACATCCCCGGCATCGCGCTGCTCATTATCGTCGTCTATGCGCTGCCGCCGCTCAAGGTCGTCCTGCCCTACCGCACCTGCGTTATCGTCGCCACGGTCCTTTTGGGCTCGGCCTTTGGTTCCGAGAACTTTATGAGTGGCATCAACACCGTCGGCGTCGGCCAGGTGGAAGCCGCCCGCTCGCTCGGCATGAGCTTTAACCGTATCCTCGCCAAGATCGTGATTCCGCAGGCGCTGCGCTCGAGCGTGCTGCCCATGACCAACCTCTTTATCGCCGTCATGCTCACCACTGCGCTCGGCAGCCAGGTGCCGCTTAAACCGCAGGAACTCACCGGCGTGGTGAGCTACATCAACACGCGCTCACTTGGCGGCGTCGCCGCGTTCTTTATCTCGGCGCTCGGCTACCTGGGCACGGCCTTTGTGGTGAGCCACGTTGGCAACTACATCGATAAGAAGGTGAGGATCCTCCGATGAGCAAGCATTCCTCCCCTGCACTTACCATGCGCGATGCGCTCTACGAGGCTCCCGGCCCCAAGATGCGCGCCAAGATTCGCATCGGCACCGCTATCTCGCTCGTTGCCGTCGCCGTGCTCGTCGCCCTGGTACTGCAGCGCTTTTATGTGACCGGCCAGCTTTCGGTCCACTATTGGTATTTCTTTACGCACCCCACCACCTGGAAGTTCTTGCTTGCCGGCTTTGAGGGCACCGTTAAAGTCGCACTCACCGCTGGCGCCATCGCGCTGGTGCTGGGCCTAGCCCTTATGCTCGGCCGCACCAGCGACATTAAGCCGCTCCAGCTGGTTTGCCGCGTGCTCACCGATTTCTTCCGCGGTGTGCCGAGCCTGCTGTTTATCTACTTCTTCTTTTTGGTGCTGCCCCAGTACAAGATCTCGCTGCCGTCGTTTTGGATGCTCACGCTGCCTGTCGCGCTCGCTGCGGCCGGCGTACTGGCCGAGATTTTCCGCGCCGGCGTCAATGCCGTGCCGCGCGGTCAGGTCGAGGCAGCCCAGGCGCTCGGTCTCTCCAAGGCCAAAATCACCTTTAAAATCGTGTTGCCGCAGGCTATTCGGTTTATCATTCCGTCGTTGATTTCGCAGCTTGTAGTCGTAGTCAAAGACACTACCGTCGCCTACGTGGTGAGCTACCCCGACCTTATGCAAAACGCCCGCGTGCTCATTACCAACTACGACGCCCTCGTGTCGGTCTACCTGGTTATCGCGGTCATCTACATCCTCATCAACGTCGCGATCAACAAGGCCGCTGTCTATGTTTCGCACAAGACCGGCGCGACCATCATCCGCTAACGCTTTACCATTTCGAGTCATAAGGAGCCGAGCACCATGGCACAGAGCACCTCTTCCACCGGCAATCAGCCGCTGATCGAGCTCAGACACGTCGATAAGCACTATGGCGATCTGCACGTCCTCAACGACATCAATCTCTCGGTCGACCGCGGCGAGGTCGTCGTTGTGATCGGCCCCTCGGGCTCGGGCAAGTCGACCATGTGCCGCACCATCAACCGCCTGGAAACCATCGACTCGGGCGAGATCCTCATCGAGGGCGAGCCCCTGCCGCAGGAAGGCAAGGATCTTGCCCGCATGCGCGCCGAGCTGGGCATGGTGTTTCAGCAGTTCAACCTGTTCGCACATATGACCGTACTACAGAACGTCATGCTGGGACCGGTCGATGTGCTGGGCGTCTCCAAGGACGAGGCCCGCGAGCGCGCCATAGACCTGCTGAGCCGCGTGGGCGTGGCCGAGCAGGCCGACAAGGTGCCCGCACAGCTCTCGGGCGGTCAGCAGCAGCGCGTGGCTATCGCCCGTTCACTCGCCATGCAGCCCAAGGCCATGCTCTTTGACGAGCCCACAAGCGCCCTCGATCCCGAGATGATCAACGAGGTGCTCGAAGTCATGGTTCGCCTGGCCCAGCAGGGCATGACGATGATCGTCATCACGCACGAGATGAACTTCGCCCGCCGCGTAGCCGACCGTGTCGTGTTTATGGCCGACGGCCAGATCGTGGAAACCGGCACGCCCGACGAGTTCTTCGACCACCCCCAGACCAATCGCGCCCAGGACTTCCTCAACTCCATCAAGGGCCACTAACCAGACCGCCCACCTACCCGCCATGCCCATCCAAACTCGAAAGTTACACCTATGATCGGAACTCGCACTTCATCGTCCTACACCCCGCACGTCGACGTCGCCCCCGCCGACCGCCCACTTATCCTCGTCGCACCGCGCTGGGAAGAGGCAGAGCCATTTTTAACCGAGATGCTCTCCCCCAACGAGGAAATCGCAAGTGTCTTTGTCGATGCCATCCTTGCCGCCGGCGGTCTGCCGCTGCAGATGTCCATCACCGAGGACATTGAGGTTATCCGTCATTACGTCGATATCGCCGACGGCATCGCCATTCCCGGCGGCCCGGACGTCAACCCCAAGCGCTGGGGCGATGATCGACCCTACGACCCCACCCTCTGCTGCGAGATCCGCGATAGTTTTGAGTTTAAGCTGGTCGACGAGGTACTCCGCGCCAAGAAGCCGCTCTTTACCACCTGCCGCGGCACGCAGCTGCTCAACGTCGCCACCGGCGGCACCCTGTGCATGGACGTGCCGAGCCTGGGTGCGCGCGAGGGTCGCACGCAGTGGCGCCACACCCACGTGCTCAACGATCCCGTGCACCCCGTCGAGGTCGTGCCGGGCTCGCTGCTGGAACGCGCGGTTGGCGGGCACAGGCTAATCCAGACCAACTCCGCACACCACTGTTGCGTCGATCGTCTGGGTAAAAGCACGCGCTTGGTCGCCAAGGCAACCGACGGCGTTCCCGAGTGCATCGAGGTCGAAGGCCAGCCTTTCTGCCTGGGCGTGCAATGGCATCCCGAGTACACCTGGCAGACGCTCGAGACCGACTTTAACCTGTGGAAGTCGTTTGTCGAGGCAGCGGCAAAGGTTAAGCTGGCCCGCTAGCTCGCGAATCACACAGACCTAAACCTTCCATGCCAGGGGGGGGCGGACACCAGCCACGGTGCCCGCCCCCCTGTATTTGGTATGCTCGGTATGATTTTCCCTCACAAACAATCAAAGAAATCTCGACCGCAATCGGTCGACGGTAAAGCAAATGGCAAAAACGCTTGCTACGTTTATTAGGCAGTCAATTAGAATCGAAATGCATTGACTATTCCCCAACGGGGTCACGCCACAAATCCACATGAGCATCGAGGCTGGAAGCGGAAGCATGGAATTGGTCCCGAGCTGTATGTAGATCGCTACGACGTTGACAAGCAACAGCATGCCAATCGGACCGAAGCCGGACCCAAAATAGGAAACAACGATCACGCAAGAGACCACGTATGCAAGGCAGACGACACTCGCCAGAAGAAGTCGATAGCAAAATACATGCAGGTCGAAATACTGCCGAGCATCCAAAACGATTACGCAGTTAAGACAGTACAAAACGACACTCGACAGGACAAACGCGCCCAAAAGGGCAAAAGAAGACAGCACCACTCGCGCAACGATAGCGCACACACGCTTCCCTCCCCGAGCCTCCGACAGCCCCCACGGTTCCTCAATAAAGCCCGAACTGACAAAGCACGGCACAATGCAAGCCGCGATGAACGGAAAGAACAATGCATGAGCCAACGGGGCTACGTTGAACAGCAGACCGCGAAAAACCTCTGCATTACCAAATAGAAGGACATCCTCCGCCGATAGCCGAAGCGTCGGGTCTGGGAAAAAGCCCAAGAAACTGTTCTCACGGAGGCTGCAGAACCACATCGGGAAAGAATTAAGCTGCAATACCACCATGCACGCATAAATTACCAGGATTAAGGCGTACGTCCATTTGCTCACATGCTTCAATTCTGACTGGAGAAGTCTTTTAATCTGACGAGCCATTGAGCACACCCCCAGCGCGAAAGCTCAAGAGAGCGTAAATCAATACCGATAGACAGCTGGCTGCCGCGCCATATCCCAGAAGCGTCAGCTGCCCCATATCGCTATACCCAAGGGCACATCCGACTCCAAGGTACGGCCCCGGAAGAAAGAAGATCCATCGCAAGGACGGTATGGGCGTCTGAAGGTAAGTTCCGTAGAGCGTCAAGCTCATGACAAATCCAATTATTATCGCAGCCCCGCTCAATACAGCGCTGCCTGTAATCCGATAGATGGTCACCGTCTCCAGCGCAACCGATATCACCAATACGGCGTTGACTATCATTGCGGGCAAAAATGCAGTTAGCATGTCGTGCGAGTAGTTATGCCCTCCACGTATTATGGCTATTGCAAAAAGAAGAAGGCAAAGCGCACTATATGCTGCGCCGATTATTAAAGAAGACGAAAGTACATGTGCCAGAGCCCCGTTAAAGCGGGCAAGACCTCTTGCTGAAGAAATTCGGCATCCCTCTTCATAGCCGCGCTCCTGTAAAATCGCCAGGCAAACGATGAGCGGAACGAACAGGGAGGTGCCGGCAAAAGCACTGCGCACAAGGGACTCATCGGGTGCAGAAGGATCGATTACATTCCAGCAGAAACCAATATCCTCCCCAAAAACGCTATTGCCAAAGGCGAGCAACGTTGTTCCGTTTTTTAGAAAGACACAGAAGAGAAGGCCGAACGCCAGCATAAGCGTAAGACCAAACTTCGCCGGAAACATCCTGTGCAAACGCATCATATCTGCCTTTATGGGATGGATCGCCCGCTTCATAGCGAGACCGCCTTCATCAAGCGCCTGTAATACTCTTTTAGGGACGATGCCTCATCCCTTATGACGTCCATCGGTTCCTTTTTCAGCAGTTCGCCGTCATGGATAAACACGCAACTTGTTGCAACTGATGCCAACTCATCCAAATCATGGCTAGAGATGAGCATGGTCTTACCCTGTTCTCGATTCAATCGACCGATAAGGGCCCATATACTCTCGATGCCCAGCGGGTCCAACCCGTTTGCTGGCTCATCAAAAATAAGCAGATCAGTATCACCCAACAAAGCCGCAGCTATATCCAGCCGCCGTTTCATTCCCAGAGAAAAACTGTTCACGCTCTTTTTCTCTTCGACGTCCAGCCCGACTAGGCTCAAAACGCGAGGAATCTCACGATTCGCATCAAGCCCCCATTCCGAACATCGGATTTGGAGATTCTCAACCGCACTGAGGGATTGGTATGCTCCGCTGGAATCTGGCACATAGCCGACACGCGTCCGCATCAGGCCAAGCTCTCTTTTTGATTTGCCTCCAAAGAGCTCCACGCTCCCCGACGATGGCTCGCAGAGGCCCAAGACGATTTTAATAAGCGTGCTTTTGCCCGCACCGTTTGCACCGACAAGGGCACAGAGCTCAGACTGATGCACCTCGAAGGAAACGTCATGCAAAACGTGCCGTTTCCCGTAGCGTTTTGAAACTTTTGATAGCTTTATCGCTGATGCGTTCATTGGACCCCCGTTCTGCTTGATAGAAAAACCGCTCATATCGTTCCTTCTTTCCTTTATCGTTTTCCATGGTTGTTATTGTTTTTCGATAACTCGTATTTGTCAAGATAATCTAAAAGAAGGGACCCGTGTTAGACACGGGTCCCTTCACGCTGATACTTCGTTTTAGTTGTTTGCCTTAAGCTACTCGTCACTCAAATCGACAGCGAAGACTGATGTCGGAAGCGATACCTCATTGCCTCCGCCGTCCCGCATCTGTCTCACGACATTTTTTGCGCGCTCGACAATAAGCTCCTCAAGCTCTTTCTCGCTCACGCGCTGAATAATATCTCCCGGTTGACAATCAAGCTCATCACAGATATCGAGAAGCGTCTTTAGGCGAATAGCTTTTATCTTTCCGTTTCTAAGCTTTGAAATATTAGCCGGAGTATGCCCCGTCGCCCGAATCAGATCAGCGTTGGTCTTTCCGGTCTTAAGCAGCTGCGTCTCAAGCTCGATGATGAGATAGCTCATGTTTCCTCCTACACAAGCTCGTCAGACTGCTCTTGGAGCAGCGAGGCATAACTCCAGATCGCCGAGATAAACAAGCAGACAACTGCGCCGATAAACGACCCCGCATCAAAGGTAGCGCCTTGGCAAATCTCAATAACGAAGGAATGAGGCACGATGTAAAGCTCCAGTCCGCCAATGGTGAGATTGACCGATCCATAGGCACCAACAAACGAAACCGCAGCGTTAACAGCAAAGGCAAGTGCAAGAACACGGATAAGCCGCACATGTGCCCTGGTAAAGGGCGAGACGCCCCGCGAGATGTTACGGCTGACCCCGCACAAAACGACAAGCGAAATACCCACAACGAGTGCCAGGCACAGTCCGCTTGGGATAACGATGCACCCGCCATTGAGAAGCGTCACGACACCAAAAGAATCGACAGAAGCAACGTTTTCAACCGCATACCAAATCACGTAAACAACCAACGCGGCAAAAGCGACGAGCATCCCTGCAAAAACGGCTGCCATGCAAAAACCAAGCTTCCTGATATTTTCGCCCGCCTTGGCCATACGCTGAACGCTGTTGGACATACACTCACCCTCATCGACTCTATCGTTATTCGAACAGTTTATCGAACAACGATATAGATTGCATGCGGAAAGCCCCGCCAGTGCGCATAGGCCATTCACTAATCGGAAGGGGTGAGAGTGGATTTTTGGACACGTATCGAACGAGAGTGGATAATCTCCCACTTTGAGGCCACCACCGAGCCTAAAACGGGAGATTATCCACTCTCATTGTCATCAAAGCACGCAAGCTCTTATTCGGCCGCTTCGCGCAGGGCCGACATCGTAGCCGCATATTGCTGCTGCAGCGCATGCATCCCCTCGCGGGCGCCGTCAACAGCATCGGCGCCGCGCAGCGCTTCGGTCACCACAACCGCCGGCTCGTACAGATTATCGAATCCCAGGTTCTGGCTCACGCCCTTGAGCGTGTGCGCTGCCATAAACGCACCTTCGGCGTCTCCTGCCGCCATGGCGGCCTCCAGTTTGTCCATGCTCTCGTCATCCAAAAACTTGAGGGCAAAGCGGGCAAGCATTTCCCCGCCCATCAGCCGAGCGCACGCGTCATCATAATTAGCGCCGATCTTCTCATACGCCTCACGCATGGAAATCATGGATTAAAACTCCTTTGGTCAAACTAAATCGTGGGAAACGCGACGACGTCAGCGGGGCGTGCCAACGTCTCGGCAATTTGGTCCTGCACCTCGAGCAGGCAATCGAGAAGCAGCGGGTTAAAGGTACCGCACTTACCGTCCAGGATCATCTGGATAGCCTCCTCGTGCGGGATGGCATCCTTGTACACGCGCACGCTCGTCAGCGCATCGTACACGTCGGCCACCGAAACCACCTGTGCGGCAATGGGAATTTCGTCGCCCTTAAGGCCATCGGGATACCCCTTGCCGTCCCAGCGCTCGTGATGCCAACGCGCAATCTGGTACGCATATTCCATAAGCGCATTGCCGGCGTGATGGCTACCCAGCTCAAGCAACATGTCGGCGCCGATCGTGGTATGCGTCTTCATAATCTCGAATTCCTCGGGCGTAAGGCGCCCGGGTTTGTTGAGAATCGCATCGTCAATCGACATCTTGCCGATATCGTGCAGCGCCGAAGCCAGGGCAATCGTGGAGCGCTCCTCATTGTCAAGGGAAATGGTGTCGCTACGCTGGACCAGACAGCCAAGCAGCAGCTCGGTCAGCTTTTCGATGTTCGTAACGTGCCTGCCGCTCTCGCCGTTGCGAAGCTCCATGACGCCAGCCATGATGTCGATGAGCATGCGACTGTTCTTGACACGCTCGTTGTACTGCTGGGACAGCAGGCTCGTCAGGCGGCGCTGTTTGGCGTATAGGCGGATGGTGTTGCTTACACGGCGGCGCACGACACGGGAGTCAAACGGGCGGTTGATATAGTCCGAGGCGCCTAGCTCGTACGCGCGCAGAACCATATCATCGGAATCTTCGCTCGAAATCATGATGACAGGCAGATTGTCACTAACCGATCGGCGCGACAGACCGGCCAGCACCTCAAAGCCGCTTATGCCTGGCATGACAATATCCAGCAGCACGAGCGACAACTCATCACCATAGCGGTCGACCATGTCGAGCGCCGTACGACCGTTGTCGGCCTCGAGGATGCAATACTCGTCCTTGAGCATCTCGCTGAGAATGACTCGGTTCATCTCGGAGTCATCGACAATAAGTACCAAAGGCTTTTCGCTTTGGAAGGCCTCGATGGAATCGGCATCGGTCACGACCGTACCGGCTTTTGCCTTAGCGCGGCTCAGTAACTGGACAGCGCGGCCAACGCCCTCATCGACCGTCTCGCCATGAATGCGAACGCCACCAACACATGCCGTCAAGCTCACGTACTCATGGCCCGGAATAATCGTGGAACGAACGGCATCGGACACCTGATGCAGGCGGCGGGTGAAGTCATCGGAGGGAATATTGGGCATGACAACCACAAACTTGTCGCAGCCATAGCGCACAAGCTCGTCAGTCGAACGGATTCCGCTGCGCATGGCTGTCGCCACGGCACCGAGCGCAAGGTCGCCGGCATGACGGCCACACGTATCGTTGAAGACCCTAAAATCATCAAGGTCGATCATCGCAACGCCGGCATTCATGCGGGCGCTACGGAGCTTTTCCTCGTAATATCGGCGATTGTGCACGCTCGTCAGCACGTCGGTGTAGACAAGGTCCTCTTTTGCGGCCTCTTGCCCATCGATCGGACGCACCATCAGCAGGACATGAGGCTCGCCCTCGACCTTCAGAGGGCGCAGGCGAGCGCGGTACTCAACGCCATCGTTGAGCAGTCGCTCCGACACCTCATCGGAATCTGTCAAGGCCTCAAGACTTGCCTGGCGCAAACAAGGACAGCGATCGCCGGCGAGCAGGCAGTTAGGCTCGCTCTTAATCTGATCGGCCGACAGTAAGCGTACCACGGGGTAGGTCTTCGCGACACGGGCGACCTCGGCGGCAGCCTCCTCGTCGGTTAGATTGACCTCGTGATTATTGAGCATATGGGGCCCTTTCGATAGCTTCGCATGGTAGCGGTGGGTTCCAAATGTTACAAGGGTAACACCTTGCCGGTGCAGGTAAGCACGTAAATGCTGTTACATTTTTATGAGTTGGCAGACGGCGCGATTGAAGCCGCAGACGTGAGGTTTTGAACACATTTGTTAACAATGCCGAAACGTTTGCGGATGAAGCCTGCTTTGGCTATTGCGGGTGTTAGAGCCCCAGGATGCCAAGGACAGTCTGGGCAGCCGCTCCCGGGCGATCGCGCAGGCCGTTGTGCGCGCCGGGAACCATTACGAGTGGACAGTCCAAAAGCTCAGCCGCCACCCTTGTGCCCGCCTCGCGAGGCGTGCCAATCGAGAGCTCGCCCAGGAGCACGGCGGCCACCGTTTTCGACGCACGAACGCTATCCCAATCGGGAACGCAGGTCATAGTAATCCCGTATTCGTTTGCCATGAAACTGCGGCCGTTGCGCAGGGCATGCTTGGCTTCCGCCTCGGTTAACTTGGGGGCCTCAGGGTCCGAATCGCCGATGGCGCCCAGGAAGGCCCGTAATGCCCTGGAGACCTTTCCCGCGGCGATCATCTCGAGCAAAACCGGGGCCGCGCCCAGGCCGGCGCCCTCATCCGTCACGGCGGGTTCATGCAGAATCGCACGCGAGATTATGGCGGGGTTTGCACGGAGAAGCTCCAGGGCCACCAACGTACCGGCACTGTGCGCGAGCACGTTTGCCGGAGCGCCAATATGCTCGATAACGACCTGCAGGTCGGCGGCTTGGGCGGCGAGGTCGTAGCGTCCGTCTGCAGCGTCGCCGCTCTCGCCGCAACCGCGGCGGTCGTAGGTAATGACGCGATAGTCACAGGCGAGCTCGCGGGCGATGCCGTCAAAAAAGACACCGTCGACGCACGCACCGTGCACGCACACCAAGGCGGGTGTATCGGACGATACATCCGGGCCGGCATACTCGCGGCAGGCAATCGTGGTGCCCGCATTCTCGACCGTAAAATCCATACTGTGTTCCCATCGTCAACACCACCAGGCCGTGCCGGGGTGCGGCTTGGTCAGATGGCGTCATTTTGTGTGTACATGAATGCGTCTACTGTACCCAGCTCGCACCCTTTCATGACAGGGTTTCGAAAACTCGCCCGATTGCAAGGTTTCTGCCTAAACAACAGCGCCCAAACCCGCAACCCACATGAAGGCCGATGCTATGCTTAAGCTCAACTGTCCCAAGGAGCATATGCCTATGTCTACGTTTTTAAATGCCAGCCCCATCTTTGGGCCCGTTCGCAGCCGTCGCCTGGGCCTTTCGCTCGGCGTCAACATGATGCCGGCCAGCGGCAAAATCTGCACGTTCGACTGCATTTACTGCGAAAACGGTCTCAACGCTGAGCGCCCCTGCCATGAGCCGTACAACATAGCTGCCGTGGCACTCGACGCGCTCGAGGTAAAGCTGCGCGAGATGGCAGCCGAGGGCGAGCTCCCCGATGTAATCACCTTCGCAGGCAACGGCGAGCCCACCGCCGCACCGGAGTTTCCGCAGGCCATCGCCGGCGCCGTCGCGCTGCGCGACGAGCTGGCCCCAAACACCAAGATTGCCGTGCTTTCCAATGGCACGCGCGCCGACCGTCCCCAGGTACACGATGCGCTCATGATGGTCGACGACAACATCCTCAAGCTCGATACGGTCGACCCGGCTTTTATCCAGCTGCTCGACCAGCCCGTTGGCCCCTACGATGTAGAGCACCAGATCGAAACGTTCGCGAGCTTTAACGGTCATGTCATTATCCAGACGATGTTTTTGAGCGGTGAGTACCGGGGCAAGTCTCTCGATAACACCGGCGAGGAGTACGTTGGCCCTTGGCTCTCGGCGCTCGAGCGCATCCGCCCACAGGAGGCGACCATTTACACGGTGGCGCGCGAAACACCGGTCGCCGGCCTTGCTAAAGCGGCGCCCGAGGTGCTCGACAAGAT
The DNA here is from genome assembly GCA_958420165.1 of uncultured Collinsella sp. Classification (GTDB taxonomy): domain Bacteria; phylum Actinomycetota; class Coriobacteriia; order Coriobacteriales; family Coriobacteriaceae; genus Collinsella. Next base: position 61,125 of record CATZIU010000004.1, on the reverse strand, counting down.
TGCTGCACGCGTGCGCGCCCTCGGCATCCCCTGCCAGGTGAGCTACTAGCAAAACCACGCAGCAGCCAGTGCCCGCCATCCCGCCCCATCAGTTGCGGTGATATAGTTCCTATTTGTGCTGTTAAACCGCTTAAATCGGAACTATATCACCGCAACTTTTATAGACGCGTGGGTGGGCTATACTAGCTGCGGATGAAAGGAAGTTAGCCATGTTTGACAAAGGACCCGTGCCCGGCCGCAACGACGCTTGCTGGTGCGGCAGCGGCAAAAAATATAAGAAATGCCATAGCACCTTTGATGAGCGCCTCGAGCGCTTGTGGGAAGAGGGCTGGGAGGTTCTGCCCCGCACGCTCTACAAGACGCCCGCCGATATCGAGGGCATCAAGCGCTCGGCCGCCATCAACGTGGGCGTGCTCGACTACGTAGGCGAGCACATCGCCGCGGGCATGACCACCAACCAGATCGACCAGATGATTTACGACTACACCGTCGAGCACGGTGGCACGCCGGCCGACCTCAACTACGAGGGTTACCCCAAGAGCGTGTGCACCTCAATCAACGATGTGGTCTGCCACGGCATCCCCTGCGATACGGACGTGCTGCACGAGGGCGACATCATCAACGTCGACTGCTCCACGATCCTGGACGGCTACTTTAGCGACTCGAGCCGCATGTTCTGCATCGGCGAGGTCTCTGCCGAGCGCCAGCGCCTGGTCGACGTCACCCGCGCCAGCGTGGAAGCGGGCCTGGCTGCCGTCAAGCCGTGGCTACCGCTGTCCGTGATGGCCGAGGCCGTGCAAAAGACGGTCGAGGACGCCGGCTTTAGCGTGGTGCGCGAGTACGGCGGACACGGCATCGGTAAGAAGTTCCACGAGGACCCGTTTGTGGGCTTTACCACCGAGGCACCCGATGTGGACACCATCATGGCTCCGGGTATGGTCTTTACCATCGAGCCCATGGTCAACGCCGGAGCGCCCGACATTAAAATTAGCAAGGGCGACGGCTGGTGCGTGCGCACCAAGGACGGTAGCGATTCGGCTCAGTGCGAGGTACAGCTCGTGGTGACCGAGGACGGTTACGAGCTGCTGAGCTGGTAGCCGTGCGGACGCCGGATGCTGACGGGCACGCTCGTCTTGCATCCGGCGTTTTATTTAAACGTTTTGCCTGATAAAACCTGCCAAAATAAACCTGTCCCTTTTTGGCAGGCTGAGCGGAGAGGACTGCTTGTGAACATCCTGGTTTTGTTGCCCGTCAACGACCGTCACCGCGCGATCCTTGAGTCGAGCGCTCCGGGCGAGGACTTTATCTACACGAGCGCCGATGCCGTCACGCGTGAGCAGGTCGCCGACGCCGACGTGATCTTGGGCAACATAGACCCCGCCCTGCTTACCGCGTGCGAGCACCTCCAGCTGCTGCAACTGCAGACCGCGGGCTATGACGATTACCTGGCCGCCGGCACCGTGCCAGCCGACGCCAAGCTTTCCTGCTCGGTGGGCGCCTACGGCCAAGCCGTGAGCGAGCACATGTTTGCCATGGTCCTTTCCATGATGAAGCGCCTGCCCGGCTATCACGACTTGCAGCGCGAGCATCGCTGGGAGGATTTGGGGTCGGTCACCTCGCTCAAAAACGCCAATGTGCTGGTGCTGGGCGCAGGCGATATCGGCGGCCACTTTGCCACGCTATGCCGCAGCATGGGCGCGCACGTCCGCGGCATCAAGCGCCATCCGCTCGTCTACCCCATTGTGTTTGAGGACATGGACGGCATGGATGCCCTGTCTGAGCGCTTGGCCGAAGCCGACGTCGTCGCATCCTTTATGCCGAGCACACCCGAGACCCGCGGCCTGGCAAACGCCGAGTTCTTCGCCGCGATGAAACCGGGCGCCTTCTTTGCCAACGGCGGCCGCGGCGATCTTGTGGTTGCCGACGACTTGGTTGCCGCTCTGGAGTCGGGACGTCTCGCCGGCGCCGCGGTCGACGTCACCGACCCCGAGCCGCTACCCGAGACAAGCCCACTGTGGGATGCGCCTAACATGCTCATCACGCCGCACGTCTCCGGCTGGTTCCACCTAGCCGCCACGCTCAATAACGTGGTCGACATCGCCGCGGAGAATCTGCGTCACCTGCAGGCCAGCGAGACCCTGCGCTGCTGGATCGAACACTAAGAATTACGCCGTTTTACAAACGGCGTAATGAGCCGACGCTGCGAGCCCGCCGTTTGGCCAATCTGCCGTTCAATTTCAAAGGCGCGACCAGAAGGTCAGCGCCTTTTCATTTCACGGCACCTTGGCTCAAACGGCGGGCTCTCGCTGGCGTTTACTCAACCTGTGGGGTCTTCAAATTGTTAGAGCGTTGCTAAGTAATTCTTTGCGTCTTCTACGCTCATTGCGGCGACTGGTGCGTGTGAGCAGAGCTTGACATCGTTGGTGACCAGAAGGTCTGTCTTTGCGCGCATCGCTGCCGCGATGATTAAATCGTCTTCGTAATCGCTATGGAGCTCACGCTGCTTACTCGCCATCCATATGTCGCTCAGGTCGCAGGGCACGGGCGTAGCAAGTTGCGACAACACATCAAGACAATCCCATGCGAGTGATGTCGCCGCCGAAGCGGCATCTTGAGACAGCGAACCGCGCTCTCGCCGATACCATGCCTTATGTTCACTTGAAATCAAATAGAACAGGTCTTTGGACGATGTCGCCGCATACAGCAAATCCACCTGCGCCGTGCATGCATCGCGTAAAAACTCAATCGCCGCCGAACGACCACGTCGTGAGGGAATGAAGTAATCGAGCCACACGTTGGTGTCAACCAAGATGCGCTTTAGAGCCTCACTCATAGAGCCAGCTCATCTCCTCGCCATAGCGATCAGCATAGGCGTTCCGTTTGAGCTCTTCGTCGTCCGATGGCTGAGCCCTGACCATATCGATTCCCGACTCACGGCAAGCGGCAGCGAACAGCTTCGATCCCTGATCCATGAGCTCGAGTTTACGTTTGGCGGCCTTTTCGCGCTCGCGCTGTTCCGCCCGGGCACGACTGGGCAGCAGGATATCCTCGAGCGCACCGGGGCGATCGGCCAGCGACGCTGCAAGCTGCCAGAGCGCTCGCACCGCTTGGCTCGGCGTCATACCGGCCCTGGAGAGAGCGGCGTCCCCACTCCTTTTGAGATCGGCATCGAGACGCACGTTGATCTGAGCGGCTGTTGTGGTCATGACCCCTCCTTAATACTTCAAAACTATCATAAAACTCTATGGTAGATACATAAAGCATGTATAGCATTGATAAGCATTAGCCGTACTCTGTACACAAAAAGCCGCCGAGGCACACTGCACCTCGGCGGCCACGTATCACAGATCTAGTTCGGTTTTACCCTTTGCATTCGCCCAGATAAAACCTGCCAAAATTAACATCCCTTTTTGGCAGGTTTTAGAGCTCCACGCTTTCGGCGCCGTTGATGGTTAGGTTGCGCTCGTAGAAGGCGGTGAGGGCGCGGATGGCGTACATCACGTCGCGTACGCCGCCGGTCTCGTAGCTTGAGTGCATGGCCAGCTGCGGCAGGCCCACGTCCACGGCGTGCATGCTCGCCTGCATGTTCGACAGGTTGCCGAGCGTGGAGCCGCCGGCCATATCGCTCTTGTTGGCGAAGGCCTGCGTGGGCACGGCGGCGTCGTCGCAGATGGCCTGGAACACCGCGCGGCTAAAGGCATCGGTGCAGTAGTGCTGGTTGGCAGCTTCCTTGATAACGATGCCGCCGTTGAGCACGACCTGGTTGCGGGCATCGCACTTCTCGGCGTGGTTGGGATGCACGGCATGTGCATTGTCGCAGCTTACAAGTATCGAGGCGGCAAGGGCGCGATGGTACGACTCGTCGTCAAAGCCCAGCGATCCGTTGATGCGGCGCAGTGCGTCGGCCAAGAACGTCGACATGGCGCCCTGCTTGGTCTCGGAGCCAACCTCCTCGTTATCAAAGCAGCAGAAGACCGAGACGTCGTGCGCGTTCTCGGCACCCAAAAATGCCTGTAGCGAGGTATAGGCGCAGGCTAGGTCGTCGAGCTTGGGCGTCGAGATAAACTCGTCGGCCCAGCCCCAAATGCGCGCATCCTGACGATTGACCAGGAACAGATCGCGGCCCAGGATCTGCTCGGGCTCAACGTCCAGCTCGTCGGCGATCAGAGCATCAAAGTCGCCCTGCTTAAGATCACCGGCGCTGATAAGCGGGCAAAGGTCGACGGCTCGGTTGGGAGCAAAGCCCTCGTTAACGCCGCGGTTCATGTGGATGGCAAGGCTCGGGATAATAGCGACCTCGCGCTCGGTAGCGAGCAAACGACTCTCGATACGGTCGCCCTCGCGTGCCAGTACGCGGCCCGCGAGTGCCAGCGGACGGTCGAACCAGGTGTAGTCGATCATGCCGCCGTAGGCCTCGGTGTTCAGGCGCAGCGTCTCGCCCGCGCCGTCGAGCTCAGGCACGGCCTTAACCTTAAACGTCGGCGAATCGCTGTGCGACGCCGTGAGCTGAAAATGGTAGTCGCCAGCAACGCCGTCCTCGCCCCACGTCGCGGCCAGGTCCTCGCCCACCTTAAAGGCAACAACGCTCGAGGTGTTGCGCTGCGTGTAATAACGCCCGCCCGGCTCGATGTCCCACGCCGCGTTCTCGGGCAGGTAGGTAAAGCCCGCCTCGTCGAGCTCGGCCATAATGGTCGCCGCCGTATGGAACATGCTGGGGCATGCCTCGATAAAGTCGATAAGGTCGTTGGCGGCCTCGATATCATCGGCCGTCACATGCGCGCGCTCGGGCGTTTCCTGATCCGTCATGCTCTCCCCTTTCGCTGGGTTGATGGTCCCTTCCAGCATACCCCGCCGCGCCAGCGCTGCACTCTTCATTCCGTGTTTAATCCCGCGCCGCTCACCAAGTTGAGCCATCATGCCCGCGCTCCTTTTGCGACAATTACGCTAACAGGACGAGAGGAGCCGTCATGAAGCCACGTAACATTGCCATCGCCTGCGGTGTCGCGGGCGTCGCCGTCGGCCTTGCCGCTGCCGCCGGCATCGTTTACCGCAAGCAAATCAAATCCGCTGCGTCGCTCAAACGCTTGACCGGCTACGCGGATGGCTATGACCTGCACGCAATCGACATCGTCTACGACTACGACCTCGACTGCATCATCGCCGCCGATGTGCGCGACGACCAGGCCTACATCGATGCTGTGGTGGCACAGGTGTTGCCCGGCGTGCCAGCACATGTCCAGGCGCCCCAGTTTGCCTGCAGCGCTTTTATCGCCGTAGATGCCGAAGGCCGCGTGCGCACCGGCCGCAATTACGACTTTAAGGACGACACCTCGGCGCTGCTGGTGCGCAATCACCCACGCGGCGGCTATGCCTCCATCGGGTTTGCCGCCCTTAACAACCTGGGCGATAATACTCCGCTTGACTCCGTCGCCGGACGCGCCGCCGCGCTCATGGGCCCGTTTGCCCAGCTCGACGGTGTTAACGAATGCGGCGTGTCCATTGCCGTACTCACCCTGGACTCCAAGCCCTGTGACCAGGACACGCAGCGCCCCGTCATCAATACCTCGCTCGCCATCCGTCTGGTGCTCGACCGTGCCGCCACCACGCAAGAAGCTGTCGACCTGCTTTCCGCCTACGACATGCACGCCATGGCAGGACGCGATTACCACTTCTTTATCAACGACGCCGCCGGTGACGCGCGGGTGGTGGAGTGGGATCCGCGCGACCCCGACCGTGCATGCAAAGTGACTCCTGTACGCCAGGTTACGAACTTCTACGCCTGCTATGGTGACGAAGTGCTGCCCAACCAAAAGAATGGCGAGCTGGGCCATGGTAAAGAGCGTGCCGTCGCAATCGCCGATGTCCTTGACGCCCATGTCGGTGCCCAGGACGAGGCAGTCGCTTGGAAGGCTCTACGCGCTGCGGCGCAAGAGCCCAATCCGGATGACATCACCAGCAACACGCAATGGTCGGTCGTCTTTGACAACACCGAGCCCGCTGCCGCCATCACGCTGCGCCGCCACTGGGGCGACATCGACGCCTTTGTGCTGTAAGGAGCTGGCACCGTCGTCCTTACGCTCGCCTGACGTTGCTTACATTTCTATACATTTGAGCTAACACGTTTTACCCCCGCATCAACAGTGTGCGGGGGTAAACTTATGCGCATGTTATAACTTGCCCGGAAGGATTCACCATGCTTAGAATCGGTCTTCTTACTAGTGGCGGCGACTGCCAGGCGCTCAACGCCACCATGCGCGGCATCGTCAAAACGCTTATGACCAATAGCGAAGAGCCTATCGAGATCTATGGTTTTGAGGACGGCTACCAGGGCCTTATCTACAGCAGGTTCCGCGTCATGACGCCCGCCGATTTTAGCGGCATCCTCACCCGCGGCGGCACCATCCTGGGCACGAGCCGCACGCCGTTCAAGCGCCTGAACATTCCCGAGGCCGACGGCGTCGAGAAGGTGCCCGCGATGGTCCACACCTATCACAAGTTGCAGCTCGACTGCCTGTTTATGCTGGGCGGTAACGGCTCCACCAAGACTGCCAACCGCTTGCGCGAAGAGGGCCTCAACGTTATTGCCCTGCCCAAGACCATCGATAACGACACCTGGGGCACCGAGATGACGTTTGGCTTTACGAGCGCTATCGACGTCGCCACCAAGTGCATCGACGACATCCACACCACCGCCTCAAGTCATGGGCGTGTGTTCGTCATCGAGATCATGGGCCACAAGGTTGGCTGGATCCCGCTGTATGCCGGCGTCGCGGGCGGTGCGGACGTCATCCTGATTCCCGAGATTCCCTACGACATGGACCAGGTCATCAAGACCATCGAGCATCGCATGGAGACCGGCAGCCGCTTTACCATCGTGGCCGTCGCCGAGGGCGCTATCTCCAAGGAGGACGCGGCGCTGTCCAAGAAGGAGTACAAGAAGAAGCTCGCCGAGCGCACGAGCCCGTCGATCGTCTACGACATCGCCAAGGAGATCGAGGCCAAGACCGGTCGCGAGACCCGCGTCGCCATCCCCGGCCACACGCAGCGCGGCGGCCAGCCCGATGCTCAGGACCGCATCTTTGCGACCCAGTGCGGCGTCGAGGCCGCGCTTGGCTGCCTGCGCGGCGAGTTTGGCTACATGATTGCCTTGCGTGACGGCAAGATGTGCCACATGCCGCTCGAGGAGGTCGCCGGCAAGCTCAAGTATGTCGACCCACAGAGCGATCTGGTGCGCGAGGCCAAGGCGTTGGGCATCAGCTTCGGCGACGAATAGCCTCGGCCGAAACTGCTCTCATCGGAGGCCCCAGGGCTTACCTCCCAAATCGTCCTCGGACATGTCAGGACCCCGCTGCGCGCTTCGCGCGGCGGGGTCCTTCCGTCCTGCGGAAAGATTTGGGAGGTAAGCCCTGGGGCCTCCTGCGGTAACTAGGGAGGTCGAGGCTATTCGTCTTCTTGCTGCGGGTGCCTGGGGTAGGATGCGGCGTGCATTTTTGGGAGTATTCAGCAGCCGAGGGTGCCTGCATACTGGATTTTGGGCGAAAGGCAGGCACCATAGGCCGCGTTCTGTAAAAAATGACCAGCTCTTGAGGCATTGGGGGTCCAGGACCAGGGCATTCAGCGCGGTTTTGTGCACCCGTTCCCGCACCTGCTGACTCCGGGATGCTGAATACTCCGGAATTTGCACGCCGCCCCCGGGGGTACCTGTGGGCAAAAAGCAATCGCCCCGCCGAAATATGCATTTTTCAGTGCGGTTTATGCAGTACAGAGGCTGTGGATGCGCATGTCGCTCAGCGTTCTTGCCGACCGATGCAACGTCGTGCGTAGCCCTTAATGTCTTCGGTGAAACCGTCAAGGTCGTCGAACGTGATCACGTTATCGGAAAGCAAGTTGGCTATCTCATAACGCATGGTGCTACGGCGAATACCGTTTACGAGCACTCCTGAGGACAGCTTGTCCCTATTGACGCGCTCTTCTAGCGCCCAAAATCTACTGGACGCTTCGCTGTCACCGTTCAGTATCTCGATGTACTGGCCAATGAGCATTTCCATATAGCTTTCTTGCCATTTTGGGAGCAGCTCCTTAAACAGCTTCCAGTCGCTTTCAGTTACCTCACCCATATTGCCTCCGTTCGCCAAACAAACTTAGCCATTCGATTTTTATTCTATTTGGTATTTTCGCTCGCAGCCGTGGATGAGGGGACCATCGGTCTTCGAGTTCGAGCTTGAATGAACCGTTTGCTACAAAATGCGCCTAATTACTACGATGATTCGAATGCCTTCGACCATGCCGAAAAGGGTGAAAGTAAAACCGCAGGTAGAAAGCTTGCCGATTTTTGAAAAAGATGGGTGTGGTCGGCCTCATCGAGTTCATCGTAGTAAATCGGCCTTTTCTTGGCATGCAGTGAGTTAAATGCCAGTTCCCGTGCTGGAATTGTCCGCCCCATTCGTGAGTTGCGGTGAAATAGGGACTGTTAGACGCTCCAAGGTCCTCAACAGTCCGTATTTCACCGCAACTTGGAAGGGGCGAGCGGCGTTGGCCAAGCATTGCTGACGGGTTGGAACGGCTTAGGCTTGTTTGCGGCGTTTCCATTGCTTTCGGCACCAGCGCATGAGTGCTTTTACAACTGGGATGGTGATGAGGATGACCCATGCGGGATGGGGCTGCGCCAAGCAAAGCCACATATAGAGGAACCAGGCAATGGCGGCTGTTGGATAGACGCTGCGGATTAGCTTGGATAGATGACGTCGGTCGATGAAGTCGCCCATCGCATAGTAGACGGGAATCAGAAAGACCAGAAAGAGCCCCATGCCCCACGTGCCGCAGACGATGCCGAGCGCGAGATAGGCGAGGACGACAAGTGCAGGAAAGGGAAACTTGTTCCATGCGCGACCGAGCTTAGTGTGGAAATGCTTGCCATGATGGTCGAGCTTGTCGTGTGCCTCTTTCCAGCTCGAAAAGGTCTCGCCGTCGATGGTAACGGTGCCGTCGGCATTGGTATGTACGCTGTGTCCATCGTCCTCTAGCGTATCGATATGCAATCCGCCCGGCCCGACATGGACCTCTTCACCCTTGCGCTCGTTAGCCACGTGGATACCATTCCAGCCAACATGGACCTCTTCGCCCTTCTCGGGATCAATAACGTGGATACCATGCGCGAGAGAAATATCGACAAGTGGCTTGCCGTCAGAATCCACGTGCTCGGTAGAAGGCTCGGCGCCTTCAGACTCGCCTGAATTATTGGCGTCAACGTCATCGTCGGCCGAGGTGTCGACATCGCTAGCCGCTTCCCCATATAGCAACTCATCCAGTGACACGCCATACAGCGCGGCGAGCGCAATAAGGTTATCGGTATCGGGTGAGGATTCGCTGCGTTCCCATTTGCTGACAGCCTGGCGACTTACGCCAAGCTGAGCAGCAAGCGCCTCTTGGGAAAGACCGGCAGCTTTGCGGCGATCGACGAGACGCTGTGCCATCGCAAGATCCATGATAGTTCCTTTCATGTGGCGACCGTAATCGAATGAGCCGAGTATGCCGAGAACAACCGGTAGCGACCACCATTTCTAGTTAGAATCTGCCCCAACCCTACCGCAACTACGAGTAGCAACCCCTAATGGCCTGCCATTTCATGACAAATGTCAGTACGCATAACAGCCAAGAGCCCTCTCAATATGTTGCGGTGGAATAGTTCCTGTTTGGCATAGCAGAGCCATAAAACAGGAACTATTCCACCGCAACTTACTATCAGGCCACGCACCCGCAGAGTAGCTACAGGTGCCTAGGGTAGAATGCGGCGTGCATTTTTGGGAGTATTCAGCAGCCGAGAGTGCCTGCATACTGGATTTTGGGCGAAAGGCAGGCACCATAGGCCGCGTTCTGTAAAAAATGACCAGCTCTTGAGGCATTGGGGGTACAGGACCAGGGCATTCAGCGCGGTTTTGTGCACCCGTTCCCGTACCCGCGGGCTCCGGGATGCTGAATACTCCGGAATTTGCACGGCGCCCCCTGGGGTACCTGTGGGCAAAAAGCAATCGCCCCGTCAAAGTATGCATTTGGCGGGGCAGTTTATGCAAAAATACTGCTGTGGGCGCGTCGGCAGCTCACTAGAACTTGAATCCCAGGACAGGTTACTCGGCGCTCTTGAGGGCGCCGACCATGTCGATCCTATTGAGGGTGCGATTGGTAGTGAGGTTGACGATAAACGTAAAGACAAAGGAAAGCACTACGGCGAGCACATAACTCAGCGGCTGGACCTCAACGTCAAAGTAGAGCGACGGCATCTGCAGAATGTACGTAAAGCTCTCGGCCAGCAGGCTACCCAGCGGCACGCCCAGCGCGGCGCCAATTGCCGTGAGGATTAACGTCTCCTTGTTGACGTAGTGGTGCACCTCGCCACGGCGGAAGCCCAGCACCTTAATGGTCGCCAGCTCGCGCTCGCGCTCGGAGATATTCGTGTTGGACAGTGTAAACACAACCACAAACGACAGGCACGCCGCCATAAAGGTCACGAGCGCCACGACCGAATTGATAATCGTAAAGTTCGCATCAGCGTTCGCCTGATGCTCGGCCGTACTCGAAATCGTAAGCCAGCCGTCACTCTTAATCTTCTTGCTAAACGCAATCTGGTCGGCCGACGAGCCCTTCAGCAACGCAAGGACACCGTTAAGGCGCGCGCTTCGACCGAACGCGCGCTCATAGGTGCCCTGCGTCATATAGAGTGTGTTGCCAAGATAGTTGAGCGAAATGTCGCTGACTTTGACCTTGGCAGCATTGAGCGACGAATCCTGGACGTGCGCCGTATCACCCGGCTGAATCCCCAGCGCCAGCTGTGAACTCTTGCTCAGATACACATCTCCGTCACGCAAAGACAGCGACTCTTTGGACTCGTCCTCAAGGCGCACGTAGTCGTCCAGATCGTTCACGCGGTCATCGGGCACCACGATTAACAGCACTGTCTCGCTTTTGCCGTCAAATGTAAAGGTGACGTTATCGGTCGTAATCGGCAGCGTCGAAGTCACGGTCACACCGGAATCCTTGACCGCGCTTCGCTCGTCGAGCGCCGCGCACGTCTGCGTAAAGTCGTCGGGATTGGCGACCGCCAGCAAGTCGTAGCGCGTGATATGCCCGTACTGTTTGGGCGAAAGCGCTATCGACGTATCGCGGATGCCCAGAGCGCAGATCACGAGCGCCGTGCAGCCGGCGATACCAAAGATGGTCATAAGGGCACGCTTTTTGTAGCGGAACAGGTTACGCGCCGCCACCTTGTTCAAAAAGCCCATACGGTGCCAGATAAAGCCGATGCGCTCAAGCAAAATGCGCGAGCCGGCACGCGGGGCCTTGGGACGCATGAGCGAGGCTGGGGTCTCGGCCATCTCGTGGCGGCAGGCGATAATCGTGGCGCCCACCACGCCCACGGCAAACAGCGCCACCGAGACGATTGAGGACACGATGTCGTACGAAAGCAGCATCTGGGGCAGTGAGTACATGTCGTCGAACACCGTGAACAGGAACAGTGGTAGGCCCACAAATCCGACAATGTTGCCAAGCACGCCGCCGATCAGACAAGCCCACAGTGAATAGTTCACGTATTTGGACAGGATACGCCCGCGTGAATAGCCGAGCGCCTTGTACAGACCAATGAGCGTGCGCTCCTCCTCGACCATGCGCGTGGCGGTGGTGAGGCTGATGAGCACGGCGACGACAAAGAAGATGAATGGGAAAACCGTGGCGATGGCTTCGATCGAAGAGCTGTCGCTCTCCACGCTCGAGTAGCTTGTGATGCTATCGCGGTCCTGGATGTACCAAGTGCATTCGCCCAGATCGGAAAGCTCGGTACGGGCATCGGCAAATTGCTGGTCGGCGACTGCGCGGCGCTGGTTCAAATCGGCCTGTGCCTGAACGCGCTCCTCGCTGCCCTCGGCCATGCGATTGATGTTGTCCTGCTCTATCCCAAAGAGCATATTCGTCTGGCGCTCGGCCGCATCCAAGCTTGCCGGCGTGTCGACCGTCAGTTCCTGAACACGTGCCTTCTCGCGCTCATCGCGGATCTCCTCGATATTGCTCTTGACCTCGTTGATCTTTGCCGTGTAGGCATCGGAATAGGAGTTGAGGCTCTTGGCTCCCTCGACGATCACGCGGACGGCGGAGTAGGAGGAAGATGTCGCGGCATCCTCGCTCACATAGAACTTATAGTCCGCAGCCGAAGCAGCGCGAAAGTCGTTGACGGTCGAGTCGGAGCTCACATCGGTGGGATCGAGGACCTCGGCCGTAATGGTGTAATCGCCCGCGGCAAACTGGTCCTTGGCGCTTTGGTTCGACGAGCTAGCGTCATTGGCGGCAAAGCTCACGGTATCGCCGAGCTTTTTGCCCGAAGCCTTCAGAAACTTCGATGTCACCGCAACCTCACCGGCACTCTCGGGCAAATCGCCGCTCACCAGCACCGGCTGATCGATATTCTCCTTGGAAAGGCTCTGTACGACCACGCGCTCGCGCGTTGTGCCCACGGCGGTGTAGGCGGTCTCGGTGTAGATGCCCTCGGCCGTCTCGACGCCGTCGACCTCTTGGATAGCCGCAAGATCGTCGCGTGTAAGGCCATAGGTCGACTGCACGTTAATGTCATAGACACTCTGCTGGTCAAAGTAGGCGTCAACCGAATCGCGCAGATCCTCGCAGCCCGCCTTAAGGCCGCACATCACGCTCACGCCAAGCGCGGTGATGACCACAATTGACAAGAAGCGCTTAAGACTGCCTCGGATTGTGCGGTAGATGCCACGGCGAAAAACCGTCGGGACCATATCGTTTGAGCTTTGAGCAGTGCGGTAGGTCGTAAAATCCTGCTCGCACTCCGCGTTCTGCGCGTCGCGGCGCTGGCTGTTTTGGCGATCTTGGTCCATGGGCGCTACCACTCGATCGTCTCGATAGGCACGGGATTTTGTTGAACTGTCTCGCTCTCCACGCGACCACTCTTAAAGCGGATCAGACGATCGGCCATGGGCGCGAGCGCGGAGTTGTGCGTGATGATGATGACCGTAATGCCCTGCTTGCGGCAGGTATCCTGCAACAGCTGCAAAATCTGCTTACCGGTTTTGTAGTCGAGTGCACCCGTGGGCTCGTCGCACAGGAGCAGCTTGGGATTCTTGGCCAGTGCGCGTGCAATGGACACGCGCTGCTGCTCGCCGCCCGAAAGCTGCGCCGGAAAGTTGGCGAGGCGCCCGCCCAGGCCAACCTGGCGAAGCGTCTGTTCGGCATCGAGCGAATCGGGGCAAATCTGCGCCGCAAGCTCGACATTTTCGAGCGCCGTCAGGTTGGGGACCAGATTGTAGAACTGGAAGACAAAGCCGACGTCGGCACGGCGGTATTCCACGAGCTGCGCCTCGTTGGCGGAGCTCACGTCGCGCCCGTCCACCGTCACGGTGCCGGAGGTTACCGTATCCATGCCGCCCAGGATGTTGAGCGCCGTGGTCTTGCCGGCACCCGAGGCGCCCAGGATAATGGCGAGCTCACCGCGCTCAACGGTAAAGCTCGCGCCGTCGAGCGCGTGAATGCGGGCATCGCCCTCGCCGTACGCCTTGATGACGTCTTTGAATTCGATATAAGCCATCGATTAATTCCCATCTGGTCGGATAACTCCTTAGTATTACCCATTTCGCACCGACCAAAAAGGGACAGGTTTATTTTGGTAGGTTTTAGAGGCGGACGGTGAAGGTAATCTGGTTGCCGTGGCCGCAGGCAGAAGCGCTCCCGCCATGGGCTTCGGCGATGGCTCGTACCACGGATAGGCCCACGCCCGAGCCGCCCGTCTTGGAGCTGCGCGATACGTCTGCACGATAGAAGCGGTCGAACAATCGGTCCAGGTCGCCTTCGGGCAGCTCGTCCACGGCGTTCGATACGACAAGCTCGGCGGCACCTTTACCCTGACCGCGCGAAACGGCACGCAGGCTCAGCTCAATCACGCTGTCCTCGCTTGCGTAGCGTGTGGCATTGTCCAGCAGCAGCTCAACAACCTGCGCCACTGCCGCGGCATCGGCATGGGCCCGCACGCCACTCGCAATCGACGTCGACAGACGCTTGCCGCGCGAAACCGCCACCGATTCAAACGGTGCCGTAGCCTTATCCACGGCCTCTGAAAGATCGATCGATGTCATGGTAAAGCCGGCCGAACCCTCGTCCATACGTGCCAAAAACACCAGACGCTCCGTAAGTGCCGTCAACCGCGCAACCTGCTCGTGAATGCTCTGCGTCCACTCGCTCTCGCCGCTCTCGATTTCTTGTACCTCGTTAGCAGCATCGATTACGGCCAGCGGCGTCTTGATCTCGTGGCTCGCATCGGTAATAAAGCGCTTTTGCTTGCTGTAGCTCTCGACCATCGGTCGAATCACCGCGCCCGAGGCACCCGCCACAATTGCCAGCACTGCCAGCCAGCCAATGCAACTGATCGCCACGCTCGCGCTCAAAAACGAATGAAAGCTTGCAAGCTCACGCGAGCAGTCCACGAACACATAGGTGGTCTCGTCGCCCTGAACCGTAACCGTATAGCGGTAGTTACCAGAAAAGCCCGAGGTCCAACCCTTGGAATATAGTCCTGCCGCGATGCGTGCAGCACGCTTGGCGCCCACCGCGGCAATGCGGGCCGTGTTGACATCGGTCACCTGCCCACCGGCGATCGACACCGTAAAGTAGCGCGTGTCGAAGGGAGACTCCGCCGTCATACCTTCGAAGTGCCTGATGCGAACGCCCACTTGGCTATCGCCGGCATCCTTGCCATTAGCGGGATCGTCTTTTGGCTCGTCCCCCCAATCGATACCGTCCTTGCCCGCCAGGATATAGTCCAGGCGAGCGTCGGCCATCTTGCAGACATGCGAATAATTGACGATGTTGATGCCGGTGATGATGAGCGTGAGCACCACGGTCACGGCGCCCATGGCAACGAGGATGAACTTGCGACGCAGGCGGCGGCCCAATGCGTCAACAGAATTTGCCCGCCCCGTACTACTCGAGGCGGCGTGAAACCGCTCCGTCATGCGCTTGCACCACGTGCGCACGCTCACGCCTGTTCGCCTTCCTCGACAACCTCGAGCGAATAGCCCTGGTTGCGCGATGCGCGAATGGCCACGTCGGCACCAAGCGCCGTCAGCTTTTTGCGCAGGTAGGAGATATAGACCCACACCACGTTGGCCCCCTCGGGCGCGTCCTCGCCCCAAACATCGAGCATCAGACGCTCGGTGGGCATGCGCGTGCCGGCGTTGCGCATAAAGAGTTCCATAAGCTGAAACTCACGATTGGCCAGGTGCTCCTCGCCCAAAGGCCCAACGAGCGTGCACGATGCCGTGTCGAGGCGCACATTGCCCACGCTGAGCGTCGTGGCGTCAATTGCCGTCGCTGCACGCGTCATGGCACGAATGCGAGCAAGCAGTTCCTTGGCGGCAAACGGCTTGGTCAGATAATCGTTGGCACCGGCATCCAGGCCCTCGACCTTATCGGACACCTCGCTTTTTGCCGTGAGCATGATGATGGGCAATCGCTTACCGGCGGCGCGTGTGCGCTTGAGCACCTCGATGCCATCCATACCGGGCATCATGATGTCCAGGATTGCGGCGTCATAGTCGTTGATAAGCAGATATTCGAGCGCCGTCAGACCGTCGAGGGCGGTGTCGACCTCGTAGTCGCTATGTTGAAGAATCGCGGTGAGGGCGCGGGAGAGGCCAGGCTCGTCCTCGGCAAGCATCAGCTTCATAGTTGTTCCTTTGGCGCACGGCTATACAGGTTTCGATACTGCCGATGATAGCGCACCGCCAGCCGCCTTAGCGCAGCCTTAGCTACTCAACCTGCGCGTTTTCAAATACGCAGGATAGGGCTTAGCCAAACTTAAGGCACATATGCCGAGCGCTTGGACGCATGCCGGCCGCGAAAGGACGGCGACTCGTTCTTTCAGGGCGTCTTGGCCATGCAAAGTGCTCGAACGTTATTCCTCGTACGCGCCCTCAAGCCGAAGCAGCCACTCTTTGCGATCAAGTCCGCCGGCATATCCGTTAAGCGAGCCGTCGGCGGCAACCACGCGATGGCACGGCACGATAATCGAAATGGGATTACGCGCGACCGCAGCCCCCACCGCACGAGGAGACACAACGGGTGCTTCGTTTCCCGGTACACGATGTCGATCCGCAACACGCTGGGCGATCTCACCATACGTAGCGATCTCGCCACGCGGGATAGAAAGCAGCTCAAACCAAACCTCGCGCTGAAACGCCGTACCAATCATATGCAACGGCGGCGTAAACCGAGGCTCCTGCCCCGCAAAATAAGCATTCAACCAAGCCCAGGAACGCTCAAGCACCGAAGACGCCGCACCATTTGCCGGACTCACCGACGACATGCCACCAGTACCGGAAACTGCATCAGCGCCTTCAACATGTTCGGGATCTTCTTTGAGAAGCGTGGAGCCAAAGTGCTCCTGCCCCTCAAACCAAAGCCCCGTCAGACCGCGGCCATCAGCGGCAAGCAATATTTCGCCCAAAGGCGAAGCAAACGTCGTCGTGACCACCAGCGGCTCCTTTCAAAACTTCGCAAACATAATACCGCGAATTGTGCAGACAACCCCGCAGATACGTCTGGGCGGGCTCGCAATTGCTTAAGCGAGGCCGCTTTCCCCAATCAAGCGAAAAAGACGCAGGGCTTCGACGCCAGAGCGGTACCTCTATCAGCTGAGCTCTAATACTTTCCCGAGAAGTGAACGAGTAAAAACGAAGCCCCGGAGCATCCACACCTTTAGACCGCAAAACCGCAGGATTCGCACAGCAAAACCGCAGGAAATAGCGGTCAAAAATTGCCAATGCTTCGGGGGTCCAAATAAGGTCGTTCACTTCTCGGGAAAGTATTAGACCCCGATTCGCACCAACCCCAAAGCCACCTCAGGCAGCAGGCGCAACGCGCCGCAGCTGCCGGCCGCGCCCCACAGTCCCCAAAGGCGGCAGGCGCAAAGCGCCGAGGCCGCCGCCGGGGCCAGGGCCCGCAACGACCACGTGCCCTCACATCAGCCCAGCGGCCCCAGCCAACAACGGCCCCATCGCAGGCCGCTCGCAGCCGAGTCACCGCAGGCGGGGGCCGGGCTTAGTTTTCAGAACACTCCGCAGACCAGTGTGGCGCCTTGTCCGCGGCTCCGAAGGAGCAGGACAAGGCGCCACACATGGTCGAGGACGTTCTGAAAACTAAGCCCGGCCCCCGCCGGACAGGTCACACTACTCGCAGAGCAGCTTAGCGATCTGGACGGCGTTGGTTGCCGCGCCCTTACGGATTTGGTCGCCGCAGCACCAGAAGGTGATGCCGCGCGCAGCCTCGGGGTTCGAGATGTCGCGGCGCACGCGGCCGACCCAAATCAGGTCCTGGTCGGAGGTGTCCATCGGCATGGGGAAGCGGTCGTGTGCATCCTCGGCAGCCATATCGTCAACCAGCTTGACGCCGGGAGCGGTAGCAAGCGCAGCACGGGCCTCCTCAACCGTAATATCGCGCTCAAACTCGAGCGTAATGCTCTCGGAGTGCGAACGCAGCACGGGCACGCGCACGCAGGTGCAGTTCACGCGCAGCTCGGGCAAGTGCATGATCTTACGGCCCTCGTTCTGCAGCTTCATCTCCTCGGAGGTAAAGCCTTCCTCCTTGACACCGCCGATCTGCGGAATCAGGTTGCTCGCCAGCTGGGCGGCAAACGCGCGCGGCTCGGGAATCTCCTCGCCACGGCCCAGGGCGGCCAGCTGAGCCTCGAGCTCGGCCATACCGGGAGCGCCGGCACCCGAAGCCGCCTGATACGTCGAGACGATCATGCGCTTCACGCCGGCGAGCTGGTGCAGCGGCCAGGTGGGAACCAGGCCGATGATGGTCGCGCAGTTGGGGTTGGCGATAAGGCCGTGATGCCACTTGATATCGTCGGCATTGATCTCGGGCACGACCAGCGGCACCTCGGGATCCATGCGGAAGGCATGGCTGTTGTCGACCACGACGGCGCCGCGCTTGACGGCCTCGGGCAGCAGCTCCTTGGCGATATCGTCGCCGGCGGCTCCGAGCACAATATCGCAGCCCTCAAAGGCCTCAGGGCAAGCCTCTTCAATCACGATCTGCTCGCCGCGGAACTCAACGGTCTTGCCCGCGGAGCGTGCACTTGCCAACAGCTTGAGCTTGCCGACCGGGAACTCCTGCTCGTTGAGGCACTCGAGCATCTGGGTGCCCACGGCTCCCGTCGCGCCCAAAATAGCAACCGTGTACTGTTTCATGCTTCCCCCTTTAAAGGTTTTGGCTTTTGCCCGCACGCCGAGCAGGCTGATTATTGTTGCCAGTGTATACAAGAACGGGGCGGACACGAAACCCGCCCCGTCGAAACGAAACCGAAACGAAACGCCCCGCCGTAGATTTTTGAGACATGACCCAAAAATCTACCGAGCAGTCGCTACTTTTTGAGCGCGGCCAAGGTGGGATCGGCCGGCGCGGGAGCCTCCAGGTCGGAGACCTTCACAATGCCGTTCTCGTCGGAGAAGGCGCGGTAAATGGTCTGAATCGCCAGGTCGAAGTCCTTCTCCTCGACACCGATAATGATATTGATCTCGTCACAGCTCTGTGAAATCATACGCACGCTCACGCCCGCCTGGCCAAGCATGCCAAACAGGTGGCCAGAGATGCCGGCACGACCGCGCAGGTTACGGCCGACGGTCGCGATAAGCGCCAGGCCCTCGACAACCTCAATCTCGAGCGGCTCGACCTCCTGCTGAATGTCGCCCACGAGCGAGTACAGCGAATCGTGAACGTCCTGCTCCTGCACCACGGCGCCAAAGCGGTCGACACCGGTGGGCATGTGCTCGACGGAAACGTCATAACGCTCGAAGACCGAAAGCGCGCGGCGCATAAAGCCGACACGGGGCTTGGTGCGGTCGCGGGCAACGTTGATGGCGACAAAGCCGCGCTTGCCGGTCACGCCGGTAATGATGGGCTCCGCCTCGCCCTCGTCAGCCGTCTCGCTAATGATGGTGCCGGGGTCCTGCGGCGCATTGGTGTTCTTGATGACCAGCGGAATGCCCGCCTCGCGCACGGGGAACACGGCCTCCTCGTGCAGGACGCTTGCACCCATGTACGAAAGCTCGCGCAGCTCCTCGTAGGTAACGCGGGCAATGGGCTGAGCCTCGGGAACAATGCGCGGATCGGCAGAGTAGAAACCCGAGACGTCGGTCCAGTTCTCGTAAAGGTCGGCGCCCAGGCACTTAGCCAAAATCGAGCCCGAGATATCGCCGCCGCCACGATCGAGCAGCTTGATCTGGCCCTCACGCGTCGCGCCGTAGAAACCGGGCATAACAAAGCCGCCCTGCTGGCCGTACTCCTGCACCAGCTCGGAGGTGCGATTCATGCTGAGCGTACCGTCGTGATGGAACGCCACAACCGTCGCGGCGTCCAGGAACGGCAGGCCCAGGTACTCGGCCATCAGACGAGCGGTGAAGTACTCGCCACGGCTTACGAGCTCCTCGGTGGAGTAGCCACCCGAGCGGGCGCGCTCGGCAAAGGCCGCGAACTCCTCGCGGATGGGATAGGTGAGCTCCAGCTCGTCAGCGATATCAAAATAGCGCTGGCCAATGTCCTCGAGCAGTTCCTCGCACGACACGTGATACTTAACGTGCGCGTTAACCAGGTAGAGCAGGTCGGTCACCTTGGTGTCGCCTTTAAAGCGGCGGCCGCAGGCGGAAACCACCACAAAACGGCGGGCAGGGTCGGCGTCGACGATGGCCTTGATCTTCTTGAAGTGTTCGGCGTCGGCGACCGACGAGCCGCCAAACTTGGCAATCTTAATCATGGGCTTGAGGTTACCTTTCTAAAAGCCTCTGCAAACCTGTTTTGCGCGCTCTGATACCATGGTTTCACCGATTGGGACCAAGGCATCCGAGGAGCAGTGTTATATGGGAACTTATCATAGTACACGAGGACGCACTTTATCGTGCTCAAGTAAGGTGGCAATCCGCACCGGCATCGCTCCCGACGGGGGTTTGTTTGTCTCGGACGAGCTCGGCACCCAGCAGGTCGATATCAGCTCGCTTGCAGATAAATCGTACTTTGAAATCGCTCAAGATGTGTTGGGAATGTTACTGAATGATTACACGGCCGAAGAAATTTCGGCGTGTGTCGACGAGGCATACCGCGGCACGTTCGCGAGTGAAGAGGTTACGCCGCTCGTCAAACTCGACGCTGCGCCGGGCGCTGACGCCCCTCAGACCTATGTGATGGAGCTCTTTGGCGGTCCCACGAGCGCCTTCAAGGACGTCGCCCTGCAGATGCTCCCCCGCCTCATGGCCCGCACCTCTGCCAAGGACGGCGGAGCTGAGCGCATCATGATCGTCACCGCCACGTCGGGCGACACGGGCAAGGCCGCGCTCGCCGGTTTTGCTGACGCTCCGGGCACGGGCATCACCGTCTTTTATCCCGAGGGCAAGGTTAGCCGCGTCCAGAACCTGCAGATGTCCACGCAGGAGGGCGACAACGTCGCCGTGTGCGGCATCCGCGGCAACTTCGACGACGCCCAGAGTGCTGTCAAGCGCATCTTTGCCGATAAGGAGCTTGCCAAGCGCCTGGAGGCCGCCGGCACGGTGCTTTCGAGCGCCAACTCCATCAACGTCGGCCGCCTGGTACCGCAGGTCGTCTACTACCTTGCCGCCTATGCGCAGCTGCTGCGCGCCGGCGCCATCGAGGCCGGCGACGCCGTGGAGTTCTGCGTACCGACCGGCAACTTTGGCGATATCCTGGCCGGCTACTACGCCAAGCGCATGGGTCTGCCCGTCGCCAAGCTCGTCGTGGCGAGCGACAAGAACAACGTGCTTGCCGACTTCCTGACCACCGGCGTTTACGACCGTAACCGCCCGTTCTTCACGACCATCTCGCCGTCGATGGACATCCTTATTAGCTCCAATCTGGAGCGCATGCTGTACTTCCTGTCCGATGGCGACTGCGAGCTTGTTGCCGGACTTATGGAGCAGCTGGCGCAGACTGGTCGCTACGAGGTTCCTGCCGACCTGCTCGCAAAGATTCAGAGCGTCTTTGGCTGCGGTTGGGCCAGCGAGGACGAGGTCCGCACTGCCATCAAGAGCTGCTGGGATGCGAACGGCTACGTGATCGATCCGCATACTGCTTGCGGCTATCACGTCTTTGAGCAGGTCGCTCCCGCCGAGGGTGCCAAGGCCCGCGTGCTGCTTTCGACCGCAAGCCCCTACAAGTTCCCGCGCGCCTGCTGCGACGCCCTGGGCCTCGACGTTCCCGAGGATGATTTTGAGGCTATGCGCGTACTCGAGCAGGCCACCAACACGGTCGCCCCGAGCCAGCTCGCCGAACTCGAATCCAAACCCGTCCGCTTCGAAGACGTCTGCGACGTCGATGAGATGGCAAGCTACGTCGAGTCCGCAGCAAAACGAATGAGTGCCAACTAGATCCCTTATTAAGCGCCGGCGAAAGCCGGCGCACCTTCTTTCATCAGATAACCCCCGGGATGATGACGAACTGACATGCGGGTCTGCCTGTTTAGTTCGTCGCGAGTTCCGCACGAGCCGGAAAGCACTTAATGTGCTTTCCGAGCGAGCCAGGACTGCCCGAGCAGCGAACTAAACAGGCAGACCCGCCCAGGAGGACCCACATGATCAAGATCACCGTCCCAGCAACAAGCGCCAACCTAGGCATTGGCTACGATACCCTCGGCATGGCCGTCAGCCTCTACTCGCACTTCACCTTCGAGCGCACCGACAAGCTCACCATCACGGGCTGCCCCGAGGAGTTCCAAAACGAGAATAACCTGGTCTATGTGAGCTTTGTCGATGCTCTGGCCGCGTGGGGCGAGCCGGCTTTTCCCGTTGCTATCGACATTCAGACCGACGTGCCCGTCGCCCGCGGCCTGGGTTCTAGCTCCACCTGCGTCGTCGCCGGCATCATGGCGGCCGCCGCGCTGACGGGCCACACCGTCGACCGTGCCGAGCTCGTCCGCATTGCCACCGAGGTCGAGGGCCATCCCGATAACGTCGCCCCCGCCATCCTGGGCGGCGCCGTCTGCTCCTTTACGCCGACCGATTCGCTCCCCCAGTGCCTGCGCTACGAGGTGAGCGATCGCCTGCGTTTTATTACCGTGATTCCGCCCTACGAGGTGCATACGAGCGAGGCCCGCAAGGTTGTGCCGCAGGAGATTCCACTCTCCACCGCCGTATGGCAAATGGGACGCATCGCCGGCATGACGCGCGGCCTGGAGACCGGCGACCTTGACCTGATTGCCGCCGCCAACGACGACCGCATCCAGGAGCCCTATCGCCGCCGCCTCATCCCCGACTACAACGCCGTGCGCGACACCTGCCTTAACGGAGGCGCCAAGACCATCTGGATCAGTGGCTCCGGCTCGACCCTCATGGCCGTGACTGACGACACCATCGTGGCAAAGTTCCTGCAGGTCAAGCTGCGCGAGCAGTTCCCCAAATGTGAGACGCATATTCTAACGTGCGACACGGAAGGCGCTCAAATCGAGTACCTGTAGACATCCTTCCCATTACCTGTCCGGGGCGGTCGGGGTGTTCCCTCAAAATCGTCCTCGCGCATGAAGGCCCCTTGCCCTGCTCCTACGGAGCGACGGACAAGGGGCCTTCGCGCTGCGGAATGATTTTGAGGGAACACCCCGACCGCCCCTGCGCCTACCTTGCTGAGGATGTCTATAGGGACCCACGCTTTGAAGGGGCGCCGGGCTGATAGCCTGCTTTTTATTGGTGGGGGCTCTTGCTGGTAAGGGGCGCTTATTAGAGGCAGGCCTCGGCGATGCGCTTTTTGAGTTCGTCGATGCCGGTGCCGGTTTGGGAGCTTGTGATGATTACGTTCTCGGCCGGGACGTTGAGTTGCTTTTTGATGGCTGCTGCCTGGCGGGCCTGCTGGGTGCGGCTGAGCTTGTCGGCCTTGGTGAGGCAGACGATAAAGTTGAACTCGTTGCCCTGCAGGTAGTCGATCATGTCATGGTCGAGCTTACTGGGATCGTGGCGAATGTCCACCAGCGACACGACCAGGTTAAAGCTGCGCTCCGAGTCGAAGAAGTCGCCGATAAGTTCTGCCCAACGGTCACGCTCGGCCTTGGAACGACGGGCAAAACCATAGCCCGGCAGGTCGACAAAGTGCACGTCGTCGGCCTCGAAGAAGTTGATGTTGCTCGTCTTACCCGGCGTGCTCGAAACCTTGACGAGGTTCTTGCGGCCAAAAAGCTTGTTCATGATCGACGACTTGCCCACGTTGGAGCGGCCGACGAAGCTCACCTCGGGGCAGGTGGACTCGGGAATCTGCGAAACCTTGCCATAGCTGGCAACGAACTTGGCAAGCTGGTAGTTAATGGAATCGGCCATGGACACTCCTTGGTCGTAGGTTCTTACAAAAGAGCGCGCTAATAGATAGCAGCGATACGGCGAACGATATCGAGTGTAATGCCACTCGCGGTACGGGCATACTCGAACAGGTCGAACTCGCGGTCGCAAATCGCATCGTACGCCTCATCACAATTATCGCTGATAGCGCGCAGCACCAGGCAATCGACACCATTTTTAGTTGCGACATGGGCAATCGCCGCGCCCTCCATGCCGACACAATCGGCATGCGTCGCCTCGATAGCGTCGTTGCGCATGGCGGCGCCCGTTACAAAGCGGTTGCCCGTGGCAATCGTGCCGACGAGGAACTGCTTTGCACCCTCGTTCGAGGCGGCTGCATCTGTGGAAGCGTTGACAAAGCCACGCTCAGCAAGCACATCGGCAGCAATATCGACCAGCGCAGGCGTCGAGCCAAACTCCTCGAGCCCCGGTGCAGACTCGGCAATAAGCGCGGTATCGGTATCCAGATAGCGCAGGCGTTTGCCGATGACCACGTCGTCGATATGAAGCTTGGGGTTCAAACCGCCCGCGATACCCGAAAGCACAACTGCCTGTGGAGCATACTTGCTAATGAGGTGCTGCGTCGCAGCAGCGGCGTTCACCGTGCCCATGCCCGCGGTCGTGGCGACAAGCGTCAGGCCGTCGAACTCACCGCTCACAACGTTCAAGCCTGCCTCCTGTGCCTCGCAAACGTCGCTCAGCTCTTCCTTAATCTGCATGATCTCTTTTTCGAGTGCACCGATAATCGCGATGGTAGCCATGCCATTCCCCAAACCTATACGAAATTCTCAACCACGGTATGGTACCAGCATTTTGTTTGACCTCGTCAAACGAACACGCTAGGCCAGCGCAGCTCGCGTATCAAACAGAGCCTTTGCAATCGCAGCCGTAACCTCGCTCGAGCGGTCGCTCCACGGCATCGATGTCATGATGCTCATGACATAGGTACGGCCATCGATGTCGATAAGGCCCGCATCGCATGTCGAATAGCAACCATCCTCGCTAATCCAGCCTGCCTTGTTGCGCACCAAGGCTTGGTCGTCCGCAATGCCGTCACGAATAAACGATCGGGCCGTAGAGGCCAGAAGGCCCGACAGCCATTGTGACGTCTCGGTATCATGGCTCAGATACTCGCTCATCTCGCACCACAACTTGGCCGAGGTGCGCGGGCAATAAGTGGGAAAATCACTCATCGGATCGAGTGCGGTATCGTAATCGACGCCAAGACCGACAATCCAATCCTCGTAACCGACACGGTCAAACGCCGCACGCAACGCGATAAACGAATCGTTGTCCGAATTAACGACCGCGGCCTCGATCAGGTCGCGCACCGTCTGCCAGCCCATGTTGTAGCCGCCATAGGTGCCAAGGGAATCATCGAGTGAGACCTGGCCCGTCTCGACCAGAGATTCGCAGATGTACAACGCATAAAGTGCCTTGTAGCTACTCGCACCGTACACCTCGGCGTCCGCGTTATACGTCACGCCCTTGCCGCTCGATAGGTCGTAGAACACTACGCCCACATCGCCCAGCTCCTGCGCCTGACTCAGGGCATCTTGGAGCGCGGCGAGGCTCTCATCCTCCAGGACGGGGATCTGGTTATCAACCAGTGAGAAGGTCTGCACGGTATCGCCTGAGGGAATATCGTTAAAGTCCGCCTTCGAAAGCCTCGTCTTGAGACTCGCTGTCGACAGGGTTTGACTTGCGGTGGCTTTAGATTCAGAGACCTTTTTGTTTTGCGTCTGTACCGTTGACGCATCTGAGTGTGCCATTCGCTCCGACGCGTAGGTTTTGGCGGTAATTCCGAGGATAATAACCGCCAACGTCAGCATCCCAATGGCGGCAATCTTCGTCACGCGGATGCGAGCGTCAGCAAGGCCACGCGAAGACGTGCCCTTCGTCTCATATCTGCTGCTATGCTGCGGCACATACTCATCCCGCGATGCGTTGTTTCGCACGTGGTCTCCTGACTGCTACCGTTTATATACGAGCAGCATAATACCGAGCAGGCATTTCTTTCCAAAGATATTCAGCGGCGTTTAAGGCGTCTTTAAAGAAACCACAGGCGTTTCTATGCAAATACACCGATTCTGTTGCGCATCTCCACCCAAAACGCAGTTGCGGCGGAATAGTTCCTATTTGGGCGGCATAAGCCGATACACAAGAACTATTCCACCGCAATTTGACGGGGCTCTTTAGCAATCAACTAGGTGCCCGGGGCACTCATTTAAGTCTGTCCCCAATGAGTGCCCTTGGGGAGCAGAATGGCTCGCTAGCCGATAGCGTTTTTGAGTTCCGCGCGGCGCTTTTTCATGCCCATCATGACGGCGTTGCGCAGCTCGGGCATGCGCGTGGTATCCATCTGTGGAACGCCCTCGAGCTTATAGGGAATGCCCAATTGCTCGTACTTGACGACACCCATCGTGTGATACGGCAGCATTTCCAGGCCCACCACGTTGTGCCATGGAGCGATCAGACGACCGAGCTTCTCGCACTCCTCAACCGTATCGGTAATGCCCGGCACCACCACATGGCGAATAACAACCTTAATCTTGCGACGCGCGAGCTCATCACCAAACGCCAGGATGCGTGCGGGATCGCAACCGGTCAGCTTTTTATGCTCGACGGGATCGGCGTGTTTAATGTCGAGCAGCACCATATCGGTCTCGTTGAGTACGGCATCGAACTTCTCGGGATGCGCGGGATCGAACGCATAGCCGCAGCTATCCAAGCAGGTATGCACGCGACCATCGGGGTTATTGTGCATGGCGCGGAACAGGTCGGCTAAAAACGCGGGCTGCAGGAGCGGCTCGCCGCCGGACACCGTAATACCGCCGCTGCGGTAAAACTCATGGTTGCTCTGGAACTCGTCCATCAGGTGCTCGACGGTCACCATGGTGCCGCCGTTAACCGACCAGGTGTCGGGGTTGTGGCAATACGCACAGCGCATGGGGCAGCCCTGAACAAACACCACAAAGCGGATGCCGGGTCCATCGACCGTTCCCATCGTCTCAATCGAATGCACGCGGCCCAGGGCAAACGCGGAGTCCTCAGGACGAGCGTCCACACCCTCGAGCGTCATCTCAGCCATTCCCGCTACCTTGCCTCTCATTGGTTTTAGCTACATAAATGCCAGAGTCATTCTAGCCTATATGCTTGATGGCGAAACGGTTTAGCGGTCAATTGGATTGTCCTATTTGGCCCCATGCAAAAGCGACGGGAAGGTTGTCGCAACCCGCCCGCCGTCAAGGCAATAGAAATCGATAGACGCCAGGCTTTACGCCTTGAGCGTGAGCACCGCGCCGAAGGCGGTCGGGCCGCAATGGCTCGAGATGACGCCGCCAACCTGAGTCCAGGTAATATCCTTAAAGCCCAGGTCATGCGCATAGACCTCCATGTCGTCGCGCAGCTCCTGGGAAAGGCCCACCGAATACGCCAGGCCAATGTGCGAGTAGTCGATCTCGCCCTTCGCAACCATGTGGTCAATAAAGGCACGGGCGCATTTGAGCATAGAGCCGCGGAACTTCTTGGTCGCCACGAACTTGCCGCCCGTCACCTCAATGCAGGGCTTAATCTTGAGCAGGTGGGCGCCAAGGAATGCCACGTTGGACAGACGACCGCCCGCCTTAAGGAAGGCTAGGTCGGTAGGAACAAAACCCAGAAGCACACGGTCCATGACGGAATTCGTAAAAGCGAAAATCTCGTCGACGGTGGCATCGGGGTGAGCCTCGATGTATTTGGCGGTCTCGACGACGACGAGCGACTGGCCCACCGAGACAAAGCGCGTGTCCATGGAGTAGACGTAGTCGCGACCCTTGGCGGCGATCTTCGATGATTGATGCGAGCAGGTCGTGGCCTCGGAGTACGCAAGATGCAGAATGGTCGCATCGGGCTGCTCGGCATGGATACGGTCATATACGTGCGCAAAATCCGCAGGCGCACAGCCACTGGTCTTGGGCATTACGCCAAACTCGTTGCAGCGTGAATAAATCTCGAGCGGATCGATCGAACCGTCCTCGACGGTCTCGTCACCAATCGTGACATGCATGGGCACGCGCACGATGCCGTAGCGCTCGCAAAGCTCCGGCGTCACATCCGACCCAGACTCAACCACGATTACGTACTTGTCCATTATTATCACGACCCATCTCGACATTGGCTTTTCAATACATGGCACGCGCCGCCGCACTGTTGCACAACGGCGGCAGAGCGCCAAAAAGACGCCGCCCCTTGCACACAACAAAGGACAGCGTCTCCCTGGAAAACTCCGTGCTTATTTAGGATTCTACACGGTTTGCAACAATGTGTTACTTACTCCGCAAACGGCAGCTATACACGATAAACGGTAGTTCGCTGCGGCAACTGCGACACATTCCGCCCAGCAAGTCCAATCGTGTTCCACGCACGGTTAATGCGCGAGACGGTAGAAATCCATCGACGCCGCACCCTCGGCATGCAACCCCATCGCCGAGACCGCCGGCGAATAGGTACGGCTCGCAAGTGCTGCCTCGCCGCCGTTGGCAAAAATCTCGACCATCGTAGTGTCCGAAAGCACGCGTAGGTCGCGAAGCTCGCCGAGCTCAATCGACCTCTGGTCGCGCCCATAGCCTTCGTCACCCATATCGAGGGTAAGCATCCCGTCCGTATAACGCACAAAGACACCCTTGCGGATTTCGAGCTCGACCATCTTGGCGCCCTCGCAGGAAACCACAAGATCAAACAGGCGGCCCGGCTCCTCAACGGTTTCACCGCCTGTCGCGCGAACGCAGTCGCCGCGCATCCTCTCAATCTCGTGCGCCGGCTGCTGGCAGAGCTTACCATCGCGCATGCTCAGCTCTCGCGGCACCGTCAACGCGCACTGCCACCCGCGCGCCACCGTCGGGTTTTCCGCCGTCGCATCGGGGCAACCCGACCATCCGATCATCAAACGCCGGCCTGCAGCATCCTCAAAGGACTGCGGAGCATAGAAATCAAAACCGGCATCGACCATCGGGGGCATGCCCTGCCCGGTGATCTTAAAACTCGGCGCCTCCCAATCGGCCTCGATAGGGAACCACACGCACTGATGCGGATTGCGGTAACGCCAACCATCGGCAGGCACACCCTGCGGACAGCAAACGAGAATAAGCTCGCCATCAAGCTCAAACAGATCAGGGCACTCCCACATAAAGCCAAACTTCTCGCCCAGCTCAATGCGCGTCGCATAGCTCCAGACCCCTAAATCACGCGAAGTATAGACAAGCGCGCAGCCACGGTCGTCTTTCGTACGAGCGCCCAGAACCATGTAGTAGATACCATCGTGCTCAAGGATCTTGGGGTCGCGCACGTGCGTACCGATATCGTCGGGGTAATCGACTGGTCCAACAGCCATGCGCTTCTCGCCCAATTCGTCGGGATTCTCGGCAACCATATGAATCTGGTTTTGCTCACGGCCCGTCAACACGTAGTCGTAATCATCGCGGTCAAAATGCTTGACGTTGCCGGTATAGAAGTAGTGAATCTTGCCATCACGTACAAAGGCAGAACCAGAATACGCTCCGCTCGAATCCAAATCGGAATCGGGGAACAGCACGGGGCCGTGATTCTCGTACGTCACAAAATCCTTTGTCGTCAGATGGTTCCAAAGCACTGGACCGCCATGCGCAGCATCGAACGGATCGTATTGATGATAGATGTGATACGTATCACCAATCTGAACCAAACCGTTGGGGTCGTTGAGCCAGCCAAGCTCAGGCTCCACATGGAACAGAAGCCTATCGGGGTCGGACGCGATGCGAGCCGCCGTCTCATCCTGTCCGACACGCCACTGCTCATAGTCCGCGCGTGTCACCTTGTTTTTTTGATTTAACATCGCCGTTGACTTTCTCGTCTATGGGGAAGGACGCTCGACTCACACGAGTCGAACGCCCTTCCTCAAATGGACTTATCCTCAGATTACACTGAACGGCTCAACTAGAAGCTAACGTCGAAGCCAGCGCCAGCGCCCTCTTCATCGGTGGTCGGCACGCCCTTTGCCTTGTTGTAGGCAAAGATCAAGACGATCGGCACGATAAAGGCGATGAGATTGCCAGCCACATACCACACGAGGGTCTCGGGCGTGACGATGAGCAGGCCAAGCACGCCGGTCAGACCCTGACCGATAGCGCGCACCTCAAAGAGCTTGACGAAGGCACCGCCGCAGCCTGCACCGATGCATGCGCAGATGAACGGAATGATCGAATAGCGCATGTTTGCAGCAAAGATAGCGGGCTCGGAGATTCCGACCAGCGTCGGGATAAAGGACGACATGCAGATGTTGCGCTCTTTGGAGTGCTTCTTGTGAATGAGGTACATACCGATGGCGCCGCCGCCCTGGGCGATGATGGAAACCGACCAGATGGCCTGGATGTAGTTGAAGCCAGTCGTGGCAACAAGGTTTGCCTCGATACCCTGGATGAACTGATGCGTACCGGTAACGACGAGCGGCTGCAGGAACGCGGCGAAGACAAAGGCACCAAAGACGCCCATCCTGTTGTACAGGATATCGATTACGCCGGCGAGGACGTCACCGATCAGGTTGCCGAGCGGGCCGAACACGGTGAACAGGGCAACGTTAGCAAGAATCAGGGTAACGGTCGGGACAAAGACGAACGAAACGACCTCGGGGATGTACTTCTGGGCAATCTTTTCGACCTTAGCCATAAACCAGGCAGTCAGGATTGCGGGGAACACACCGCCCTGGAAAGCAACCATGGGAATGGATAGCGGACCGAAGTTCCAGTACTCAGCACCCGTCGGGTCCATAACGAACGTGTTGCGGTTCATGAGGCTCGGGTGAACCATGACGATACCGACGAGGATGCCCAGGATCGGGTTACCGCCAAAACGCTTGACCGCGCTGTACATAACCAGGACAGGCAGGTAGTCGAACGTGGTGGCGATAATGGCAAAGAAGCTTGCGAGGTTCTTGAGGAACTCGCTGTGATCGGCGAGGCTGCCCTCCATGCCAAAGAGGCCGTTGGCAACGATCAGCGACTTAAGGCCGATGATGATAGCGGCACCGACGAAGGCAGGAATGATGGGGATAAAGATGTCCGAGAATACCTTGAGGACCGAGAAGAACTTGCCCTTCTTGTCCGCCTCGGCGCCCTTGACCTCGGAAGCGCTAATCTCCTTAACGCCCGTCAGAGCCATAAACTCATCGTAAACCTTGTTGACGGTACCGGTACCAAAGATGATCATGAGCTGGCCGCTGTTGTACAGCACGCCCTTGACGCCATCGATGTTCTCGAGCTCGGCCTTGTTGTATTTGCTCGTATCCTTGAGCACCAGACGCAGACGGGTCACGCAATGCGTGGCGCCCTCGATGTTCTCCAGTCCGCCGACGTTGTCGACGACTTGCTGGGACACTGCCTTGTAGTCCATGTTCCTCTCCATTCCTTTTCTAAATCATAAAACGGTTCGTTGCCGCTACAGAGACGCGATCGTTGCGTTTGCGCACTTGAGCGCACCGTCGGTGACGGTAAGCGCCACACCCTGGCCCTGCTTGTTGCAGAAGCGAGCGTTGAGCGCAACATCATCGACAAAGATGGTCGCGATGTCGTCGTCGACGACCAGACGCACATGGTGAGTGCCCTCGCCCTTAAAGAACAACGGACGCTCGAGGCCCATGTTGTTGACCTGGAACCACGGGTACTGGGGAGCCGGCGTGAACTCGAGCTTGCCCTCGCGCAGGTTGGCGCGGAACTCATAGGCAAGACCGGTCTCGGCGTCCTCGGCGAACTTGACCGAGAAGCCGGCAGCGTTACCGCCGAGCTCAATGTCGGCATCGAGCAAGTAGGTGGAGCCGGCATCCGCGGCGAGCACCTGCTCGACCTTGCCCGACTCGCAGGAAAGCTCAAAGGTCTCGACTGCCTTAGCCTCGCCAAAGGCGCCAAGCATGCTGTCGGGGAGCTTGGTGCCGAGCGTTCCGTCGGCACGCTGAACGATCTCGAGGGGCATAAAGGTGCCACCCCATAGGTAAGAGCTGGGGTCGCCGCCCTCGTCACGCGTAGGAACCCAACCAAAGAGAACGCGACGCTCGCCATCGAATGCGGTGCGAGCGGCGTAGTACGCGCGGCCGTCGAAGGAGTCGTCAGCGGGGGTAATCCAAGGACCGTTGATGGACTTGGACATGCGGTAACGGGTCTTGTTGCCGTCGCTGTACTCGGAAAAGACGAGGTACCACCAGTCGCCCATCTTAAAGAGATCAGGCATCTCAAACATGGTGTACAGGCCCGGGTTCCACCAGTCGCCCTGGAACTCCCAGTTGGTCAGATCCTTGGAGGTGAACTTGACCAGGCGGCCGGTCATCAGACGCTTGTCCTCGCCCACACGCGTGCCGAGGATGAGCATGTACTCTTCGTTCTCCTCATCCCAAAGCACAAAGGGATCGCGCCAGTTGCGGTCATCGTAACCCTCCTGGGGCGGAAGCAGCGTCTCGGCGATGTTCTTCTCCCACTTGACGGCGTCGTCGCTCGTTGCGTGAAGAAGAACCTGCTTCATCAAACGTGCGCGGACCTTATCGCGATTGCAACCAGTGTAGAGCGCATGGTACTTGTCGCCCACCTTAAACACCGTGCCGGCATAAATGTACTGGTCGACTTCCTCGTCGCCGCCACGCTCAAGGCTCTCGCCAAAGTCCTTGTAGTTGACGAAATCCTTGGTCGTAGCGAGTGCCCAGCCAAACGGCTCTCCGAAAGGTTCGGGGTTACGCGTGTCACGCTGATGATAGAGATAGAACGTGCCGTCCTCGCCGTACGGCATGATGTCGCCTACCCAAATTCCCTCAGGCTGGTAATACACCTTGTGCATCCGAGACTTCCTTTCCACGACATACTAACTCGGTACAATGGCAAGATATGTCAATCGTTTTCATATGTCAAACGTTTTTACACCAATACGTCTTTTCGCAGTTCCAGTCGTCGGCAAACGGTTGACATATGCCGGTGAACGGTCATCAGAGGCGTTTGAGGAATTCTTTTGGCACGGGATGAACTACGCGGTTTTGCCCTCGATAAGCTCAACGGGAAGCTTGATATTCGACTCGGGCTTTTCACCGTTAATAAGAGCAATGATGGATTGCGCCGCGAGCTCTCCGATGCGATCGATATCTTGACGTACGGTTGTTAAGTCAGGCATAAACGTCATAGTGCGGCGGGCACCATCCGCGCCCACGACCTTAATGTCGTCTGGAGCGCTCAAGCCGCGCTGCTTCATCACGTTGAGACAGATGGCCGCCATCGTATCGTCTCCCGCAAAGATGCCGTCAATATCGGGGTTCTCATCGAGGATCTTCGCAACGACCGCGCCCTTTTCGTCGTCGGGCTTAACGAACTCAACCTCACGGACAAGCGCGGACAAGCCGGCCTGCTCAACAACATCGAGGTAGGCATCGGTACGCTTATTGGCAGGCATGCGCATGCGGCTATTGCTGCGCAGGCACAGGATACGCCTGCAGCCGTCATCAATCAGACGGCGCGTGGCGAGCTCGCCAATGCCATAGCTGTCACTTGCAATCTGGACAGAGCCCTCGCCAAGATCGCAGTCGATGCCAACCAGGCTCAAGCCCATCTCGGCATATGCCTCGGCACCGATATTGAGGGAGTTGACGATGACGCCGTCGACCATATTGCGGCGGAGCATGTCGATATAGGAACGCTCAAGATCGGGTCGATTGGCGCTGTTGCACAGCAACATCTTAAAGCCATTTTCCGCCAACGTGCGCTCGACCGCCTGCACAACCTGAGCATGGAACGGGCTGCTCACAAAGGGAACGATCATACCGATAAGATTAAGGCGACCGTTGAGCATGGCACGGGCGATATCGTTGGGCGTATAGTTGATGCGCTCCATCGCGGCATGGACCTTATCGCGGGTCTCTTGGCTAATATAGCCGCGATTATTCAGCACGCGAGATACCGTAGTAGGCGAAACCCCCGCCACCGCTGCAACTTCCTTGATGCCAGGCTTAGCAGAATCCTTAGAACGAGCGCCCTCGCGAGCCATAGCACCCTCCCCCATCAACATGTCATACGTTTACATACGAACAAAGCATACCCCAACAACAGCGGGAAGACGGTAACAGCACAAGTAAGTAAACGACTCATCCAAATAATTAGGAGAGTTCCGCCTAAAGGGTGACTACACAGGACCCCCGCCGGGCCGCTTTGGGTTACTTTCCAAAACATTTCCGCAGGACGCAAAGGGCTCCGCCGCGCGAAGCGCGCAGCGGAGCCCTTTGCATGTCCGAGGACGTTTTGGAAAGTAACCCAAAGCGGCCCGGCGATCCTGCGGGAGTTAAACCCCTTTAGAACTTGTCGTGGAAGGTACGCGCAATGACCTCGTCCTGCTGCTCCTTGGTGAGCGTGTGGAAGTTCACGGCATAGCCGGAAACGCGGATGGTCAGCTGCGGATACTTCTCGGGGTGAGCCTGAGCGTCGAGCAGCGTCTCACGGTTGAAGACGTTGATGTTCAGGTGGTGGCCACCCTTCTCGGCGTAAGCGTCGAGCATGTGGACCAGGTTATCGGCCTGGGTCTCGGAAACTTCAGAAACCTTCATAATGTGTCTCCTTCGATTAATAGGCGCCGGCCGAAACCGGCGCGCTAATCAGTAATCGTTATTGTTAGTATAGCACTAACAATAGTTACTCGCCCAGCTGATCAAGGTCGATATCGCCAAAGAACACCTGGTCCTCCTTGCCGAGCGCACTCGGGATGATGGAGAAGGTGTTGGAGATGCCGTCCTGAGCATCGCGGAACGGGAGCTTGGAAACCGAAGACAGCGAAGCGATGGCGCCGTGGCTATCGCGCTTGTGCATGGGGTTAGCACCCGGGGCGAACGGCTGGCCAGCCTTGCGGCCGTCGGGCGTGGAGCCGGTCTTCTTACCGTACACGACGTTGGAGGTAATGGTCAGAACCGAGGTCGTGGGCACGGAGTTGCGGTAGGTGTCGTTCATGCGGATGTACTCCATGAACTGGTGCACAACGTCGTGAGCGATCTGGTCGACGCGGTCGTCGTCGTTACCGTACTTGGGGAACTCGCCCTCGGTCTCGAAGTCGACGATGATGCCGTTCTCGTCACGGACGGGGTGGACCTTGGCGTACTTGATGGCGGACAGGGAGTCAGCCACGACGGAAAGGCCAGCGATGCCCGTAGCGAACCAGCGGTGCACGTGCTTGTCGTGCAGAGCCATCTGAATGCGCTCGTAGCAGTACTTATCGTGCATGTAGTGGATGATGTTCAGCGAGTTGACGTACACGCCAGCGAGCCACTTCATCATGTCGTTGTACTTGGCCACAACGTCGTCGTAATCGAGCGTATCGCCCTCGACGGCGCGATACTTGGGGCCGACCTGCTTCTTGGAGACCTCGTCAACACCGCCGTTGAGTGCGTACAGCAGGCACTTGGCCAGGTTGGCGCGGGCGCCGAAGAACTGCATCTCCTTGCCGATGCGCATGGAGGACACGCAGCAGGCGATGCCGTAGTCGTCGCCGTGGTAAACGCGCATGAGGTCGTCGTTCTCGTACTGGATCGAGGAGCTGGCGACAGAAGTCTTGGCGCAGAACTTCTTGAAGTTCTCGGGCAGACGGGTCGACCACAGAACGGTCATGTTGGGCTCGGGGCTGGTACCCATGTTCTCGAGCGTGTGCAGATAGCGGTAGCTCATCTTGGTAACGAGCGTACGGCCGTCAACACCCATGCCGCCGATGGACTCGGTGACCCACTGCGGGTCGCCGGTGAACAGGGCCTGGTACTCGGGGGTACGGGCAAACTTGACCATGCGGAGCTTCATGATGAAGTGATCCACGAACTCCTGGATCTGCTCCTCGGTGAAGGTACCGTTGGCAAGGTCGCGCTCAGCATAGATGTCGATGAACGTAGAGGTACGGCCGATGGACATAGCGGCGCCGTTCTGCTCCTTGACGGCAGCAAGGTAGGCGAAGTACATCCACTGGATGGCCTCCTGCGTGTTGGTAGCAGGGTTGGAAATATCGAAACCATAGGTCTCGGCCATCATCTTGAGCTCGCCGAGGGCGCGGATCTGCTCCTGCAGCTCCTCGCGATCGCGGATGTTGTCGGCGGTCATGACCGTCGGGGTGGAAGCCTTCTGGGCCTCCTTGTCCTTAATCAGGTAGTCGACACCGTACAGGGCGACACGACGGTAGTCGCCGATGATGCGGCCGCGGCCATAGCCATCGGGCAGACCGGTGATGATGTGAGCCGAGCGGCAAGCACGCATCTCGGGGGTGTAAACATCGAAGACGCCGGCGTTGTGGGTCTTGCGCTCGAAGGTGTAGCGCTCGACAACGTTCTCGTCGACCTTGTAGCCGTGCTGGCTGGCGGCCTGGCAAGCGATGCGGATACCGCCGTTGACGTGCAGAGCGCGCTTGAGCGGCTTGTCGGTCTGGAGGCCGACGATGGTCTCCTTCTCGCGGTGGGCGTTATCGATGTAGCCAGCGGGGTGGCTCACGATACCCGTGACGGTCTTGGTGTCCATATCGAGGACACCACCCTGCTCGCGCTCCTTAAGCAGCAGGTCGAGAACCTCGCCCCACAGCTCCTTGGTACGCTCGGTCGGACCTACGAGGAACGACTCGTCGCCCTCGTAAGGGGTGTAGTTCTTCTGGATGAAGTCTCGGACGTCAACCTCCCCCGTCCAAATGCCTTCCTTGAAGCCTTCCCATGCCTCCTGCATTGTGTAACCACGCTCCTAGTTACGTGTAATGCGGCGCTCTCTCACACCGCTGCTTATTGAATTCTTGAATTTTCGGCTTGCACTACCGGCTTCTTCCGTTCTTCACCACATGTTGGTGCAGGGAAAAACGTTTGTCCACCTTGGAACTGCAACCCAAAACCCAAGATTTCACCCGTTTGAGAAGGATAACATAGCGACCCTCTCCATCTGGGCTGTTATATGTTTCTTTTTTTATATCATAAGGGCGTTTTTTACAAACCCGCAGGAAATGCGAGCGTGAACAACTACCGTTCACCGATTTGTTTAGTTTTTTCCTTGCCTTTGTACGACGTTCACTCTAGCTGTTATGCCAGCTTTAGCAGGGTAAAGTGCCTCTGAGTGGGCTTTAGGACGTGCTCAGAGATCTACCCCTAACTTTGCTGATACCGACGGTGTACGGAGGTCGCCTAAAGGTTGTTTTCTAGGCATGTCCCAAAATCTACCGTATAGGGTGCGCGTGCGGGGGTATCATCTTTCACCGAAAATAGTTTCTAGTGTTAGGGGTTTTCGGTGGAAGATACCGATTTCCGTGAACTTGGGCGTCAGCTCCTTACCGAGTTCGGCAGCATGCATCAGCGCATTTCGCGCTTTGCGGACAAAGCCCTCGGCGGCGAGATGGCCGTCATGCGCGCCCTCATGCTCGCTGGCGGTTCGCTCACGCCGAGCGAACTCGCCGATCGCGCCTGGGTCTCGAGCGCCCGCATCGCCAATATCCTACGCGCTCTCGAAGCCAAGGGCTGGGTCGAGCGCGAGCACTCAAAGACCGACCGTCGTCGCGTACACGTCACGGTGACCGACAAGGGATTCCAGGATCTCGAAATCAAACGACGGGAATTCGAGGAGCGCACCGCGGCCTTCCTCGAGCAGCTCGGCGAAACAGATACCCAAGAGATGGTGCGCCTTCTAAGACGTGCCAACGAAATTATCGACCGCAATCAAGAAAGGAGAGATGCCGAGTGAGGATTCTCAAGCTCTTTAAAAAGCACGTCCTGGCACTGTTCACAGCTATCGTACTTATCGTAATCAGCTGCAACGCCGATCTGGCGCTGCCTACCTATATGAGCGACATCGTCGACGTGGGCGTGCAGCAAGGCGGCATCGCCTCGCCCGTGCCCGACACCATTCGCGCCGAATCGCTCGACGACCTCGAACTCTTCATGAGCGCCAAGGACGCCAAAGCTGCGGAGGCCGTGTTTAGCAAGGCGGACAATAACGGCATTCGAACGTACAAGGGCACCGAGGAAGAGCGTGCCGATGGCAGCAAGATTGCCGACATTATGAGCCTGCCCGAGACTGTCGTCCTTTCGTTCAACCAGGGCATTGACGCCGACTCCATGGGCGACATGATGGGCTCGTCCAGCGAGAAAGACAACAACGCTGCCCAGGCCATGCCCACCCCCGAGCAGATGGCGGCGATGACGCCCGAGCAGCTCGCCGAGATGCAGCAGAAGGCCGCAGCGGCGCAGAACATGCAAAAGCAGATTGATGCCGACGGTGGCAAGATCACCATGAAGAGCCTGCGTCTAGGCGTTGAAGGCGGCCTAATCGACCAGGGCAAGCTCGTCGAGGGCGCCAACGATATGGCAGACAAAATGGGCTCCATGTCGGGCTCCATCGTGACCCAGCGCGCCGTGACCTACGTACAAGAAGAGTACAAAGCGCAGGGCATCGACCCCGCCGACGTGCAGAACGCTTACCTGAGCCGCATGGCGACCACGATGTTTGGGCTGTGCCTGGTGTCGCTCGTCGCCACCATCCTGACCGGTGCCGTGGCGTCGCGCACCGCCTGCTCCATCGCCCGCGATCTGCGCCGCGAGACCTTCAACAAGGTTATGCACTTCTCGCCGGCCGAGGTGGGCAAGTTTAGCCAGGCCTCGCTCATCACCCGCTGCACCAACGACATTCAGCAGATCCAGATGGCCGCAACCCTGTTTATCCGCATGTGCCTGATGGCCCCCGTCATGGGCATCGTCGCCGTCATGCGCGTCCTGGCCAACCACACCGGCCTGGAGTGGACCATCGCCGTGGCCATCATCGCGGTCTCGGCCGTTGTCGGCGTGCTCATGGGCCTCACCATGCCCAAGTTCAAAAAGATGCAGAGCTTTGTGGACCGCGTGAACCTTACCGCCCGCGAGCTGCTCGACGGCCTTATGCCCATCCGCTCGTTCAACCGCGAGGAACATGAGCTCGAGCGTTTTGACAAGGCTTCGCTCGACCTAATGACCACGCAGCTCTACACCAACCGCGCCATGAGCTTTATGATGCCGCTCATGATGCTCGTCATGAACTGCATCACCGTGCTTATCGTCTGGTTTGGCGCCCAGGGCGTGTCCGACGGCGTGATGCAGGTCGGCAACATGATGGCGTTTATCTCCTACACCATGCAGATCGTCATGGCGTTTATGATCCTCACCATGGTTTCGGTTATCCTGCCCCGTGCCGAGGTCGCAGCCGAGCGCGTGGAAGAGGTCATCACTTGCCCCACCAGCATCAACGACCCCGTCTCGCCCAAACTGCCCGCGGCCAGCGCGCCGCGCGGCGAGCTCACCTTCCGCGACGTGAGCTTCCAGTATCCCGATGCCCGCGCCGACGTCATCAGCGGCGTGAACTTCACCACGCATGCCGGTCAGATGCTCGGCATCATTGGCTCCACGGGCTCGGGCAAGTCCACGCTCGTGCAGTTGATTCCGCGCCTGTATGACGTCACGGGCGGCAGCATTTCGCTTGACGGCATCGACGTGCGCGATATGACCCTCTCTGAGCTGCGCCGCCGCATTGGTTATATCCCGCAGCAGGGGCGTCTGTTCTCGGGCACCGTCGAGAGCAACCTCAAGTTTGCCGGCGACATGGTAAGCGATGATGACATGCACCAGGCAGCGCGCATCGCCCAGGCCGAGGACTTTATCGCCGAGCGCGAGGGCGGTTACGACTCCCCCATCAGCCAGGGTGGCTCCAATGTCTCGGGCGGTCAGCGTCAGCGCTTGGCCATCGCCCGCGCCCTGGCCAAGAAGCCCGAGGTCGTGGTGTTCGATGACTCGTTTAGCGCCCTCGACTACAAGACCGACGCTCGCCTGCGCGAAGAGCTTGCCAAAAACGTTACCGACGCCGCGCTCGTGGTCGTGGCCCAGCGCATCGCGACCATCATGCACGCCGACCAGATCATCGTGCTCGACGACGGCCACGTGGTGGGCACCGGTACGCACGAGGAGCTGCTGCGCAGCTGCCCGGCGTACCTGGAGATCGCACAGTCGCAGCTTTCCGCCGAGGAGCTGGGACTTACCCAAGAAGAGATTGCAGCCGTTATGGAAGGAGGCGAGCGTTAATGGCAGACGAGACCAAGACTCATATTCCCAAGCCCACCCGCCAGCGTGGTCCCATGGGCCGCATGGGTGGCATGCGTCGCGGCGAAAAAGCCAAGGACTTTAAGGGCACCATGAGGCAGCTGCTCGGCTATATCGGCCAGCACAAGATTGCCGTGTTTGCCGCCGTCGCCTTTGCCGTGTGCTCGGTCATCTTTAATATTGTGGGACCCAAGGTGCTCGGCCAGGTTACCACCAAACTGTTCGAGGGCCTGGTTGCCAAGGTCAACGGCACCGGCGATGTCGACTTTGCCTGGATCGCCAAGACGCTCGGCTTTTTGCTCTGCCTGTATCTGGCGAGCTCTGTCTGCAGCCTCATCCAGGGCTGGCTCATGACCGGCGTCACGCAAAAGATTTGCTACCGCATGCGCAAGGAGATCGCCGCCAAGATCGCCGTCGTGCCGATGAGTTACTTCAACGGCCACAGCAAGGGAGACGTACTCAGCCGCATCACCAACGACGTCGATACGCTGGGTCAGTCGCTCAACCAGAGCGTGACGCAGCTCATCACGTCGGTGACGCAGATTATCGGCGTGCTCGTCATGATGCTTTCGATCAGTCTGCCGCTTACTGGCGTCACCGTGCTCACGCTGCCGGCCGCCGCGATTATCCTGACCGTAATGATTCACTTCTCGCAGCCGTACTTCCGCGAGCAACAGCAGGTCCTGGGCACCGTCAACGGCATTATCGAGGAGGACTTTGCCGGCCAGAACGTCATCCAGGTGTTCGACCGCGCCGAGGCCTCGATCGAGGAATTCGACCGCCAAAACGACCGCCTCTTTATTAGTGGCTGGCGCTCGCAGTTCCTGTCGGGCCTGATGATGCCGCTCATGAGTTTGGTGGGCAACATGGGCTACGTGGGCGTCGTCGTGGTGGGCGCGCAACTCGCGCTGACCGGCAATGCCACGCCCGGCGACATCCAGAGCTTTATCCAGTACGTTCGCAACTTTACGCAACCCGTGCAGCAGCTGGGCAATGTGAGCAACACGATGCAGTCGATGGCTGCCGCCACCGAGCGCGTCTTTGAGTTCCTGGCCGCGCCCGAGGAGGAGCAGAAGGCCGACGCGCAGATTCCCGAGAAGCGCCCCGGCCACGTGGAGTTTGACCATGTCAAGTTTGGCTACACGCCCGACAAGACCATCATCCACGACTTCAGCTGCGAGGCGCAGCCCGGCCAGACCATCGCCATCGTCGGTCCCACCGGCGCTGGCAAGACCACGCTCATCAAGCTGCTGCAGCGCTTCTACGATGTGGACGGCGGTTCGCTGCGCGTCGAGGGTGTCGACGTGCGCGACTGGGACCGCGCGGCACTTCGCGGCGAGTTTGCCATGGTGCTGCAGGATACCTGGCTGTTTAACGGCACCATCCGCGAGAACATCCGCTACGGACGCCCCGATGCAAGCGATGCCGAGGTCGAGGCCGCTGCACGCGCCGCACGCTGCGATCACTTTATCCATACGCTCGCCGGCGGCTACGACTTTATGATCAACGAGGAGGGCACCAACCTGTCGCAGGGTCAGCGCCAGCTCGTGACCATCGCCCGTGCCATTTTGGCCGACCGCCCGGCGCTGATTCTGGACGAGGCAACCTCCAACGTGGATACCCGCACCGAGGAGCTCATCCAGC
Organism: uncultured Collinsella sp.; assembly: GCA_958420165.1. Taxonomy (GTDB): domain Bacteria; phylum Actinomycetota; class Coriobacteriia; order Coriobacteriales; family Coriobacteriaceae; genus Collinsella. Next base: position 19,995 of record CATZIU010000004.1, on the reverse strand, counting down.
GTGCCATGGATGCGCTGATGCAGGGCCGTACCAGCTTTGTTATCGCGCACCGCCTGTCCACGATCCGCAACGCCGACGTGATCTTGGTAATTCGCGACGGCGATATCGTCGAAAAGGGCACGCACGACGAGTTACTCGCCCAGGGCGGCTTCTACGCCGACCTGTACAACTCGCAGTTCGACGAGGCAGCGTAAATTCTGCCGCAGGGAACGAATAACGCCCGAGAACGGGGACGCAGGACAACCTGCGTCCCCGTTTTGTGTCCTTCGAGCCTCGAAACGCCTTCCCTGAGACCTCATTGACGGCGCCATCCAGACCCCGTGGGCAAAAAAGGGCAAATATGAGTACTGTTACCTTTTTAGTAACAGCCATAACTGCCCCAAACGACGTCTTTGCGGCCTAGATATTCCTTCAAATTGATCAAAACGCCCGGTAGCATGCTTCTGTGTGCCAACGTCAATGAACATATTTACTGTTGTGTCTATTATCTTGTAAGGTCGATATGATACTAAGCTAGCAACAGTACTCATATTTGCCATTTTTTGTCCACGGGGTATGCCGCAGGAGATCCAACTTGCTCCAGCGTGCCGTACGCCGGTCCTCCCCTTCCAGCGAGTGCCGACATTTCCCCAGATAAAACCTGCCAAAATAAACCTGTCCCTTTTTGGCAGGTTTCGGAGTGACAAGGGCTTGCACTTTAGCGTGCGACAGCGGATAATGCCGAGCATTCGACAATACGCTTATTGCTCTTTCTGTAGATTGAGGAGGCCCCTATGGCCATGGAATTCAAACGCAAGTTGCCAATCCCCATGGAGATCCGCGAGGAAATGCCGCTTTCTGCCGAGCTTACCGCCAAAAAACAGGCATTCGACGCCGAGGTCGCCAAGATCTTTACCGGCGAGGACGCGCGCAAGGTACTCATCATCGGACCGTGCTCTGCCGACCGCGAGGACTCGGTGCTTGAGTACATGAACCGACTGGCCAAGGTCGCCGAGGAAGTCAAGGACAAGCTCATCATCATTCCGCGCGTCTACACCAACAAGCCGCGCACCAAGGGCACCGGCTACAAGGGCCTGCTGCACAACCCCGACCCCGAGGCGCCCGATGACCTGCTCGAAGGCGTTAAGGCCATTCGCCATATGCACCTGCGCGTCATCGAGGAGACCGGTTTCTTTACCGCCGACGAGATGCTCTACCCGTCCAACTACCAGTACCTCGTTGACCTGCTGAGCTATGTTGCCGTGGGCGCGCGCTCGGTCGAAAACCAGGAGCATCGCCTGGTGTCGAGCGGCATTTCGGTGCCCGTCGGCATGAAAAATCCCACCGCTGGTTCCACCACCGTCATGCTCAACTCCATCTACGCTGCCCAGGCGCATCAGAGCTTTATCTTCCGCAACTGGGAAGTTGAGTGCGACGGCAATCCGCTCGCACACGCCGTCATGCGTGGCTACATCGGTCTCGACGGTCGTACCTACCCCAACTACCACTACGAGCACCTGGAGCGCCTGGCCGAGCGCTATACCGAGCATGCCGGCTACGCCAACCCGGCGGCGGTCATCGACTGCAACCACGACAACTCGGGCAAGCGTCCACTGGAGCAGTATCGCATTTGCAAGGAAGTGCTCGACAGCTGCCGCCGCAACGAGTCCATCTCCAAGCTGGTCAAGGGCTTTATGATCGAGTCCTACCTGGAGGACGGCAACCAGCCGGTTGACGGCGGCGTCTTTGGCAAGTCGATCACCGATCCGTGTCTGGGCTGGGAAAAGACCGACTACCTCATCCACGAGATCGCGGAGCGTATTTAGTTACGCGGTTTTACCAAACCGCGTAACGACTCGACGCTGCAAACGCCCCCAAGCGGCAATCTGACGTTCAATCGTCGGTCGCGTACCCAAAGTACGCTTCCCTCCTCTTTCGCGTCACCTTGCTCGCTTAGGGGCGTTTTCGCTGACTTATGCTCGACCTGCGATTGTTTTGCTTTAGGTCGCCTATTCGCTGTAGCGAGTGGCTATGGCAGCTTGCACCATGCCAGCGCTCATGAGGTAGGTCACCAAGAAGTAGCCACCATAGGCCGCCAGGAAGATTGCACAGGTGAGGCCCACGGTGCCGCCGATGCTCATATCTCCGAACGTGCTCACCATCTCGATGATCACCTTAAGTGCCACAAAGGAGTGCGCCAAACCCACTGCCAGCGGGAACAGGAAGAATACCGCTTGCTGAGCCATCACCGAATGGCGAATCTGGCGGTCGTCGCAGCCGATCTGTGCCAGTACACGATAGCTGCGGCTGCCGTCGGCCACGTTGGAGAGCTGCTGGATCGACAGTATCGCCGCGCATGCAACGACCAGTACAAAGCCAATGTAGATGGCCAGATAGCTAATCATGCCGTTCATCTGTGCCGCCTGCGTGTACATCTCGGAACGCGTGATGAAGACACCCCATGACCCCGGCTCCTTGCCGTCAACGAGCAGATTGTCGAGCATGGTGTATTTAATGCTCTCGTCTGCTTTGGTCACATCCATCCCCTGTTTGTAGTTAACGAGCAGGCTACTGGAACACGGCTGCAGATTAAGCTGGGACAGCAGCTCATCGGCTACGACCACGGTACCGGGATTGCTGCCCATCGCCGAGTTGGCGATGGCCGCCGTGTCCTCGTCCGACTTATCGGTTGCGGGCTTGAGCTCATGCCCGCCCAAGGTGAGGGTATGGCCGCCGGCCATGTATTTGGTGTACAGGTCGCCCAGCTCACCGCCCATATCACACGTAAGCAAATACTGGTCGCGGCCAATGCTCACCGGCTCCTCGCCCATCATCTGGCGCAGTTTGTTGTACTGGCTCGCCGGCGTCACAAACAGACCCATCGCATCGGCGTTGCTTCCCTCGAGCGCCTTGGGAAGCTTTTCGCCCATGGCCTTGCACATCTCGCCCGCCGCCACTGAGGGGCCCGAGCCGCCAAGCGGGTAACTCAGATACGAATCGATCTGCACATGCTCACCGGCAACATCGGCGATATTGACCTTCTTGCCGGTCTCGTCGTTGTTGTCCGCCGACTTGCGCTCGCCATGCCATGCAGCGTACAAATCGACCGTTGCATCGGCCAGCACCATGCGATCGGCCTCAGACGGATTGACATACTCCTTGTAGTAGTCGAGCGTTTCGGGCGTGTAATAGACATACGTCTGAGACACGTCAACAGGGTTATAGCGCTCCAGGTTTTCGTTCATCACATTGGCAATAGACATACCGCACGTCACCGAGGTGATGGCCAAAAACAGGATCATCGCGATGACGCCCATCGAAAAGCACACCGTATTGACCTTGGCCGAAAGCTGACGCACGGTAAACATGTTGAGGCCGCGCCAATACACGCTGCGCAGGCTCTGCAGCAGCTTGATAAGCATGCCCGAGAGTCCCCAGAACAGCGCAAAGGTGCCCACGGTAACCATAGCGGTCGTAATGCCAAACTGGCTCATGGCCTCTTGCAGCTTGCTGTCCGTCGCGGTTAGCGGGAACCCATCACGTAGCAGACGGTAATAGGCCACGCCCACAAGCACCACGCCCACGGCAAAGATGGCAATCGCGATCCAGGGGTTGCGTGTCTTGATGCTCTCGTTGCGACGCTCGGCACCCATAAGCTCGATGAGTTTGGTACGACGAACGACGCGCAGGTTCAGCAGTAGCGTGAGCACAAACATCACGAGCATACAGGCAAGGGTCAGGTTGAACGCATGCACCGAGAAAAAGAAGTGGAAATTGGCGATCTGTGTCTTAAAGAGCGAGGCCGTAAAGAACGTCATGAGCTGCGAGAGTCCCACACCCAGCACAATGCCGGCGACAAAGGCCATGACCGAGACGATCACGGTCTCGAGCGCCATGATCGTGGCGACGCGCCCGCGCCCCATGCCGAGCACCTGGTACAGGCCAAACTCCTTCTTGCGGCGTTTCATGATGAAGTTATTGGCATACACCATCAAAAAGGCCATGACACCGGCCAAAAAGTACGTCAGGTAGCCGAGCATGCTGCCCATAACCTGCGCCAAGCCCTCTTCATCGATTCCGGCGATATCGACCTGCATCGAGACGGTATTGAAGGCATAGAAGACCGAGACACCCAGGGTGAGCGTCAAAAGGTAGACGAGGTAGTCGCGGCCGGCGCGGCGGACGTTGCCCCAAGCGAGTTTACAGAGCATCGGAGCCCTCACCGCCCATCATGGCAACGACCTCCATAATGCGGTCGAAGAACTCTCGGCGGTCGGCGTCGCCGCGGCGCAGCTCGGTGAAGATCTTGCCGTCGCGAATAAACAGCACACGGCTCGTGTAGCTGGCGGCAAAGCTGTCGTGCGTGACCATGAGCACGGTGGCGCGTAGACGGCGGTTAAGAGCCTCCAGGCTCTCGAGCAGCAAACGGGCGCTCTTGGAATCGAGGGCGCCGGTGGGCTCGTCGGCCATGATCATGGTGGGGTCGGTGACGAGCGCGCGAGCCGCGGCAACGCGCTGCTGCTGGCCGCCGGACATCTGGTAGGGATACTTGTCGAGCACCTGGCTGATGGACAGGCGCGCTGCCACATCCTGCACGCGGGTCGAGATCTCTGCCGAGTTTGTGCGGGCGATGGTGAGCGGCAGGGCGATGTTCTCGCGTGCCGTGAGTGTATCGAGCAGGTTGGAATCCTGGAAGATAAAGCCGAGCTCCTCGCGGCGGAACTGCGAAAGCTTAGCCTGCTTCATGCGTGTTACGTCCTGGCCGTTGATGCGGATGGTGCCGCTCGTGGCGCTATCGATGGTCGACACGCAGTTGAGCAACGTCGACTTGCCCGAGCCCGAAGCGCCCATGATGCCAACGAATTCACCGCGGTTGACGGTAAAGCTGACGTCGTTGAGCGCACGGGTCACGTTGCCCAGCGCTCCATATACCTTTTCGAGATGCGCGACCTCCAATACCGGGGTCGCCATGTGCGTGGTTTGCATACCGAGTCCTTTCTTGCGATTAGTCTACGGCATCTATAGTCGCAAGAAGCCGAGTCGGCTACCATCGATATGGCTTACGCTTGCCTTACCGTTGTGTAAGGTGCGGGTAGTTAGCCTGTCACGTGTTGATGTTGAGAGAGGACTCCTGTTGAAGACTGTTCATGTTGCCGCTGGGATCATTCGCAAGGAAGGATCCGACGAGCTACTGGCCGTACAGCGCGGCTATGGCGACATGCAGGGACTTTGGGAGTTCCCAGGTGGCAAGCTCATGCGCGGCGAGACGCCCGAAGACGCCGTACGCCGCGAGCTCATGGAAGAGCTGCAGGTAAAAGTCACCAACCTGCGCGATTTTTATACCGTTGAGTATGACTACCCCGATTTCCATCTCTCCATGGAGTGCTACTACTGCTCGCTCGCCGATGAATCCGATGAGCCTCAGAAGCACGACCGCCAGCTCGATATCCGCTGGATTCCGCGTACCTCGCTTGCCACCGTTGAGTGGATGCCCGCCGATAAAGGGCTTATCGATGCCCTGATTGAGCTGAAGGAAGACCGGCTCGAGGCCAACGGCACTGCCAACAACACCGAGGCCATCGCGACCGACGAGCCCGCCACCAAGCCCAAGCGCACACCTAAGCGCCGTAGCAAAAAACGCCCCAAACCAGGTCTGCTCGACGGCATCGATACCTCGGACCTCTCCGCTGACGAGCGCGAACTGGTCCGCCGTCGCGCCGCCATCAAAAAGTCCATGAAGGGCAACAAGCGCGCCAATACCAAGCCAGAGCTGCTCGTTCGTCAGCGCCTGCGCGCCGCAGGCCTTACGGGATACCGTCTGGAATGGAAGGTGCCCGGAAAGCCCGACATCGCCTTTCCCGGGCGCAAGATCGCCATCTTCGTCAACGGCTGCTTTTGGCACCGCTGCCCCAAGTGCAACCCCAGCCAGCCCAAGCGCAATGTTGAGTTTTGGGAGGCAAAGTTCCGTCGCAACGTCGAGCGCGACCGCACCGCCGTGGCAGCACTCACTCAAATGGGCTGGACACCCATAACCATCTGGGAATGCGAGCTCAAAAAAGACCGCATCGACGCCACCATGGAAAAGGTCATCGAGCAGGTGCGGGCCGCAGAGCCGCAGCGCTAGGAACGAGCCGCCCACACGCCCCACACAGGCGAGCCACATCCACGTCACAAACCTTAGAAAGCCCTTAAGCTCAAAACCTTTCAAGAGTGTTACTCGATAGCTTTTACCTGCGGTTTCATCGCAACGTCAAACCTCATTAAGCCTTTCTTTAGCGCTTCTTTGCAGCAGCCGCGGCATAATACTGCCAGCGCACGGGACCTAGCAGCATACCCCGAGCGCAATCTATTGGTGGACATCGAGGAGGCCGCATAAGCATGCATTCTTCCAATGACGCAGCACAGCAGCCATCCCTAAAACATGCAAACCTTTTCTCCTTCCCCCCGACACAGAGAAACGGTCTCCTCGACTCCCACACCACAAAAACCAAGCGCTCAGCCAATCAGAGCCTCAACTTACGAGCATCCTTCGAAAAGCTCCAAGCATCCCTAGACAAGGCGTTCCCCGAACAGGCAAGAGCAATCTAAGCCCATCGCGCTTTATACTGATGCCATGCGAAACATGGATCACATAGAATTGCACCGCGGAGGACGCGAGGAAGCGTTTCCCGAGACCGCCGAAGACTGGCCCTATATTGCCGAACGCGCAGAATTCGCTCGCTATCCGGACAATTCCGTCCCCTGGCACTGGCATTCCGAAGTTGAGCTTTTCTACATGGAGCAGGGAGCGATTGACTATCGAACGCGCGCGGCTCATGAGCACGTACGCTTTGGGGAAGGGTCCGCCGGCTTTATCAACGGCGGCGTTTTGCACAGCACGCTGCAATCACCCAATTCGGCACCAGCCATTCAAATGTTGCATATCTTTCAGCCGTCGATGCTCGGCGATCCCGCGGGACGCCTTCAAAAGCGCTATATCAATCCTTTGCTGCAATGTCGAGGCGTCGATGTGCTCAAATGGTCGCCCACCAACCCCGACGATATGCCCTTTATCGATTTGCTAAAGAGTTCCTTTAACCACGACCTTCAACGGCCGCAGAACGAGATGGCGCTTCGGAATAGCTTGTCAGAGCTCTGGATTCAGATTTGCGCCAAGGCCGAACCGCTCTTTTCCTCCGACAACGCCTCTTGGATGACCAACCGCGACGTACAGTTCAAGGCAATCCTGGACTATATCCGCGCAAACTATGCAGCCGCTATAGATGTGCCCCAGATGGCATCTGCAGCCGGCGTAAGCGAAAGAGAGTGTTACCGCATTATCGAAGCTTGCGCAGGAACGACCCCGGCGGCATATCTGCGCGCATACCGCGTAAACCGCGCTTGCGAACTTTTGGCACACACCACGCGAACGGTCCAGACAGTCGCGCGCCAATGCGGCTTTGCGACAGCAAGCCATCTTGGCCAGGTATTTAAAGAACAAATGGGATGCACTCCTTCGAGCTATCGAGCAGCGAGGCAGAATCTCGATAGTACCAGGCAGAAATCCCGCTAGCCCTTCTTCTGTCACTGCATCAAACTTGCAGGCAAACAACGGATAGGAGCTACTATATGAAGTACTTTGACTATATCGTGTTTGACGTTGATGGGACATTGGCAGATACAGAAGAAAGCGTGCTGTCGTCGCTTGGCCAGATTATCCAAGAAGAAACCGGCAAAACGCTCCCCCGACACGAGCTTGAATTTGCCCTCGGCATACCCGGCAAGAACGCCCTTGAGAAACTTGGGATCTACTCACAGGCAACGCTGGATCGCTGGTGCCAAGTTGCCGCCAGCTTTAAAAGCACCATCAGCGTGTTTCCCGGCTTGCACGAAGTTATCGCAACACTCTCCGACAACGGCTGCAAACTTGGCATCGTCTCCTCACGTGCGCGCAATGAATACGCAGAAGAAATTGCACCCCTTGGCTTCGATAAGTATTTTGAGCACATCATCCTTGTCGAAGACACAACCGAACATAAACCCGCACCCGCTCCCATGCTCGAATATCTCCGGCGTACGGGCGCGAATCCTGGCAACGTCGTCTACGTTGGCGACACCGTCTACGACGAACAATGCGCAACTTCGGCAGGGGTCAGTTTTGCCAGAGCGGCATGGGGATCACACCAAGACATCCCAAACGCCACCTACAACCTCAAAACCCCCAACGACCTACTAACCCTAACAACCAAATAACCCACGCGTCCCACCCTTTCAGCCCCAACACCACAAGGGCGATTGAGCAGGACGGTTTGGGCGGGTCCCGTACCTAGTTTCCAAAATCATTCCGCAGCGCGAAGGCCCCCGTTGTCCACGCTTCGAAGAAGCGAGACAACGGGGGCCTTCATGCGCGAGGACGTTTTGGAAACTAGGTACGGGACCCGCCCAAACCGTCCGGTGGGATCAGAGTACCCTTGCTGTTACTCTGCTTTGCCCACAGAGTTGAGGTTGGTCATGCGAATCTTAACCAGCTCGGTGATCTCACGCATGCCCTCCTTGGCCGGCTTCTTGGGATCGAAGCAGGCGGGATTCTCGGCCATGTAGGCCATGAAGCCCTTGGTGTAGGCCTGACGCAGCTCGGTGGCGTAGTTAACCTTGCAGATACCGTTCTTCACAGCCTCGGCAACCTGCTCATCGGGCACACCGGAGGTGCCGTGCAGAACCAGCGGCACGTCGACGGCGTCGCGGATGGCCTTGACCACGGACTGCTCGATGTGCGGATCGCTCGTGTACACACCGTGGCTGGTGCCAACGCCAATAGCGAGAGAGGTGCAGCCGGTGCGCTCGACGAACTCCTTGGCCTCGGCCGGATCGGTGTAGGGGCTCTCGCCCTCAACCGCGGGACCGTCGTCCTCCTTGCCGCCAACCTTGCCGAGCTCGGCCTCGACGGGCACGCCCATGGCGCGGCCAGCGTCGGCGACGGACTTGGTCAGGGCGATGTTGTCCTCGAAGGACTCGTGCGAGCCGTCGATCATGACAGAGGTGTAGCCCGTGCGGAAAGCCTGCATGCAGCGGTCATAGCCATCGCCGTGATCGAGGTGCAGAGCGACGGGCACGGAAGCGCGCTCGGCGGCAGCCTTGACCATGCCGTAGAAGTAGTCCAGACCAGCGGTCTTGATGGTGCCCGGGGTGGTCTGCATGATGACGGGGGACTTGGTCTCCTCGGCAGCGGCCAGAACGGCCATAACAAACTCGAGGTTCTCGACGTTGAAAGCGCCAACAGCGTAGTGGCCGGCCTGAGCGTCCTTGAGCATCTTTTCGGTGGTAACAAGTGCCATGAGCGTTTGCTCCTCTCCCTCGCCCGCATCTGGACATCGGGCGTAGTTGTTCACAAGGCGTTTTACCTTGCGTTTTACTGCGCTCATTGTATGAAATTCAGCGGCTTTGCACGTGCGAGATATTGAGCCCATGCAGGTCAATACCGTCGTTTTTGAAAAGCAAACGGAAGGAATTGAAGCCGAGCGGGCGTGTTCGATATTGAATTTTAGGCGTTCAGCGTCTTTCTTTTATAGAAAAGATAAGTAATCGAAAGGTGTTTTCTTACTCAAAAAGAAAATGAACGAAAATAGAGTCAACACAATTCCTGCATATTTAGCCGAGAATGGAGCAGCCATGACCCAAGCTACCAACCGTGCTTTTGCCGACGAACGCCGTACCGCCATTATGGAAATGCTCGAGCATAATGCCTCGGTGCAGGTAGCGGAAATCGCCCAGACCTTTGGCGTGTCCTCCGTCACCGCCCGCGCCGACCTGGACGCGCTCGCCGAAGCAGGCAAGCTGCGCCGCACGCACGGCGGTGCCGTCTCGCTCCACAAACGCCTGACCGTCTCCACGCAGGATCGCCGCATCAATGTCAACGTCGCTGCCAAGCAGGCCATCGCGCAAAGCGCCATCGAGCTCGTCAATGACGGCGACACGCTGCTCGTCGACTCGGGCACCACGGCGCTCGAGTTTGTCCGGCTCCTCGACCAGCGCAACGGCATCACCGTTATCACGGCCGACATTACCATTGCCGATTACATCGACGAGAGCATGCCCTCGGTCGATGTCGTCATGCTGGGCGGGGCACTGCGCAAAGGCCATCGTTATTTGTACGGACCGCTCACTATGCAGGCGCTCCAAATGGTCCATGCCGATCTGGCCGTCATGTGCCCCGGCGCCTTTGTCCCCAGCTGCGGCTTTACGACCGACTTTCCCCAGATGGCCGAGACCAAAACGGCTATGATCGCCGCGGCCCATCAAAGCGTCGCCCTCATGGACGCCAGCAAGGTTAACGGACGCGGCATGTACCGCTTTGCCGAGCTTGCCGATGTCGACTCCATCGTGATGGACCGTGACCCCGACCATGCCGTCGCCACCTCGATCGCCGTGGCCACTGACAGCTCACGTCCAGCCCTCGTCATCGCCGGCGCTTAAACAAAAACCACCACAAAGGTCTCCTTTGTGGTGGTTGAGCATCAGAAGTGAATGTGTCGCTACTTGGACAGCTCGTCGGCGAGAACCTCGATCTGAGCGCGCGAGGCGTCGTTGAGCGAGCCCAGCACGGTCACCTTGTTCTGCGCCAGGGTGATGTCCTTCATGCCCTCGAGCTCCTTGGTCATAACCTTGGCAGCGGTGGGCGCCCAGGAGCCGGCCTCAACGAGCGCCACCGTACGGTTCTGATAGGCGTGCTCGGCAAGCGTGTGGATAAAGGTGCTCATGAACGGGAAGATCTCGCCCTGATAGGTGATGGAGGCGAGCACCAGACGGTCATAGCGGAACGCATCCTCAACGGCCTCGGCCATGTCGTCGCGAGCCAGGTCAAAGACGGAGACCTTCTGACCGCGAGCCTCAAGCGCTGCGGCGAGCTCCTCGACGGCAGCTTTCAGATGCCCATACACACTCGCATAGGCGATCGTGATGCCCTCGTCCTCGGGCTGGTAGCTCGACCAGGTGTTATAGGTGTCGAGGTAATAGCCCAGGTTCTCGGTCAGTACGGGGCCGTGGAGCGGACAGATAATCTGGATATCCAGGTCGGCGGCCTTCTTGAGCACGGTCTGCACAAACTTGCCGAACTTACCGACGATGCCAAAGTAGTAGCGGCGCGCTTCGCAAGCCCAGCCTTCCGGGTCCTCGATGTCGTTGGCGCCGAACTTGCCAAAGCCGTCGGCACTAAAGAGCACCTTGTCGGTGGACTCGTAGGAGAAGATCACCTCGGGCCAGTGCACGTTGGGGGCGCCGACAAACGTTAGGCTGTGGCCACCCAGGTCGAGCACGTCGCCCTCTTTGACGACCATCTTGCGCTCGGGGAAGTCGGTGCCAAAGTAGTTGACCATCATGCGGAAAGCGCCCATGCTTGCCACGATCTGGGCCTGGGGGTAGCGCTCCATAAAAGCGGCGATACCGGCGGAGTGATCGGGCTCCATGTGATGGACGACCAGGTAGTCGGGCGTACGGCCATCGAGCACGGCTTCGATGTTACCGAGCCACTCATCAACAAAGCCGCCGTCGACTGAATCGGCGACAGCGATCTTTTCGCCCAAGATAACGTAGCTGTTGTATGCCATACCGTTCTCGGACACATCGTACTGGCCCTCGAACAGGTCAATGTCGTGATCGTCGACGCCAACGTAGCGGATATCCTTGGTGATCTCCATCAGGCAAAGCCTCCTAGATAGACAAAAGAGCCCGTCTATCATAGCACTCGGCTACATCCCAACAGCTATCTACCGACATCCTTACCGATTGTTATTGAAATGCGATAAATCGCCGTTTACCTGCACAAACTATGCATGCGGTATCGCCGTACTATGTCGAATGATGAGTTGGCCGGGAATACGAATGGCAACGGTTTTGCCCGCCGTACCCGCCTCGGGAACCGCATGCTCAAACACCTCGCGTCCGCGCTGATGCAGATCGAATCGCACGGTCGTGAGCTCGTTGTGTGCCACAAAATCATCGAGCGAATCGTCGACGCCCACCACGCTCACGTCCTCGGGCACACGCAGGCCGCTATCGCGCAGCGCCGCAATTGCGCCGTTTGCCATCTGGTCGTTTGCCGCGTAAATCGCCGTCATGGTGTGATCGTGCTCGGCCAGGTGCCTGCCGGCCTCGTAGCCGCTGTTGGCAGACCAGTCGCCCTCGAGCGGCTCTGCCGGCTCGATGTGTTTACGCTCGAGTACATCCTGCCAACCGGCGCGACGAAATTGTTCGTCGACTGAGAACGACGGGCCGCCAATATAGCGAATCTGCTCGTGCCCTAGCTCAAACAGGTGATCCATAAGCAAGAGCGAGCAGCCGTAATGATCGGAGTCGACCGTGGTCACCCGCGGGTGCGCGTACATGGTGACGATAACCGTGCCAATGCCCGGCAGTGGATCAAACGTCTCAAAATCGGGCGCCATGCGGCTCATGCCGATGATGATGCCGTCCACCGGCAATGCGGCCATACGACGCGTGGCCTCGGCAAGCGAAAACTCCTCGGTCTTGGACATCTCGACCAGCGTGATGGCACAATTATGCTCGCGAGCAGCGTTGGCGATGCCGTCGATCATTGAGAGGTTGCCAAACTTGGTGACATCGTTGACGCATAGGCCAACCGAATGGTATCGACCGTCGCGCAGCGAGCGACCGGCATAACTCGGACGAAAGCCGAGCTCTCGCATAGCGGACTGCACGCGCTGGCGCGTCTGCTCGTTAACGTTGGGCAAGCCGTTGGCGACGCGCGAAACCGTCTGCTGCGAAACGCCAGCAGCGCGAGCGACGTCGGCCATGGAGACCGGACGCGTACCTGTATCGTTGGACGGGCGCCTTGCCACAGGATCACCTTCACCCTTGCGAGATCTGAATAGCGTGAATGCCGGCCCGGGCAGGAGTTTAGCCCGCGCCGAGGCCCGCTATCGTCGGACGCATGTTAACGTACTCTACTTTTTCAATCCGCATCTCTTCTGCTTTATAAGTCCATACGACAATACCGTTCACGGCTGAATTTCTACCGATTACCAGATTCTCAAAAAGTGACAAGAGTTGTGTTATGAGTACGTTAACATAGCCCGTAACGTGCGGTATCGTGAACACTTGGTTCACGCCGCTTCAAGTTGTTAACGTACTCATAACGACGCAAAACTCGCCCGTGCGCACCAAGGAAAGGACTCCTATGACCACCCCCGACGAAAAGACATTCGCCACGCTCACCAAACTGTTTGAGGAGGAGTTTGGCCCCATCGGCGACCGCCAGGTGCTCTATGTGCACGCGCCCGGCCGTTCCGAGATCAGTGGCAACCACACCGACCACGAGGGCGGCCACGTCATCGCCGGCTCGCTCGATGTCGCCGTTGACGGCATTGCCGTAGCGACCGACACCAACAAGATTCGCGTCGCCGACGAGGGCTATCCCACGTTTGAGATCACGCTCGACACGCTGGGTATTCAAGAGTCCGAGAAGGGCACGTCCGCGAGCCTCGTCCGCGGCATGGCCCACGAAATCGCTGCTCTGGGCGTTGAGCCCCAGGGCTTCGACTTCGCCTTCACCTGCTCTGTCCCCTCGGGCGGCGGCCTTTCGAGCTCTGCTGCTGTCGAGGCGGCATACGGTCGCGCCATGGAGACGCTCTGGGGCGCACCCGCCATCGAGCCCGTCGCGCTCGCCCAGATGAGCCAGCGCACCGAGAACAACTACTATGGCAAGCCCTGCGGTCTGATGGACCAGGCCGCTGTGTGCCTGGGCGGCCTTGCCTACATGGACTTTGAGGACCAGGCTCAGCCTAAAACCCAGAAGCTCGAGCTCAACTTTGAGGATCACGGCTATGCGCTCGTGCTCGTTAAGGTTGGTGCCGACCACGTGGCCGCCACCGACGATTACGCTGCCGTTCCGCGCGAGATGCAAGACGTCGCCGCCGAGTTTGGCAAGGCACGCCTGTGCGAGGTCGATGTTGCCGACTTTGACGCCAAGCTCCCCGAGCTGCGCGCCAAGCTGGGCGACCGCGCCTGCCTGCGCGCCGTTCACTACTGGTACGAGAACGGCCTGGTCGATAAGCGCTGGGCAGCCCTGAACGCCGGCGACATCGATCAGTTCCTGGTCCTGACGCGCGAGTCCGGCGCCAGCTCTGCCATGTACCTGCAGAATGTCGTTGCCAAGCTGGGCTCCGAGCAGCCTTCGATGTATGCCCTGGCGCTGGCCGAGCACGTGCTCGACGGCCGCGGCGCCGTCCGTATCCACGGTGGCGGCTTTGGTGGCACCATCCAGGCCTTCGTGCCGCTCGAGCTCGTCGACACCTTTATCACCAAGATGAACAGCTGGCTGGGCGAAGGCTCTGCCCGCCACTACGCAATTACTGACAAGGGGGCTTACGCGGCATGGCTGTAATGACCGACGTGCGCGAGGCTGCGCAGGGCCTTATCGAATATGCCATCCACCGATCGATGATCGGACAGGACGACCGCATCTGGGCCTACAACACCATTCTGGAGTGCATCGGCACTACGGGTCCCGCGCTCGACATGACCTGGGCGCTGCAGAACGAGAAGCTCTCGCTCTTGCACCCTGATACGCTCCCCGATTTTGACCTGGAGGGCACGCTTGCCGCGCTTTCCGAGGCCGCCGTTGCCAATGGTGCTGTCGAGGATACGACGTCGGGCCGCGACCGCATCGCCATGCGCATCATGGGCGCGCTGATGCCGAGGCCTTCGGTTGTAAACGAGGAATTCAACGGCCGCATGGGCGTCAACGAGCCCCACGCCGCGACCGACTGGTTCTACGGCCTATGCTGCGACGCCGGCTACGTGCGCCGCGCCGCCATCGCGCGCAACATCAAATGGAGCACTTCCACCAACTGGGGTGACCTGGAGATCACCATCAACCTGTCAAAGCCCGAAAAGGACCCGCGCGATATTGCCGCGGCCGGCGCCACCAAAAACACGGGCGAGAAGTATCCCGCCTGTCAGCTGTGCATCGAGAACGAGGGCTACCCTGGACGCTCCGCCGCAGCCGACGGCGGCGCTCATCCCGCCCGTCAGAACCTACGCGTTATTCCCATCCAGCTCGACGGCGAGCGCTGGGGCTTCCAGTACAGCCCGTATGCGTATTTTAACGAGCACTGCATTGCCATGAGCTCCGAGCATCGCCCGATGCACGTGGACCGCAAGGGTCTGACCTGCCTGCTCGACTTTGTCGACCTATTCCCGCACTACTTTATTGGCTCCAACGCCGACCTGCCCATCGTGGGCGGCTCGATTCTGTCGCACGACCACTTCCAGGGCGGCGCGCACGAGTTCCCCATGATGCACGCCGCCGAGGTCTCGCAGTTTAGCGTGCCCGGATTTGACCAGGTCACCGGCACTGTGCTGCAATGGCCGCTCTCGGTGCTGCGACTGCGTTCGCACGACCGCGCCCAGCTGCTCGACGCCGCCGAGAAGATTATCCTTGCCTGGCGCGAGTGGACCGATGAGTCGGTTGGCGTCGTCGCGCACACAGCCGATGGCGTGGCGCACAACACCGTGACGCCCGTCATCCGCCGCGTCGACTCCCGCGGCAATGCCGGCGGCGAAATCTACGAGGCCTACCTGGCGCTTCGCTGCAACATCACGACTGACGAGCATCCGCTGGGCGTATTCCACCCGCATGCCGAGTACCACCACATTAAGAAGGAGAACATCGGCCTGATCGAGGTCATGGGCCTGGCCATTTTGCCGCCACGCCTGGTTCCCGAGCTCGGCGCCGTCCGCGAGCACCTGCTGGCCGCCAAGGTCGACGCAAGCTACGACCTTGGCGCCGCACTCGAGGGCGACGACCTTTGCCGCAGCCACGCCGCATGGGCCGAGGATGTCTTTGCACGCCGCGCCGATGAACTTACGGCGGATAACGCCATCGATATCCTGCACGAGGAGGTCGGCGTGGTGTTTGGCCACGTACTCGACAACGCCGGCGTCTTTAAGTGGGACGAGGCAGGACGTGCCGCCCAGCAGCACTTTATCGACTCGCTGTAATGATCCCTTGGGGACGGAGGAAAACGGATCATTTCGTCCTCAAGGCAACGGCGCCCGCCGGCAACATCGCCGACGGGCGCCGTTTTCTGATGCAAGGGTAGCTAATTTGCACCAAAACAAGGAGTGTCCCAAACTGCCGGCAGAAAAAGAACGTCCCCAGGTGCCGACCTAAACCCCCACATTATTCGATGGAAAAACGTGGTTGCCTCCCACATTATTCGATGGAAAAACGTGGTTCATTCCCACATTTTTCGATGGAAAGACCAACACGGTCTTATACTAACCATGATCGTTAGGAGGCAGTATGCAGCGACAGCTAATGGACGAACTCATCGCTTGGAAATCTAGGGCAAACCGCAAGCCCCTCCTGCTTAAGGGGGCCCGCCAGACAGGAAAAACCTGGCTTCTCAACGAATTCGCAGGCCAGCAGTATCAAAACGTCATCCGTTTTGACTTTATGCTCGAACCGGGCGCACGCTCGCTGTTCGACGGAAGCCTTGACCCCAAACGCATCATCTCCCAGATAGAGCTCCTGCGCGGCCAGACCATAACGCCGACAGACACACTCATCATCTTCGACGAAATCCAAGAGGCACCGCGTGGCATCACCTCGCTCAAATACTTCAACGAGCTGGCGCCGGAATACCATATCGTGGCAGCCGGCTCCTATATGGGGCTCGCGCTCCGACGCGAAAACGAGTCGTTCCCCGTCGGCAAGATTGACCAGCTTACCATGCGCCCCATGGGGTTTGTCGAGTTCGTTCGCGCCGTCGATGGCGATCCGCTCGCAGATGCCATCCTTGCCGCAGACATGGACCTGCTGGCAAACGTTTCCGAAAAGCTCGAGCGCCTGCTCAAGGAATACCTCGTTGTCGGTGGCATGCCAGAAGTTGTCTCCGCTTTCGCCGCCTCCCACGATTTCATCGAGGCCCGCAGGCTTCAGCAGCAAATCATCGAAGCCTACGAATCCGATTTTGGCAAGCATGCGCCAGCCCGCATCGTCGAGCGCATGAGGCTGGTTTGGAAATCCCTTCCCGGCCAGCTCGCAAAGGAAAACAAGAAGTTCGTCTACGGTGCGCTCCGTCCCGGGGCGCGCGCACGCGATTTTGAGGAAAGCCTCCAGTGGCTCATGGACTATGGAATCGTTCATAAGGTACCACGTGTTTCCGCCCTAAGAGCACCGCTCACAAGCTACGAGGATCTCTCGGGCTTCAAGCTGTTCTGCATCGACACCGGCATCCTCGGAGCACTCTCCGGCCTCTCGCCAGCCATTGTTCTGAACGGGCCCGCTGTTTTTACGGAGTTCAAAGGCTCGCTGACCGAGCAATACGTCGCACAGGAGCTTTTGCTCCAAGGCAAAACTCCCGCGTATTGGTCATCCTCCTCCGGCAATGCAGAGACTGACTTTGCCATCGACCATGCGGGGACCGTGCTTCCGCTCGAGGTCAAGGCGGCAGAGAACCTCAAAGCAAAGAGCCTGAGGATTGCCTGCGAGAAGTTCAAGCTCGAGCGCTGCGTGAGAACATCGTTAGCGGCATATAGAGACGAGGGCACGCTCGTCAACATTCCGCTCTGGGAGATTGGGCAAATCGACAAGCTGGCATAGGCGCTGTGGAGGGGGTGTCCCGTAAGGAGTGTCCCAAACTGCCAGCAGAAAAGGAACGTCCCTATCTGCCGCAGTCATTTAAGAACGTCCCCAATGACCACGCCGATGTTTTGGCAACGACAGCGAAAACCCGCCAGAGCGAGCAAGGTGCCTTGAAACAAGGCGGCATTGACCTTCTGGTCATGCCGCCGCAGTTGAAAGGCAGATTGCCGCTCTGGCGGGTTTGCAGCGTCGGCCGGTTACGCGGTTTGGTAAAACCGCGTAACTCTACAGCTCCGTTACTTCAACGTTGTTGAAGATCTCATCCCAGCGGTCCATGACCAGGTGACCGGTCTTGGGATCCATGGCGTTGAGCTTGCCGCAGGTATTGGCGGTCTTGAGCACCGTGACGTCGTCGGCGCCGGCAGCAATGGCATGCGCAAAGCCGGCGATGGTCGAGTCGCCGGAACCCGTCTCGTTCACAGCCGCAATCGCGGGCGTCTTGGCGCGGAACGCGCGGCCCTCATGGAAGCCCACCGAACCGGCAGCGCCCATCGAAACGACGACCCAGGGGATACCGGCAAAGCGGTCATCGGCGGCAAGCGCCTCGCGCAGGGCATCGACATCATCGGTCGTAAAGGACGTACCCAGCAGACCGTTAATCTCGGTCAGGTTGGGCTTTACGAGCTCAGGCTTAGCGTCGGACTCCAGCGCGGCCTCCAGCGATGCACCCGAAGTGTCGAGCAGCACCTTGGCGCCCGCCTCTTCGGCGATCTTAACGAGCTCGGCATAATAGCCGGCATCGACGCCGCGCGGCAGCGAGCCCGAAAGCGTCACAACGTCCGCCTTCGCTGCAAGCTCGGCGAACTTGGCCGTAAAGGCCTCGAGCTCGGCCGGGGCGATCTGCGGGCCGCTCTCCAGCAGCTCGGTCTGATTACCCTCGTGCAGAATATTCAGGCAAATGCGCGTCTCACCGGCGATGGGCACAAAGTCGTTCTTGACGCCGTCGGCATCCATAAGCTCGGCCATATAGGCACCCATGTGGCCGCCGAGCAGACCGGTCGCGAGCACGTCGTCGCCCAACTGCAGCAGCACGCGGCTCACGTTGAGGCCCTTGCCGCCAGCGGTCTTTTCGGGCGTAACACGGTTAACATCGTCGATGATCAGCTTGTCGAGCTGATAGCGCGTATCAATCGACGGGTTCATGGTAACGGTCAGAATCATGTTGAACTCCTGTTCCGGGGCGGCATAACCCGCCCCAAACATACGATAACTCGTTAAAGGATCTCAATCTCAAAGCCGCGAGTGACGGTCTCTCCCGGCTTGGCCACCAGGCAGCCACGCTTGTGCTCCAGAATATCGTCCTCGTCGGAGCAGGTGGACAGGCCGCCCCACGGTTCAACAGCCACAAAGTCGCCCTCGGGCTTGCTCCACACAATCAGGTATGGCATATCGGGGAACGTCAGGCGCACGCCCTTGTCCTCAGTTTTCTTGGTCAGCGTAACCACGCGGCTCTCAAGCACGTCAAAGATGGTCTCCGCGAAGTCGAAGAGTTCGTGGGTAAGCGGCAAGTCGTGGCCGACCATCGGGTTCTTGCTGCGATGCTCAACATCAATCAGGCCCGTCGAGGGAACGGCAGTACACAGCTCGTCGGCCTCGCGCTGCTCAAAACGGAGCTCATAGTCGTCATAGGACTCACCCTCGTCGAGCGGGCACTTAAAGCCGGGGTGACCGCCCACAAAGAATGGCATGTCCTCGGTGCCCCCATTGGTCACCTCGTAGGACACGTTCACCTTTTCCGAATCGATCGTGTAACGAGCAACGATCTTAAACGGATACGGGTACTGCTCGAGCAACTCGGCATGGTCGGCAGAGCTTAGGCTCAGCGCAACCATGTTGTCGCTCTGTTCCTCGAGCTTCCACTCCTGCTTGCGCGCAAAACCGTGGCGGGCGAGCTTTACCTCGCGGCCGCCCATGGTCATTGCGTGACCGTCACGAAGGCCGCCGCAGATCGGGAAGCAAATGGGTGCCTGGCCCGACCAGACCGCCGGGTCGCCCTGCCACAGGTACTCGCGACCGTTGGCTTTAATCGAAGTGAACGATCCGCCAGCCGTGCTCAGTGCCACACGAATAGAACCGTTATCAAGAACAAACTCCATAGGAGCCTTCCCTTTCTTACGACAGCCCGCCAAGTCAATAGGGCTGATAGAAAACCGGCCCGCGCCCCCTCACAGAAACGCGAGCCGTCAATTGAAAAGCTGCAAATCGCCAAGTACAGCCAAGAGCGAAGCACTCAAGCCAAGCAAGCAAACGTGTTATCGGAGCAGCTCGCCGTACCAGAACACTTCGCAACAACAGGGGCGATCTCGCAGGTCACTCAAACGTCAGACACTATGACCCAATCCGAGGGCACGGAAACGACAGGAGCCCCCGCT
>CATZIU010000003.1:0-117099 GCA_958420165.1 uncultured Collinsella sp. | reverse complement strand
GACCATCTTGTAGATGGCGTTGTCGCCGCGGTCGGGAGCGGAGCCGTGGCAGGAGGTGCCGTGAACGTCGACGCGGATCTCCATGCGACCGCGGTGACCGCGATAGATGCCGCCGTCGGTGGGCTCGGTGGAAATGACGAACTCGGGCTTAATGCCGTCCTTGTTGTAGATGTACTGCCAGCACATGCCGTCGCAGTCCTCTTCCTGGACGGTACCGACGACCATGATCTTGTAGCCCTCGGGGATGAGGCCCATGTCCTTCATCATCTTGGCAGCGTAGGTAGCAGAAGCCATGCCACCCTCCTGGTCGGAGCCGCCGCGGCCGTAGATGATCTCGTCGGTCTCGTAGCCCTCATAGGGATCGGCATCCCAGTTCTCGATGTTGCCGATGCCGACGGTGTCGATGTGGGAGTCGATGGCGATGATCTTGTCGCCCTCGCCCATAAAGCCCATGACGTTGCCCAGGCCGTCGACCTTGACCTCGTCATAGCCAAGGCTCTCCATCTCGGCCTTGATGCAGGCGACAACCTCGCCCTCCTCGCAGGACTCAGAGGGATGGGAGATCATGGCGCGCAGGAAGCGAGTCATATCAGCACGATGGGACTCAGCAGCAGCCTTGATAGCGTCGAAATCGAGTTCTTTAGCCATTGTTCATAACCTTTCAAACGAAGGAATCTACCTGTGAGGTGGCGGAGCGATACCTATTTACTCCGCCCCAACGATTAGCAAGTGGGATATTCGCCTTCCCAGACAATGCGGCGATACTGGTCGGGGTCCGTGTCACCTTCCGTGGAGAAGCAGAGCACGGAGCTCGTCTTGTCCAGGCCGATGAGCTCCTTGAGCTCGGCGTACTCGGGATCGAGCATGAGGGTCTCGACCAGGCCGGTGGTCACCGCGCCGGACTCGCCGGAGATGACGCGCGGGTCGCCCTTCTCGGGAGCGCCCAGGGTGCGCATGCCGCGAGCGGTGACCCAGTCGGGGCAGGACACGAAAGCAGTGGTGTGGTTGCGCAGGATATCCCAGCCCAGGATGTTGGGCTCGCCGCAGCACAGGCCGGCCATGATGGAGGGCATGTCGCCGTCCACAATGCGGGGATCGCCGTCGCCGGCGGCAGCGCCCTTGTACAGGCAGGCGGCCGGAGCGCACTCGACCACAACGAAGGTGGGCGGGTTATCGGGATACAGGTTGGTGAAGTAGCCCACCACAGCGCCGGCCAGAGAGCCTACGCCAGCCTGGACAAAGACATGCGTCGGGCGGTTGATGGCCATCTCGCGCAGCTGCTCGGCAGCCTCGGAAGCCATGGTGCCGTAGCCCTCCATGATCCAGGACGGGATCTTCTCGTAGCCCTCCCAGGCGGTGTCCTGAACGATGACGCCGCGCTCGCAGGCATCGGCCTCGGCGGCGGCCATGCGCACGCACTCGTCGTAGTTGACCTCTTCGATGGTCACCGTGGCGCCCTCGGCGGCGATGTTATCGAAGCGGGGCTTGGTGGAACCCTTGGGCATGTGCACGACGGCCTTCTGGCCCAGCTTGTTGGCAGCCCATGCCACGCCGCGGCCATGATTGCCGTCGGTAGCGGTAAAGAAGGTGGCCTGGCCAAAGTCCTTGGCAAGCTGATCGGAGGTCAGGTAATCGAAGGTGCACTCGGCAACGTCCTTGCCGGTCTCGTCGGCAATGTAGTTGGCCATGGCAAACGATCCGCCCAGAACCTTAAAGGCGTTGAGGCCAAAGCGATAGCTCTCGTCCTTAACGCACAGGTTGGACAGACCCAAGCGCGCAGCCTGACCGTCCAGGCGGGCAAGCGGGGTGACGGTATATTGAGGGAACGACTGGTGGAAGGCGCGGGCCTTCTTCACGTGGTCGAGGCTCATGATTCCCAAGTGCTTGTCATCGCTCTTGGGCATCGTGTTGCCCGCCCACTGGATCTTATCGGCCATACGGTGAACTCCTTAAGTCCTCTCTTGCCGGCCCCCGCATACGCGTTTCAGCCCATTCTCATTCATGCGACTGAACTTTTATGTGGATGCCAAACAAAAAGTTTGTTAGCACTGTTCTATCACACTTTTTGATTGGCAAACCTAACAAATTGTTTGTTGCCGTAATCGGTACTTTTTCGCCGCCGAACGGTCATGAATTGCCTTGTTGATGGATTTGTTTGCGAACAGATGTGGTTTATGGCAAAGTGTGCCCAAACTAATTTTTAGGAAGGCACCCATGACCCCCGCACAGATTGAGTTTTACAAGCGCCTCGCACACGGCCTGGCGCTCCAATTTGGCCCCAACTGCGAAGTCGTCGTCCACGATCTGGAGACCGAGGACGTGGACCACTCCATCGTAGTGATCGAAAACGGCCACGTCAGCGGGCGCAAACTGGGTGACGGCCCCAGCCATATTGTGTTTGAGTCCATGCACGAGGGCAGCACCGACGTACACGACCGCGAGCCGTACCTCACTAAAACCACCGATGGCAAGCTGCTCAAGTCCTCGACCATCTTTATCCGCAACGACGAAGGCAAGCCCGTCGGCATTTTGGGCATCAACTTTGACATTACGCTTATGAAGGCTTTTGAGCGTTCGCTCGACGCCTTTACCGGCACCGGCGGCACGGGCTATACCGAGCCCGAGCCCATTACCAAGAACATCGGCGACCTGCTCGAGGACCTGCTGCACGAGTGCGAGCAGTTTGTGGGCAAGCCCGCGGCACTCATGACCAAAGACGAGCGCATTCGTGCCATTGGCTACCTCGACCGTCGCGGCGCCTTCCTCATTTCCAAGTCGAGCGAGCGCGCCTGCGAGTTCTTTGGCATCTCCAAGTACAGCTTCTATAGCTACCTCAATGAGGCCAAGGCGGCGGCCGGCGACAAGTAGGCACTCGCCTGGATTGCCCCTCCCCTTTTGGGTGCGAGTTCTGGAAAGCACGAATCCAAGACCGGGCCGCTTGGGAAGTTCCATATAATCGATGTCATTAGTATTTCGAAAGGATGGAACAGAATGGCGTTGAGCAAGGCATCATGCACCGGTCGCGGATTGATTCCGGCAATTGGTGGACATGTGCACCGCATGTTCGATGAGGGTGAAGACGACCTGTTTTCGCTAAGCCTTGACGACGTGATGGATGATCGCCCGTGGACCGCCGACGAACTCATGGGCGGCGGGGCTCGCCCGTCAAGCCCCGATCCCACACTTGCGCCTAAGCCCGCATCTGCGCCGACTCCTGCGCAGTCGCCTGTTTCGACGCCCGCGCCTACGCCCGCACCCACTTCGGCGTCCACGCCCGCTCCCCGCCCCGCAAGCGACCCGTCCGAGACGGCGGCATTTCTCGCTGCAGCGACGCAGGGCAAATCGGCCGACAGCACCGTTATGTACAGCGCCCAGCAGTTGCCTGTTCCTGCGGCACGCAAGCCTCCGGTCGCAAGGCTCGATGAGCCCGTTGCCCATCAGGTTGCCTACGATTCCTGGGCTGCAGCCGATCTGGATGAGACCTCTACCGGCATGCCGGCGCTCGACGTTCCAGTTAATCCGCTTTTTGCCGCCAACACGAGCGCCGCGGACTATGAGGGCGGTGCGGCATATTCCGATTATTCCGATGGCTATGCTAGCACCAGTCGCATCGAGACCGAGGATTATGGCAGCGCATCGAGCGATTATCTCAACGATCCGTACGCTGCCACGCCAGCACCGGAATATGACCCAGAGGCCGCGTCCGCGCCGGCGTATACCAAAAGCACGGGCGAAGAGCGCTTCGCCGATTATTACGCCGAGGAAAAGGCGCTGCGTTTCTCGGAATTTCCGCAGGCAGTCAAGATTGCCTTTATCGCCATTATCATTGCCCTGCTCGACGTCATTGCGTTTGAGGGATTCCAGCTGTTCCGCGGCCCCACCCAAGCGGAGTCGGAGACCCAGCAAAAAGAGGACGACAACCAGTACCTGGACATCAACACCCTCAAGGGCGACCCCAACGACGGAGACGATAAGTAGCGAGAGCTGAAGGCGGCCGCAGGATCCCGCATCCAGCACCGGCTTCTAAGTGCTGTTTTGTCATCCAGCTACACTTTTCCGGATAATTTGCCTATCGAATTAGACACTTTTCCGAAGTTTGGGGGTGCCTATTTCGACACTTTTCCGTACTTTTACACGGCCGATTTCGACACTTTTCCGGATGAAAGCCGAATAATCACTTGGGAAACCAACGCCATCCGCGCGTCATTTCGCGGATGGCGCTTGATTTATGTCCGTACACGTTGATAGACCCCATCGTGCCCGCAAGGAGCGGGCGCGTTTTATCCAGAGTCGGGGTAGAGAGTTGGCTCCACGATCCCGACGCCAACCGGCCAAGAGGCACGGTGGCCCTGCCAACATCGATGAAAGGAGTCCGTATGGACAATTTCTCCGTGCGCAGTGAGCGCAACTTCCACAATCTGGTCGTCAAACCGAATCACATGCATCTTCTGGACAAGCCGAACAGCTATGCCTCGGCCATGGTCAAGAGCAGCCTCTCCCACCAGATGCGCTTTACGGTACAGAAGCTCGAGGAAGAGCTCCGTGCCGCCGGCGGCCCGCACGTACTGCAGATCAGGCTGTCCGGCGACAACTCGCGCGAGCCGTCCAGCTGGAAGCTCTTTGCTGACGGCAAGTGCGTTGCGGACGGATCCGGCGCCTTTGCCCGCGAGTGCTTCTGCGAGGGAGCTGAGGTGTTTCTAGACCTGTGCCGCGACGCCGTCGAGACTGCCGAGCTGTGCCAGTGGAGCGAGAGGGAGTACGAGCTGTTGGGTGCCGCGCGCGGGATTGCGGGGGGTGTAGGAACAGAAGCCTCATGACGGTGGCCTCAGCTGGAATGACGTATCGCTCGATAAATGATCTCAACAACGTAGCCGATGCGCCGCATTTCACCTCAAAGGCATTGAGCGATCGGGAGACGTCCAGCATTTCTTTGATATCCCCAATTGATTGTTCCGAGAAAGTCTCTTCATGTCCTTATAATCGCCCTTACGAGAAACGTGGACGAGACAGGCGTCCATATGCCGTCTCTAAACTAACGAGCCGTTCGCGGAAAGAACATCTGGCTAGCATGGGCCAAAGATATACTGGTATCGCTGCAACAATTATGGAAGATCGGCACCACCAATGACCTCCTTGAAATTCTCCAGGCGCTTCGCGCTTAGCCTGCTCGCCTCGCTGTCCGCCACCGTAGCGCTTGCTTTGCCCTCAACCGCCCTAGCCGCGTCGGACCCGAACCCGCCCAGCATCTCCAACGTGACGATATCCGCGACGACAGTCACGGCCGGCTCCACGCTGCATGTCGGCTATAGCGTCGATGACCCTGACGGGGTACGGTCCGTCACGCCCATAGTCGAAGTCGTTGTCGAAAACGATACCGGAGACCATGGAATCAGTTCCCGTCTCGCCTTCTCGTCGACCGGCAACACGACCGCGGGCTTCGATATCTCCACCTCCCCGAGCGACCGGCCCTGCAGGTACCGGATCATCGGCCTCGGCGTGACCGATAGTCTTGGATGGGTTACCGATGTCTACGACACGACGTATGCCGAGGAGAAGGGGCTCGACTGTCCGACCTTCACCACCGACCCCCTCGAGTATGAGGTGACCGAGGGACCCGAGGACCAAAACCCGCCGACCGTGTCCTCCGTGTCGCTCTCGAGCAGGGAGGTCGCAACCGGTGCCGACTTCCACATCTCTTGGACCGTCTCCGATGCCGACGGCGTTCGTTCCGTTTCCCCCATACTGCGGCAGGGCTGGGAGAATTCGGACGACGGCTGCTCTGTTTCGTCAGCCTATTATCACGGAGGCTCGTCTATCGACGGGTTTGACCTCACATTCGACAGCAATAGGATCGGAAGGCACAGGCTGATCGGCCTTTCGGTCACCGATGGCCTAGGGTTCGAGACCGATGTGTACGAGAGTTCCTACGCCAGGGCCAACGGCATTTCGGGCGCGACTTTCTCGGTTGGCGACCCGAGCGAGCTGTGCTTCGAGGTGACCGGCAGCGCGATCGACCGGAACCCGCCCACGGTCTCGAACGTTTCCATCTCCGCGAAGAGGGTCCCCGTCGGCGGGATCCTCCGTATCTATTGCAATGTAGGCGACGCGGACGGCGTAAAGTCTGTCTCCCCGATCCTCGGCGACCCCGGCTATGTCGAGGACCCGAACTCGTTAAAGACCCGCAAAACGTTGAGCTGCAGCTACGATGCGGCAAGGGGCTATATCGAAATCGAGTTCCCCACGTCGCTCTCGATGGGCTCGTTTGAAATCCAAGCCCTCGCGGTCCTCGACAAGACGGGCCACGAGACCTTCGTCTACAGCTCCGCCTACGCCGAGCGTAACGGCAAGACCGGCGTTCAGACCTTTGATGTCGACGACGCGGGGGACGTCACCTTCGACGTGACCGTTCCGCTGTATGCCGCCACCAAGGGCGGCGGGCAGGCGTATGCAAAGGACGGCGAGGCCGGTCTGACCTTCCGCTTCAGCGGTCCTCTCGATGAGTTCACGCGTCTCCTCGTGGACGGAACTGAGGTCTCCGCCGTGAACTACACCGCAACCAGGGGCAGCACGATTATCGAGCTCAGGCCGTCCTACCTGGACACGCTCGCCGCCGGCGGACACACCGTCACGGCCGTCTGGAAGGACGGGACGGCAACCGATGCGTCCTTCACCGTGGAGGGGAAGGCCCAAGGGGAGCAGGCGGGCGGAAAGACCGACGTAGATTCACCCGGCGACAACAAAAGTGATCCTGCCACTCCTGAAAAGGACGCCGACGAGGCGGCTACAAAAAAGTCGGGACGCACGACAGCCGATGAACCAAATCTCGCTGCAACCGGCGACTCCACTTGGATGGCCAGCATCGCATTGGCCATGGCGGCCACGACCTGCTTCACGGCAGCGAGAAGGCTTGAGCCCAAGCAGCATAGGCACGAACAGTAGCTCAAAGCGAACTCAACTGGGAAGGGCAGATGGATAGCCGTCCTTCTCTTATAATCAACCCAATCCGCTGAAATGCAATCAGTTAACGAGTTTCGCCAGACGCTCGGCCTCTACCTCGCTCTAGCAAGCCACCAGGCGATGAGATAATGCCCACGACTATCAACGTAAGCAAGGAGCGCGCTATGGCAGACAACGAGACCAAACCCTCGGCGAACGACGGCCGAGAGGAGCTCGTGGCAAAACAGCTCGCATCGACCAAAATCCACCTCGCGCTCACTCAGAAGCGGGTGGACGTCTCCGGCGCCATCAAGCTACCGCTCGAGCGAATTCCCCAACTCGGCGTGGCGTTCGCCTCGCTCCCCTCGATGTTTCGCACCGTCACCAACACGGTGAGCGTGCCCACGCTGCTCCAGGCGACTGACAAATATGGTAACCCGCTCGATCCGTCGAAACTCAACTCGTTCAAGGACGGCAGCGGTCTCACAGGGGGCTACCGCGACGCCCCAAGGGCCTTGGGCAGGCGCGCTTCCACGTAGTCGAGGGCGACATCGCCACGAGCGTCACGCAGGTGCCTTACGATCCAACATCGCTATTCATGGCAGCCGCAATCGCGCAGATAAACCAAAAGCTCGACTCCATCCAGGAGTCCGTCGACGAAATGTTCGAGTACATGCGTCAGCGCGACAAGGCCAACATGCGTGGCAGCCTCAAGACGCTCGCAGACATCCTCAACGGTTACGGACTCAACTACGGCAACGCCACCTACATGGCAAACGCCCATATGAAGGTGCTCGACATCAAGCAGTCGTCCGCGCAGGACATGGAACTCTTCCGCTCGCAGGCACAGGCAGATCTGAAAAAGAAAGGGTTCATCGAGGTGCGAGACGGCTTGGGCAGACGCCTCGACAAGGTGCTCGACTACCTCAAAGACTGCCAGCTCGCCACCTACATCCACGCGTTCTCGCTGTTCCTCGAACCCATGCTCGCCTAGAACTTCGAGCCCGCAAAGCTCGCGGACGCCACTGCGAAGATCGAGGCTGATTCGATCGCGTACCGCGAGCTCTACACCGACTGCTACAACGCACTCGAAGCGGGGGCTGTCGACACCGTCGATGCGGCACTGCTGGGCGGTATCGCGTCCGCGGGCAAATTGCTCGGTCACGCCATCGCAAAGACCCCCGTGGGCGACCATACACTCATCGACGAGGCGCTCGAAGGCGCAGGAGAGAGCATCGGAAAGTTCAACGACAAGCAATCCGAGAAACTCCTCGAAAAGCTCCATCAGGCAAAGACGCCCGACGTCACGCCGTTCAAGCAGAGCGTAAAGGAGATCGACACCCTCTACAACCGCCCCGCGCAGATCGCCGTGGACGCCGAGAACGTCTACATCTTGCCTGCCAAGCAGCAGGAAGAGTAACGATACGCGACAGGCACGCGCCATGCAGACAGCTAACGCCCCTACCTTCCCGCCGCCTTCAGCTTCAGCAGCAGGTCGCCCAGCTCGGGGCACTTGCTAGAAAGGCGCGTCTGAGCTCGCTCGCCCATCCCCCACCGCTGGCGGACTTCCTGGGCGCGCGGGCTCACGCGGTAGTCCCCGTCCATCACCTGCTTGAGCAGCTTGGCGGTCACGCGCGCATCGGCAAGGGCGCTGTGGGCGTGACCCGTCGGCTCGTCGAACTCGATGCCAAACCACGTCGCCGCGTCACTCAAAGAGACGCACCCGTGGCTGCCCACGTCCATGATCGAGGTGTAAAACGCCTGCAGGTCGGCCCAGTCCGTAGGAAATGCGGAAAGATCAATGTGCTTTGCCTGGCACTCGGCCAAAAGCTGTCGACGGTCCGCCCCGCTCCAGCAAACCACCTGTGCGGAGTAGCGACCGATCCAATCGCTGAGCCTTTTGATTACCATGTAGAGCGGATCGGCCATCGCAGTGTCCACGGCCGATATCCCCGTAAGCTCGCGGACGGAAAACGCAACGCCTTCGGTAAATTCCGTCTGCACAAACTGCGAGAACTCGCCCATAACGTTGCCGTGGTAATCGAGCTTGACGGCGCCGACCTCGATAATCTCATTGCGCAGCCCACGTCGCTGGCGCTGCTTTGGCACCGGCGCAAACTCAAAGTCCAGCACAATCTGGCGCGCAAAGTTCGTCGTATCGATAGCCGAGATATCCGGCGTCTTTTTGTCTGGCACGGTCAGGGCCTTTCTCCGTCAACTGCCGCTCGTTACATAGGCGGCTACATTGCCGTAAGGATAGGAACCCGTGCGGACATGAAAGCGGGACGCAATATACCATGCGCCAAGCACACGCCATGCAGACGGCCCCAAGAGAGTCGACCGCTCTATTCAAATGCATGAAAAAGATTTAGGCCCGGTGACTTGAATCAGCGGTCATCCCGGGCCCATCAGAGCTCGTAGAGCTCTTGGTTGCTTTGGTCTTGCTCTTCACGGCGCTTATCGAACTTTCCGAGGCACTCAAGCAGCATTCGAAGCATAACAAGTCGCTGCCATTAAGGCACTGACCTCTTGACCAAGCAACGGCGCTGCCCAGCTCCACTCTACTTGGGCTGCCGTCGATTTTATTTTACCCGCGGACGCCAGGTCTAACAAATGGATTTTCGGTAATGGAAGCACGGCGCCCCGCAAAACCACTACGTCCCAAGTGCCGCCACGGGGATCACTGCCACGCCATCGTCGCGTGTGTTGGCAGTGCTTCCCTTTCCAACCACAACCGCCAAAAACGCCGGCGCGGCATTCTGGGCGGCAGGATTGGAGAGCACTTTCCTCTCCAGCGCCTTAAGATTTCTCGCTCCATCGTCTGCTTTCGCATCACTCAGCTTGACCTCGATGGCTCCCCAGCGCCCGTCGTGCTCAACGATCAGATCGACCTCAAGGCCCTTCTCATCTCAGAAATAATGGACACTGTTGTCGACACCGCCGTAGGTGGAAAGGAACACGCGCACGTCGCGCAGAACGAGGTTCTCAAAGAGCATCCCCAACGTTTGCATATCGCCAAGCAACCGCCCAGGGGTAGCCCCCAGCAACGCCGCCGCAAGTGACGGGTCACAGAAGTAGCGCTTGGGGCGCACGCGAACGCGGGCCTTCGAGCGCACATACTGGCTTGCTCTCTCGCACAAGCTCGTCCGAAAACCCAAGGTTTGCAGGTCACCGCTCCTGCAGCACCAGCGGGCGACGTCATCCTGCGAAATTACGCCATTCTCAATGCAGTTTTTACGCCGTTTTCATTGTAGGTTTTACGCTCGGCATCCTTGGCGCGGCGCTTGCTCAACCACCGGACCAGCGAATTGCCCGGATTCTGGGACGTGCTTTCCGCCAAAGGGAAAGCGCGTCCCATTCCGAGCATCACATCAGAGCGTGCTTGGTTATCTCCGCTCGCACATCTCGGCAAACGAAATCAGCTTGGCATCTCCCCTGCTCGCCGCAGCTTCCTGACATCCTTGCGTAAAGCCTCGCTTCGAGAAGATCGCATAGCTTTTGTGCTGCCGCCTAAAGAGCTCGCTTCGATGCACGAGCTTTTGCAGCACGTCTTCGCCCACCGGTTCATTGCGCCATTTGCATTCCGCAAACAGCGCAGTGCCCTCGCCATCGTCAACAATCAAGTCGATTTCTTCCTGCGTATGCGTGCGATTATCCGTCCCCCACCAGCGCCCAACGCTTGCCGGAACCACATCAAGCTGGCCCGCCCGCGCGAGTTCGTACACGTATTGTCTGCATATAAGCTCAAAGACCGTACCCATGTAATCCGATACGTGCGGCTCAATGCGCTCATACGCCATCTCGGCCATATCGTTTTGAATCAGCCCGATGTTCTGCGGAACAAACTTGTACCAGAACCTAAACATCTGATCGCTCAGCAGATACACGGCTCGCTTATTGCTCGTCTCGTTTAGGGGCAGCTCGCGCTCGACAATCCCAAGCGACGCCAGCTTATCCACATAGCTCTTTACGTTGCTCGCAGGGATTCCCGTAGAGCTCGCAATCTCCGAGATCTTCGAGCGCCCCTGGGCAATTGCTTGCACGATCGCATCATATTGCTCGGGATTGCGGCACTCCTGCAATAGCAGGTTACTCGGCTCCTCAAAGAGATAGCCCGTAGGAGTTAGAAAAAGACGTTTGATGTTGTCCTTGAGCGGTGCGGCAGGATCGACTTTCTCGATATATGCAGGAATGCCACCTGTCATGCCATAGCAAACTGCAGCGTCTTCGCGACCCATGCTCTGCCACAACCCGAGGGTCGTCGTAAAATCGAGCGGCATGATCTTAAACTGGGCCGTACGCCTACCGTATAGTGGGCTCTCGTAGCCCAACACCTGTTCCTCCATAAACGAAAGAGACGAGCCGCATAGGATCAGCATTAGCCTGGTCTCTTTGTATAAGTGGTCGATCTTGTCTTGCAGCAACGAGCTGATCTCGGGATTCGATTGGGCGAGATAGGGATACTCGTCAATCACGACAATCAAACGCTCCGTTCGAGCCATGGTGACCAATGCATCGAACGCCTCGTCAAAACTACGAAACGACACGCCTGCAGCACCAACCGAGCCTGCAAGTATCGCCTGGCTAAAGCCGTGCAGGTTTGCCTCCGCATTGGTACGACGAGCTTGAAAGTAAATAGCCTTCTTGCCTTGGATGAACTCTGTGATAAGGCGCGTTTTACCCACACGACGGCGGCCGTAAATCACAGGCATCTCAAAGGAGTCCGTGCCATACAGTCGATTGAGCTCGGACATTTCCGCTGTTCTTCCGACAAACATAGACCATCCTTCCTTTACGTTATAGCTAGCTATATTATACCTTCCTATAATATAGCTAGCTATAACGTAATTCGACAAGCGGCGCACACGAAAGGGGCGGTACACCACCGCACGTGGACCGTTCCGGAAAATGCATCCCGTTCTGGAGCCAAAAACTGGGCCGTAGTTTCCTCCAAGCATCCCATCCGGAAAGCGTGTCCCGTTCTGAGCGCCAAATCCGGGACGCAGTTTCCACTCCAAACAAAGGGCCCCGGCTCGCGATGGAGCCGGGGCCAAAGGCGCAGCGTATGTAGTTGATGTTGAGCGCGAACAGCTCGTCAGCAATGGCCGTCCGCGCCCTACCCTACCCGCGGTTGCGGGCGCGGCTGTAGGGCGTATCCACCATGGGCAGATCCGGACGCAGCTTGCCGTCAAATGCGCGATAGGCGTTCTGTACGGCGGGCGCCGTGGGAATCGTTGCGATCTCGCCGATGCCCTTGCCGCCGTATGCCACGGGCAGCAGCTCATCCTTCTCCACGTAGATGGCGTGGATATCCGGAATCTCGGGCGCACGGAACAGTCCGAGCGTGCCGTACCTTGCCTGGGGCACGCAGTCCTTGAGCGGCCAATCCTCGGTAAGCGCATAGCCCATACCCATGAGCACGCCGCCTTCGATCTGACCCTGGATGGAGATGGGATTGACCACCTTGCCGGAATCGTGCGCGGCATAGACCTCGCTCACGCGACCGTCATCATCCAGAATGACCACATGCGTGGCAAAGCCGTAGCAGATGTGGCTCTTGGGGTTGGGAACGTCGGCGCCCAGCTTGTCGGTCGGCTCCAGGTACACGTACCCAAACTCGCAGCCCTCGAGCGCCTTGATGGCGGCAGCGGGATCTTGAGGATGCATACCCTGGCCGGCGACGAGTTCCTGTGTGTGCAGCTGATAGGCGCGACCGTCGTCGTACTCGATCTTGATGCCATCACCATGGGCGCTCACAGGAGCATCGGGTGCATGCTTGCCGGCCTCGATGTCAAGCATGGCATCGCGCAGCAGGAAGGCGGCACCGCGCACGGCCTCGCCGGTCACGACCGTCTGACGCGAGCCAGACGTGGTGCCGGAGTCGGGAGCGTTCTCGGTAGAGCACTCGCCATTGGCGATGCAGCGAAGCGGCAGGCCGCATGCCTCGGCAACGTCCTGCAAAAAGACCGTGTTGCAGCCCTGGCCGATGTCGGACGTGGCAGCATAGACCACGGCCACGCCGTTCTCGACGCAAATCTTGCAGCGGCCGGCATCGGGCAGGCCCACGCCCACGCCGGCGTTCTTCATGGCGCAGGCGATACCGGCGTGTCCGGGATGCGCATAGTAGGCATCCTTGACCTCGAGCAGCGTCTCCTTCAGCGCCGTGGAGCAGTCGGCAATCTGCCCGTTGGGCAGAACCTCGCCCGGCTCGATGGCGTTACGGTAGCGAATCTCCCACGGATCCAGGCCGACCTTCTCGGCCAGCAGGTCGATCAGGCTCTCGAGCGCAAACTCGGACTGGCAAACGCCAAAGCCGCGGTACGCGCCGGCGGGCGGGTTGTTGGTGTAGTAGCCAAAGCCGCGAATGTCGGTATTCTGGTACTTGTAGGGGCCGACGGCATGCGTACAGGCGCGCTCGAGCACCGGGCCGCACAGCGACGCGTAGGCGCCGGTATCAAAGTTGATCTCGCAATCCAGGCCGGTAAAGTTGCCCTCGGCGTCGCAGCCCAGTGTAAAGGTGCCGTCCATGGCGTGGCGCTTGGGATGGAACGCGAGCGACTCGGCACGCGCGAGCTTGCACTTCACGGGACGCTGGAACTTATATGCGGCGAGCGCGGCCAGGTGCTGGATGGACACGTCCTCCTTGCCGCCAAAGCCGCCGCCCACGAGCATGGTCTCGACGACCACGCGCTCGGGCTCGCTATCCCAGCCAAACATGTGGGCGCACTCTTTACGCGTGTCGTAGGCGCCCTGGTCGGTCGACTGCACCTTGACGCCGTTCTTGTACGGGAAGGCGACGGCGCACTCGGGCTCCAAGAAAGCATGCTCGGTAAAGGGCGTAGTAAAGCGCTGCGTCACGGTGAACGCGCTCTCCGCCAGCGCCTTGGCGGCGTCGCCACGCGTCACGTGACGGCTCTGGCATACGTTGTCCTTGAGCTCCACCGTGTTGCCAAAGGCAAAGAAGCTGTCGTGCAGGCGCGGAGCGTCGGCAGCCCTGGCCTCGGCGATGTTACGCACGGGTTCCAGAGGCTCGTAATCAACCTTGACGAGCTTCTTGGCCTTCTCGAGCGTCGCCTCGTCCTCGGCAACCACCAGCACGATGGCATCGCCCACGCAGCGGGTGATATCGCCCTGGGCGATCATGACGTCCCAGTCCTGGATAAGGTGGCCGACCTGGTTGACCGGCACGTCCTCGGCGCGCAGAATGCCCACCACGCCGGGCAGGGCCTCGGCCTTGGAGGTATCGATGGAGAGCACGCGGGCACGCGGGTACTTCGAGCGCACGGCGCTGGCATAGGTCAGGCCCGGCTGGTCGAGCTCGTCGATGTCGTCGGGGTACTTGCCCTCGCCGAGCACCTTCTTGCGCACGTCGATACGGAAGGCGCGCTTGCCCACGCCGTAGTCATCGCCGCGCTCCAGGTCCTCGTCGATCTGCTTTTCGCCGCGGAGCACCGCGGCTGCCAGCGAAATGCCCTCGATAATCTTCTTGTAGCCGGTGCAACGGCAGACGTTGCCGCGAATGGCGTACTTGATCTGTTCCTCGGTGGGCTCGGGGTCCTCGGCGATGAGTGCCGCACCCGCCATGACCATGCCGGGGATGCAAAAGCCGCACTGCACGGCGCCCACGGCGCCAAAGGCGTACACAAAGGCCTCGCGCACGTCCTCGGGCAGGCCCTCGACGGTTACGATGTTACGGCCGGCGGCAAGCGCGGTGGTCAGCACGCACGCCTTGACGGCCGCACCGTCCACGTGGATGGTGCAGGTACCGCACGCGCCCTCGGAGCAGCCGTCCTTGGCGGAGTGAATATGCAGGTCGTCCCGCAGGTAGCGCAGCAGCGGTTTGTTCTGAGTCGTCGTGCGCTCCACGCCGTTAACGGTAAAAGTGAATTCCTGTGCCATGGTGATTCCCTTCTACACGCCGGCGGCAATGCCGGTGCGGTCGTGAATGGCGCCATGCGGGCACACAACCGCGCACATGCCGCACGACAGGCAGTCCGCGCCGTCGATATGGGCGCAGTTGTCCTCGATGCGAA
Organism: uncultured Collinsella sp.; assembly: GCA_958420165.1. Taxonomy (GTDB): domain Bacteria; phylum Actinomycetota; class Coriobacteriia; order Coriobacteriales; family Coriobacteriaceae; genus Collinsella. The sequence continues at coordinate 102,130 of CATZIU010000003.1, read as the reverse complement.
TAGCGCCGGCAGGGCACTTTTTGGCGCACATGCCGCAACCGATGCAGCTCGTGTCGCAGATCTTGCGCGCAATGGCGCCCTTGTCGGTGTTGTTACAGCGCACCAGGATGTTCTGGTAGCCGGGAACGAAGGCAATCACGCGCTGCGGGCACGCCATGCCGCACAGGCCGCAGCCCGTGCACTTGGAGCGGTCCACGCGGGCAACGCCGTCGACCAGTGAGATGGCACCGTGGGGGCAAGCCGTGACGCAGGCGCCACAGCCAATGCAGCCTTCGCTGCAGCGGGCATCGCCGCCTGCGGAGGCGCAACCGCTTCCGCAGGCAACGTAGGCCACGTTATGTTGAATGGATTTGGCCATAAGAGACTCGCCTATTTCTTAAGAAGGTACGAATAGTTGTCGCGCACAGCCCTGATGGTCAGGCGGACGGCCTCGGGAAGACCGGTGTTGACGGCATCGACCGAGACGGTGCGGACCGTGCCGGCGACGCGAACCTTAAAGTGGTCCTCGTCCACGGCCAGGAAGCCCTCGTTCTCGGAGTTCTCCATGTCCTCCTCGCTCCAGAACAGGGTGAGCTTGTCCTTGTAGGGACGACCCTCCTGGTAAGGGCAGAACACGGCGCAGTTGCCGCACTCGTTGCACATGCCGTCGACATGGACGACCTGATGCTTGGCCAGGCCCGGCACCTTAATTGCCACGTTGGCGCGGTTGGGGCACACGTCGCAGCAGACCTCGCACACCGAGCCGCAGCCCAGGCAGCGGGTCTTGGTGCAGTTGCGTTTGTCGCGGCACAGCGACCCCTTGCGCTCGTAGCAGGTGTCCTCGCGGCCGGCCTGAGCATTCTGGTCGGCGTACTTGTTAAAGTCCACGCCGGCGATGGCACGGGCGACCTCGGCGGCATCGGCGATGGCCTCGACCACGGTGGCAGGACCGCGACGGCAGTCGCCCGCAGCCCAGACGCCCTCGACGCCGGTGGAGGTGGCGGCAAGGCGGCCGCGACGGTCGTGCTCGACGCCCGCGGCATCGTACAGGCTGGCGTCGATGCCCTCGCCCACGGCGCAGATCACCGTGGTGGCGGGAAGCTCGACGGTCTCGCCCGTGGCGACGGGGCTGCGACGGCCGCTTGCATCCGGCTCGCCAAGCTCCATAACATCGCAGGTCAGCACGGCGCCGTTGAGTGCCTTGGGCGCCAGCAGCTCGCAGAACTCAACGCCGTCGGCAAGAGCAAGATCAAGCTCTTCCTCGTCGGCGGGCATCTGCTTCTTGGTGCGGCGATACACCAGGCGCACGTTCTTCACACCAGCCAGGCGCTTGGCCACGCGGGCAGCATCCATGGCGGTGTTGCCGGCGCCGATGACCACGACGTCCTCGCCCAGCTCGAGCTTCTCGCCCTTCTTGGCGGTCTCGAGGAACTCCAGCACGTCGAGCTCGGCACCCTCGCCCAAGCCCGCAGAGCCGGGCATCCAGGCACCGGTGGCCACGACCACGTCGGTAAAGCCCTGGGCCTTGAGCTCTTCAATGGAATCCACGCGAGCGTTGAGCTGCACCTTGGCGCCAAAGGCCAGGCAGAGCTCGGCATCGTGGGAGATATCGTCGCTCGCAATACGGAACTCGGGGATCACGTGGCGGACCACGCCGCCGAGCGAATCGCGGGCCTCAAAGATAGTGACGGGCACGCCGGCACGCGTCAGGAAGAACGCCGTCGCCAGACCGGCCGGGCCGCCACCGATAACGGCAACGTTGTGCTCGCCGTCGTTGGCAATGGCCTGGGCGCGCAGCTTGGGCAGCACGGCGGTCATGGCCTCGCGGGCAGCCTTGAGCTTGCTGGCGCGAATCTGGGCACCCTCGGGCTCGTAGAACGCACGCTCGCAAGCGCGGCCGCAGGGATGCGGGCAGATGGTGCCGGTGATAAACGGCAGGGCGTTGCGCTCGATGATGATGTTGAGCGCGTCCTCGAAGCGGCCCTCGTCAACAGCCGCCAGATAGGCGGGAATATCCTGCTGGATGGGACAGCTCGTGCGGCACGGCGTGGTAAAGCAGTCGGAAAGCGGGCTCTTGCCGGCGACCTTGCGGTCGGGCAGCGGGCGCAGCGGCTTCTTGTAGAGCGGGTTGGTGAGCGAGTCGGTCTGAATCGCGGTCACGGCCTCGAGCGAGACGCCCGCAAACGGCTTGCCATCCAGGTCGGTAAACTCGCCGGCCATCTGGCTAAAGCGCTCGTAGCCACCGGGCTTGAGCACGTCGGTCGCCAGGGTGACGGGCCAAATGCCGGCATCATACAGGGCGCGGATGTTGTAGACCGTGGCACCACCGGAGTAGCTGATGCGCAGCTTACCGTCAAACTGCTCGGTAATGCGGCGGGCGGCCTCGATGGTCAGCGAGAACAGCGAACGGCCGGACATGTACATCTCGGTAGAGGGCAGCTCGTTTCTCGTCACGTCGACGGGGAAGGTGTTGGTCAGCTTGACGCCAAACTCCAGGCCGCGCTCGGCGCACAGGGCAATCAGGCGCTCGAACATAGGCACGGCATCGGCCCACTGCAGGTCCTCACGGAAGTGCGTGTCATCGAAAACGATGTAGTCAAAGCCCAGCTCGTTCAGACGCTGGCGGGCAAACTCATAGCCCAGCAGCGTGGGGTTGCACTTGATGTAGGTGTTGAGACCCTTCTCGGTAATCAGATAGGTCGCGATGCGCTCGATCTCCGCCGGCGGGCAGCCATGCAGCGTGGACTCGGTAATGGAGTTGGAGACGCGCGCCGGGATGGACTCGACAAACGCGGCATCGACATGCTCAAACTTGTCCAGGTTAGCGAGCGCCCACGTGCGGCACTCGTTCCAAACCTCGGAGCCGCTGGCGTCCTTCATGCCCTCAATGTACGCATCGACCTTGGGGCTCTTGATGCCCTCGAGGTCATAACCCACGGACATGTTGAAGACAAAACCATCCGGGCTGCCCAGGCCGTACTCGCGAGCGATCAGGTGGCAGGCAAACCATGCCTTCACGTACTCGGCAAAGGCCTGCGGAACCTCGAGCTCGGTCGACCACTCGCAGTTGTAGCACTCGTCCTGCGCCACGATGCAGGGCTTGTTCACACACTTGGAGAGCTCCTCGCCGTCCATAACCTGAACGGTCTTGAGCTCAAAGAAGCGGGAACCGGCCACGTAGGATGCCACGATGTTCTGGGCCAGCTGCGTATTGGGACCGGCGGCCGGGCCAAACGGAGTCTCGATGCGCTCGTCAAAAATGGGAAGCGCGCCCTCCTGGTTGGTCGTGACCATCTTGCGCACGCCAAAGACGGCGCCCTGAGTCTTGTGCTCCTCGATGATCCAGTTCATCAGCTGCGAAAACGGGATCGGCCTCATGATGTCGCTCATAATGAGCTCCTCTCTGTAACGCCCGGCGAGACCGCGCGACGGGCGCAAATACGGTGTAGCGCTAGCACAGCGCCGGCGACCCCGCGGAGGCCGCCTATACGCGCGTCGAACGCGGCGAAACATCCGACGCGCGTGAATCTACTTGTAATTAGTAGGTGCGTTCGTTGAGCGTGCTCCAGAGCTTCTTGGACTCAGCCATGGTCCACGCGTTGATCTTGTCCTCATCAATGCCAACGAACTCGCGATCCTTGTACAGGACGCGGCCGTTGATGATGGTGGTGCGGCAGTTTTTGCCCATCATGCCAAAGAGCATGTGGCCGTCGATGTTCTCCTCGCTCAGCGGCGTAAAGGGCTTGTAGTCCATGACGATGACGTCGGCGGCAGCGCCGGCCTCGAGCACACCGAGTTTGCGATCGAAGTACTTGCTGGCCATCTTGGCGTTGTTCTCGAACAGCATCGTCATTGCCTCGCACCAGCCCACGTTGGGCATAGCGGCGTTGTGACGCTGAATGATCAGGAAGACCTTGAGGCTCTCGAGCATATCGTGGGTGTAGGCATCGGTGCCCATGCACACGGGGATGCCGCGGCGGAAGAACTCGAGCACGGGGGCGCAGCCCACGGCGTTGCCCATATTGGATTCGGGGTTGTTGACGAGCCAGGTGCCGGACTCCTTGACGATATCCATCTCGGCAGGCGTCACGTGGATGCAGTGGCCCAGCATGGTGTCGGGACCCAGCAGGTTGTGCTGCAGCAGGCGCTCGACGGGGCTGATGCCGCCGCGGTTGAGGCGGGAATCCCACACGTCGTTCATGCCCTCGCACACATGGATGTGGAAGCCGGTCAGGCCGTTGTTGGCCTCTGCCATCTTATCCATGGTCTCGTCCGAAAGCGTAAAGGTGGCATGTCCGCCAAACATGGCGGCGATCATATGGTTGTCGTTATCGCGACGCTCCTTGGCGGCCCACTGGGCAAATTCGGCGTTCTCGGCAATGGCCTGGTCGCATTTTTCCTGGCCGCGGCGATCGGAGACCTCGTAGCACAGGCACGAACGCATGCCCAGCTCCTGAGCTGCGTCCTTAATGGTAAAGAGGCTACCCGGGATCTCACAGAAGCTCGCATGGTGATCGAAGATCGTGGTGACGCCGTCGCGGATGGAGTCCAAGATCGTGGCATAGGCGCTGGCCTTGGTGCCGTCGAGCGTCAGGTTGTCGTCGATCTTCCACCACTGCTGCTCAAGATTCTCCAGGAAGTTGGTGGGGTTGCAGCCCTTGATGGCAAGGCCGCGGGCTAGACCCGAATAGATGTGGGTGTGGCAGTTGATGAGTCCGGGCATGATGAGGTTGCCCTGGGCGTCGACGTACTCGGCATCCGGGTACTTGGCCTTGAGCTCGCACTCGGGGCCCACTTCGACGATCGTATCTCCGTCAATGGCGACCGCACCGTTTGGAATAAACGGGGTCTGAGCGTTGCGGGTAAAGACGGAACCGTTAGCGACCAGAAGCATGGATGCTCCCTTCGACATCAGAGGCGGGGTTTGACACCTCTGACATGGCGGAGTGCGAAGCGCCGGCCTACACCGGAAACGGGCCCTCTCCCGTCAACGCTTCACCAAAGGGACAAACCCTTTGAAGTGCGGCTTGGCGCCGCATGACGTCGGCGGACGAGGCGATGCGTCCGCCGACGAATAGCACCGAATTGGTTACTTCTTGCTCTCGGGCAAGACCAGATCCACGGCAGCGTCCTTGGCAGCATCGATGTGCTGGGCCACGACCGGCGTCTGCGGAAGGATCAGGTTAAGGACAATGGCCATGATGGCGGTGGGGGTTACGGCATTGGAGCCGATGACGGTGGAAACCCAGGTGGGCATACCCTCGCCGGCAAGGCAACCGCTGGCCATCCAGATACCCAGGCCAAAGACGACGGAGGTACCGACGATGGTGGTAGTGCGCTGCGTGAGGCCCTCGCGGGTGAACATGCGCACGCCGTTCATGGTGATGGTGCCAAAGACGCCGACGGTCGCGCCGCCGATGACGGGCTGCGGGATAGCGGAAAGGACGGCAGAGAGCTGCGGGAACAGACCGGCGATGGCAAAGACGGCCGCGATGATCACAAAGACCCACTTGTTGACGACCTTGTTGGAGCAGATGATGCCCACGTTCTGGCCAAGGGCGCTGGTGGGAAGACCGCCCAGCAGGCCGCCGACCATAGAGGTGAGGCCCTGGGACACGATAGCGCCGGAAAGCTCGCGCTCGGTGGGCATACGGTCGATGGAGCCCAGGCAGGCAGCGGAGACGTCGCCGATAACCTGGATGGCGACCATGGGGAACACGACGGCGAGGGTAATGCAGACCTCGGGATCAAACTCGAGTGCGTAGGGCATGAGCTTGGGAAGGGCGAAGACCTGAGCGGTGGCGACGCTGGAGAAGTCGATCATGCCAAAGGGGATGGAGACAATCATGCCAACGATCATGCCAAAGAACACGGATCCCAGCTTGAGCGTGCCCTTGCCAAAGTTGGCGAGCGCAAAGACCACGGCGAAGGTGATAAGAGCGACGCACCAGGCCTGCGGGGTGCCCCACAGCGGCGTACCCATACCGCCGGCCATATACTTGACGGCCGTGGGATACAGCGAAACGCCGATGGAGAAGATGACCGTACCGGTCACGACGGGCGGGAACAGCCACTTAATCTTGCTGTAGGCCAGACCAAAGAGGACCGCGACGGCACCGCCGACAATCTCGCCGCCCAGCAGCGCACCAAAGCTAAAGCCCGAGGCACCCATGGCCTGCAGGGCCGGCAGGAACGCGAACGAAACGCCCATGACGATGGGCAGGCCGCCGCCGATGCGACGGAAGGGAGCGAAGGCTTGAAGGGCCGTGTCGATTGCCGAAAGAATGAGCGCAACCTGAATGATGTCGGTGCTCTGCTGGCTATTAAAGCCGTAGACGCCGGCCATGATGACCGCCGGGGTAATGATGCCGGCAAACGATGCCAGCACATGCTGAAGGGCACACGGAATCATTTCCGTAACGGGCGGCATGCCTTCGCGAGTGAACAGGGCTTCAGTGCCGTTCGTAACCGTCTCCTGGGCCATTTGACCACCAATCCTCGAAGTAGTTGTTTTCGCATCTAGCGCTCTATTGTGACGCAGTGCGGGGGTGAGGTTGTGCCTTCGTTGCATATCGTATTAAAGATTTTTCTCATTCTCAATAATAATTTTTTGTTATCAGACTATTCTTCAGCTGAAATAACGCATTTCCGCAGGTCAGGAAAGTGTCTGGTCAAAATAACATCTAACTTTTCTTTTGGTCAACCGTTTACCGCTAAATTCCTACCGTTCGTCTGCATTACGCAATGTACCTGCGGATATACGAGATGATGGGCAGCGTGTTACCATGAGAAAAAATTGTTATGAACATTTCCGATTTCACCCAAAGGAGTTGCCCGTGAACGAGACCGTACGTCGCTTTTTGCCGATGGTCGATTTTCTGGAGCAGATACTCGGCAAAAACAGCGAAATCGTGCTGCACGATTTCTCGGATCCCGACCACGCCATCGTCGATATTCGCAACGGCATCGTAAGCGGCCGCAAGGTCGGCGGTCCCGCCACCGATCTGGCACTCAAGATCATGCACGACGCCAAGTATCGCGACCTGCCGTTTATTACGGGCTACGAGGGGCGCGGTGCCGGCGGCAAGACGTTGGAGTCAGCGACGTACTTTATCCGCGAGAATGATGAGATCGTCGGTATGCTCTGCGTTAACACCGATCTTTCCACGATACGCTCCATCAACGCCATGACTCAGCAGCTCATGGCCTGCTTCGACGCTGTGCCAAGGCAGTCGGAGCCCGCGTCTATCGAGGTCGAAAGTCTTTCGGAGTCTACGCAGGAGCTCATCGACCGCAGTATTTCCGAGTTGCTGAGCGCGCGCGGGCTGGATGTAGCGTCGCTTGGTCAGAGCGACCGCGTGGACGTCATTCGCCACCTCAACGGTAACGGGGTGTTCATGCTCAAGGGCGCCGTGGCCTGCGCCGCCGCCGCGCTGGGCATCTCAGAGCCCAGCGTCTACCGCTACCTGCAAAAAGTCCGCAAGGAAGGCTAACGAGCAAAATGGAGTGCGGCTCCACAAGCGATCCGTCACTTGATAAAAGACCCTGCAGCTCGCACGCGCTGCAGGGTCTTTTTGCATGTCATGTTTAGTTGTGGCCAACGCCTTAGAGAGCGGCAACGACCTCGATCTCGACCAGACCGCCAGCCGGAAGGGCGGCAACCTGGAAGGCGCTGCGCGCGGGGAACGGGGCCTCAAACTTGGAGGCGTAGATCTCGTTCACGGCGGCGAAGTCGACGATGTCGGCCAGGTAGACCGTGGTCTTGACAACATCGGCAAAGGTAGCGCCGGCAGCGGTCAGCAGGGCCTCGACGTTGGCGAGGGACTGCTTGGCCTGGGCCTCGACGCCCTCGGGCATCTTGCCGGTCGCGGGATCGATGCCCAGCTGGCCGGACAGGAACACCATGTTGCCGGCCTGGATACCGGGGGAATACGGGCCGATGGCTGCGGGTGCGTTATCGGAAGACACGACGGTCTTGCTCATGTTTTTCTCCTTACGATCAATTGAGAGAGCGTGAGCGCGGTGTTCGCACCGGGAGGCACAGTTCGGTCTGAACACCGCGCTTGATTGGGATAGTACTCAAGGTTTCTGTTTGATGCAAGAATATTATCAGCTTGCGAGAATATTTTATCGCCCAACGGTTTCCCCGAACCGCTGAACGGTTCTCATGTGGAGCAGCCAGTCCAAGCTGCTGAAGACTTTGTCCTGCTTAGGCTGCGGGCGTCGCCCACCGCAGCGACGCCACTATACTTTTGAGTATCTGAGCATTTTGAAAGGCAGGATATGACCGCAACCGCCAGTCGAACCACCAACCGCAGACCCGAGCTTTTGGCGCCCGCCGGAGGGCCCGAGCCTTTTGCCGCCGCGCTCGCTGCCGGGGCAGACGCCATCTACTGCGGCATGGGCAGCTTCAACGCCCGCCGCAAGGCAACAAACTTTACCGACGAGGCCTTTGAACAGGCCTGCCGTGCTGCACACCTGGCCGGCTCGCGCGTTTATGTCACGGTAAACATCGTCATCAAGCAGTCCGAGATGGGCGATGCGCTGCAGCTCATCCACCGCTGTTCCACGCTGGGCGCCGACGCCTTCATTATCCAGGACTGGGGCCTGTTCTTTGAGGTCAAGCGCACCATGCCCGGCATCGAGACACACATCTCGACCCAGGCGAACATCCATGACGACCGCGGGACTATTTGGTGCCGCGAGCAGGGCGCCGACCGCGTGACCCTCTCGCGCGAGCTCTCCATTGACGAGATCGCCGCCATCCACGACGCCGCGCCCGACGTCGACCTCGAGGTCTTTAGCCACGGTGCCATCTGCTTTTGCTACTCGGGTCTGTGCCTTCTCTCGAGTTTTGCCATGGCGGGCCGCTCGGCCAACCGCGGCATGTGCGCTCAGCCCTGTCGCCTGCCTTACGAGCTAATCGACGAGAACGGCCGCTCGCTCTCCCCTGCCGGTCGCGAACGCGCGCTATGCCCGCGCGACACCAATACCTCGCAGCTTGTTCGCCGTCTGTATGACGCCGGCGCCGCATCGCTCAAGCTCGAGGGCCGCATGAAGGCCCCCGATTACGTGTATTCCATCGTCGACGTGTATCGTCATCAGATTGATGACATGCTGGCCCATGTTTCGACCTCTAAGGATGAAGAGGCCGCCCGCCAGCGCCAACTCAAGCGCTGCTTTAACCGTGACTTTACGCACGCCTACCAAGACGGCACCTCGGGCGACGAGATGATGAGCTACGAGCGCTCCAACAACCGCGGCCAGATCGTGGGCACGGTGCTGGGCAGCCGCCTGGCCAACCGCGATGTGCGCGGGCTCAAGCCTGACGACCGTCGTCGCCGCGCCGCCATCGCCCGCATCGAGCTGTTTGAGCCCGTGGGCAAGGGCGACCTGCTGGAACTTCGTCACGACGATGAGTTCGACCAATTCCTGACCACCATCGCCGCCGATGATGCCGCTGCCGGCGACATCATCGAGTGCCGCGTGCCCCGTAGCATGCCCGAAGGTTGCCGCGTACGCGTGATTCGAAGCCAGCGCGCTATCGACGCCGCCGGCGCCGCGCTCAAGCGCGACGTGCTGCGCCGCCGCGCCGTAGACGTGTCCGTCGTGGCGCGCCTTGGCGAGCCTTTTACCGTGACGCTCACCTGCTGCGACGACCCCACGCTCACCGCCACGGCCACGGGCTTTACCGTCGAGGCCGCCAAGACCCGCGCGGTCGAGGCGTCCGATCTGGTTGAGCATGTAGGCCGCATGGGCTCCTCGCCCTTTGAGGCCGCGAGCTTTGATGTGACGCTCGATGAGGGCTGCGGCATGGGCTTTTCCGCCGTACATAAGGTGCGCACAGCCGCTTGCAAGGCGCTCGAGGAGGCCATTCTGGCACCGTACGCGAAGCGTGCCCGCACGCTCGAGCTGCCGGCGATTGTCACCAGTGATTCCCGCCCCATGCCCGAGCACTACCGCGATGAGCCGCAAATCTGCGCCACCGTCACCTCGCTCGAGGCCGCCAAGGCTGCTCGCGCCGAGGGTGCAACGCGCATCTACATGACCACCGACGCGCTCGATGCGGCCGAGCTCTCCCCCGCCGATGCGTTTGAGCAGGGCATCGTGCCCGTACTCGACGAGGTCTGCCGCGCCGTTGACCACGCACGCGTCGATCCCTGGATCAATGCCGGAGCCACCGTCGCCGTCGGCAATATCTCCGAGCTCGCCGTAGCCGCGCAGGCCGGCGCCACGGTCGAGATTCGCTCTTGCCTGCCGGTGCACAACACGCCCTGCATGGAGGCACTCGCCGAGCGCGGGGCCGGGGCGTTTTGGCTCTCGCCCGAGATCACGCTCGACGAGATCATCTCGCTTGGCACCTCCGCGCCCGCAGCCCTGGGCATCACCGTTTTCGGCCGCCCGCGCGTTATGACGAGCGAGCACTGCATCCTGCAGGTTGCCAACGGTTGTATCCACGATTGCGCCAATTGCCGCCTGCGCGCCCGCAAGCTGTCGCTCAAGAATATCGATGGCAAGGTCATGCCAGTGCGCACCGACGTCCACGGCCGCTCGCGCCTGTACGATGCCTACCCCATCGACCTCACGCCGCAGGTTCCGCAGCTGCTCGACGCCGGCGTGCGCCGTCTTATGGTTGACGGAACCCTGCTCGAGTCCGATGAGATTGGCCGCGCCGTCGCACGCGTCCGTCGCGCCATCGAGGCCGCGCAGGCCGGCCGTAAGCCCGCCGCCCGCCTGCGCGGCGCCACCTCGGGCTGTATGTTTGTGGGAATTAGCTAACCGAAAGGCTTACACGTGAACGAAGAACCCCAAGTCCTCTACTGCGACGCCTGGCTCATGGCCATCGATAAGCCCGCCGGCATGATCGTCCACGGTGACGGCACCGGCGAGCGCACACTTACCGACTACGCCAGCGATCTGCTGCTGGCGATGGGCGACGGCTTTGCCGCGACCGACATGCAGCCGCTCAACCGCCTGGACCGCAACACCACCGGCGTGGTTCTGTTCTCGCTCGACAAACAGACGCAGCCCGCCTTTGACCAGATGGTGAACGACCACGCCTTCGAAAAGCACTATCTGGCGCTGGCCGAGGGCAAGATAGACTGGAACGAAAAGCTCATCGACAAGCCGATCGCCCGCGACCGCCACGATAGCCGCAAGATGCGCGTCGGTGCCAGCGGCAAGCCGTCTCAGACGCGCGTCAAGGTGCTCAAGCGCCTTAAGAGCCGTCGAGGCCTGCCCACGCGTTCGTATATCGATGTCGAGCTGCTCACCGGCCGCAAGCATCAGATTCGCGTCCATCTGGCCAGCGAGCACCATCCGCTGGTGGGCGACGACCTGTACGGAACGCCGCGCCCATGCGGATTGATGCTCCACGCCCACAGCGTGTCCTTCACGCATCCCGTAACCGGCGAGCACATCCACATCGAAGCCCCCTGCCCCTGGGAGCCCTAAACCACCACAATGGGGACAGGCACCTTTGTGGTGGTTTTGCCGCAATGGCCCAGCCGCGGTCCCAAAACGTCTCGATCCGTAACAGTTAGAACCCAATTTCTGGTCTATCTGTTACAGATCGAGACATTCGAATCCCCCTTAAGGGAAAATCTCAATCTGTAACAATAACTCGGCAAAATCGGTCCCAGATGTTACAGATCGAGACAAAGGGACGGCAAGGTTCGGAAGTATCTCAATCTGTAACACCTAGCCCACTTTTAACGGTCTAGTTGTTACAGATTTAGACAAAACGGCAGACAACAAAAGCGGCATCGCCCATCGAGGGTGTTGCCGCTTTTCTATTGAGGAACCTAAATGGTTTTGACCTTGCCCTGTCGCTAGACCGTGATGACGTTGTCCATCGACTGGTACTTGGCTGGCACCTCGCCCGCGGTAATAATCGTTGCGTCGCGGAAGTCCGCGAACTTAACGGGCGCCACCATGCTAAATTTACTGGCGTCCGAGATTACGAAGCGTTTGGCGGTATGGCGCATCGAGATACGCTTGACCTGCGCTTCCTCGATATCCGGTGTGGTGAGACCTTGCTCGGCGGCGATGCCATTGGAACCCCAAAAGCCGCAGTTGAAGTTATAGCGGTCTAGGGTTGCCAAGGCATCGGGACCGACGAGCGCCTCGGTCTCGGGCTTGAGCTCGCCGCCCAGCACCACGGTACGCATACCGCGCAGGGCGAGATGCTGAGCATGGAGCACGGAATCGGTCACATAGGTGACGCCGTCGAGATGCGGGAGATGTTCGATGAGCTTGAGGGTCGTGGAGCCCGAATCGATATACACAAAGCTCTCAGGCTCCACCAGGGCCGCGGCACGGGCGCAGATGCGCTCCTTGTCGTCGTTATGGAGATCGCTGCGCTCGCTGATCGTCAGGTCGCGCGTCACGTGCGCGCGCTCCAGACTCGTCGCGCCTCCGTGCACCTTGGCGATACGGTGCGCGCGGTCGAGCGTTTGCAAGTCACGGCGAATGGTGGACGATGTCACGCCCAGGGCTTCGGCAAGCTCCGGTACGGTAACCGAGCCGGCCTGCTGCACCATCGACACGATCGCGTTGAGCCTATCTTCCGCAAGCATCGCTTACTCCTCCTCGGGGTACACGACTCCCCAATCGGCGCGGAGCTTGGTCATCAGCTCCATAACATCAGAAGCATAGCCCAGAAGCTCGCGCTTCGAATCATCGCCGGCAACGGCCTTCTCCAGGTCGGCCATCTCGTAGCACAGAGCGTATGCCTCGGTGCCAGCGTGGACCTCCTCACGGTGACCGTCTGCAGTCCACACAATGGTCGCATGGTCGGCACGCGGATACTCGTTGACCTCGATATAGCACTTATCGAAGCTGATAACCGAGCGCTTGGGCTGCTTGGAGTGGAGCGTAAGGCTCACGACGCCCAGCTGCTGCTCGGCGTTACGGCAGACAATGCCGCCCGCAACGTCGACACCGGTCTCACAGGTATTGCCCAGAGACACGACCTCGGCGGGTTGGCTGGCCATAAATAGGCGCATGACGGAGAGCGCATACACGCCAATGTCGAGCATGGCGCCGCCGGCAAGACTACGGTTGTAGAAGCGGTTGGTCAGGTCACCGTACTCCTTATAGCTGCCAAAGTTGAGCTGGGCGAGGTTCATGCGGCCAAAGTCGCCTGCATCCATGCGACGGCGCAGCTCCTGATACAACGGCATGTGGAGCACCGTGGTGGCATCCATAAGGACCACGTTGTGCTCGTCGGCGATGGCACGGGCCTCGTCGAGCTCGGCAGAGTTGAGGGTAATGGCCTTCTCGCAGAGCACGTGCTTGCCGGCAGCCAGCGCGGCACGCAGATAGGTGATATGCGTGTTGTGCGGCGTGGTGATATAGACGGCGTCGATGTCCGGATCGGCGTAGAGGTCCTCAACCGTCTCGTACACCTTTTCGACGCCATACTGCTCGGCAAAAGCCTGGGCCTTGGACAGCGTACGGTTGGCGACACCCGCGAGCTTGCGACCGGCCAGAGCGAGGGACTGGGCCATTTGGTTGGCGATAACGCCGCACCCGATCACGGCCCAGCGGAGCTCGGGGGTCGTAAAGATATCATCGGGGAACGGCTGATCCTGGACCGAGGCAAACGCCGCCTTTGCGGCTGCCGCGGAGTCGAGTGGAACCTGCTTGGAATCTGCCATGAATGCCTCCTGCGTCGTGAAAAGTCTTTCAATTCTGACAGCTATATATTCGCACAAATACGCGTGTATGTGCGTACTTCTGCGTATATAACCGCCAAACGGTCAAAATACAACCGCAGACGGCGCATATATACGCATGGTCACGCAATCCTGCGCACGCAAATACGCACAAATGCGCACTAATCATTGCTCAGAGACGGGGAATTCTACTTAGAACTTCAAAGACAGGATGATCCGCTTCACCACGTCACTCATGGCGCGCTGCAACTCTAAGGACCGTCCCAAACTGCCGACAGAAAAGGAACGTCCCCAGGCGCCGGCATTTCAAGAGCACTCATTTAAGTCTGTCCCCAATGAGTGGGAGTAATCAGAGACCCTTTGCGAGGGAGGTCGGAAACGGCCTCCCTCGTTTTTATTCATGGACTTTAGTCCGTGCCGCACGGCACGCGCGGCATAGAAAGCCACCCGCTCAGCGGGTGGAGGCCAATTTCCGCTACGCGACAAAAACCTTCCCCCTAGCATGAGGATTGTTCAGGTCATCATGCTAGGGGGAATGTGATTGCTGTGGCCCAGAAAGCCGACAGCCTCGCGCACACGAAATGGCTATGCAAGTACCGCATCGCACCGAGGTCAAGCTCGTCGCCGCCATCGCCGAGAAGCACCCCAAGGTGCGCTTTGCCGTGAGCTACACCTCGGCCTACGCCGACCTTTACGACCGCATGGAGCAGGCCCTGCGCGAGCGCGTGGCCAACGCGGTGGAGATCGTCCGCTCCGACATCAGCCCCGCGCTTCTTGTCCACACCGGTCCAAACCTCGTGGGTGTAACGGTCCAGGGACTCTAGCGGAGGCGGGGCGTTCTGCCCAAAAACAAATGCAAAAGACGAGCGCTTCTTGCCGCCCAATTGGCAAGAAGCGCTCGTCTTTTCTTAACGCGTTGTATGGCGGAGAGAGCGCAAGTTACGCGAGCGCCCTTCTTGCCAGCTCGGCCGCGCCGAGGATTCCTTGGTCGCCGCCGCAGCCCGGGGCGCAGATGTAGCTCTCCATGTCCTTAAGCTCGGCGGTCTGGATGTAGCCACCCAGATATTCGAGGGTCTTCTTGCGGACGATGCCGTAGAGCTGCTCCTGGCGCATCACGCCGCCGCCGAGGACGATGCGGTGAGGCGAGTACATGAGCACGAGGTTCGCACACATCTGCCCCAGATAATCCCCCTCGAGCATCCACACCTCATCGTTGTCCGCGAGCTCGGCCGCGGGCTTTCCCCAGCGCGCGGCGATGGCGGGGCCGGAGGCGAGGCCCTCGAGGCAGCTCGCGTGGCTCGGGCAGACGCAGCGTCCTTCCTCGGTGGGACGGGTCCTTACCAGCATGTGGCCGGCCTCGGGGTGCAGCATGCCGTGAAGGAGCCTGCCCGCGCACATGACGCCCGCGCCCACGCCGGTGCCGATGGTCACGTAGACGGCGTCCTTGAGCCCCTTGCAGCAGCCGAAGACCGCTTCGCCGAGGCAGGCAACGTTCACGTCCGTATCGTAGGCCACCGGAATCCCGAGGGCGTCGGCAAACGCGGCGCGAAGACCATAGCCTCGCCACGCGAGCTTGGGCGTTTGGAGGATGGAGCCGTAGCGCTCGTCGGCGGGGTCGACGCAGGTCGGGCCGAAGGCGCCGATGCCCAACGCGTCCACATCGCGGGCGGCGAACCACTCGATCATCTGCGGGACGGTCTCGGCGGGCGCAAGCGTCGGGGTCTCCATACGGTCGAGGACCTCGCCGTCGCCGGACACCACGGCACAGACCATCTTGGTCCCGCCGGCCTCGAGGGCGCCGAGCCTCATTTGCTTTTCGCTCATGCGATCCTCCTTACAAAGGGACGCCCGCAGTCATGGTCAACCGCGGACGCCCATAACGTTGGCTTGTTTCGAGGCGACCCTACCTGGGCACGCGGTCCTGCCTTGCGGCAAACGGGGCGAGCACGGCGTGCGGTTCGCTTTGGTACCAGTAGGCGACGGTGGAGATGTCGTCCTCGCGCTCGTAGAGCTTGATGTCGTCGTTGCCGAGGTCCTGGAACGTCACGCGCAGGTCCTCCTTGAACGAGATCGGGTCGGGAAGGTGCCACCTGTAGAGGCCGTGCCTGGGCAGCGCGTCGTCGTTGGTCGCGAGCATCGGGTTCGGGTTCGGCTTGCCCGCGCTGAAGCGGTCGCGCGTGGCGTCGCGCGTCGAGCGGTACGGATAGCCGGCGAACAGTGT
The DNA here is from genome assembly GCA_958420165.1 of uncultured Collinsella sp. Classification (GTDB taxonomy): domain Bacteria; phylum Actinomycetota; class Coriobacteriia; order Coriobacteriales; family Coriobacteriaceae; genus Collinsella. The sequence goes on along the minus strand of CATZIU010000003.1, from coordinate 86,251 downwards.
GTTGAAGCACTGCGCCTCGGGCAGCGCGTGGGGCGGCCTGTCGAGGAAGGCCCAGGCACCGCCAAAGTAGTCCTCGGCTCCCGTCGAGGTGACCGTGGGGAACTCCTCGTCGCCGTCGAGGAAGAACTTCATCTCGCCCTCGCCCCACCAATAGCGCTCCAGGGCGCACAGGGCCATGTAGGTGCCGACGTAGTAGCCCTTACCGCGCACGCCGTCGAGCACGGTGTAGTCGACGCCCCTGCGGGTGCTGCGCTCGCGGTTAAAACGGGCGTGGAAGTACATGGCGTCGTCCGGCACGTCGGTGAGCGCGTAGTTGAACGTGTAGAAGATGTACTTAATGAACCCGGGGTGCTCGCTCGTAAGCGTGACTTTGGCGTGCTTCCTGAAGGGCATCTCGAAGTAGCAGTTCATGCCGCCCGTCGGGTTCACGCAGATGGGCATCGAGTTGACGATGGCGCGCTCACCGAAGCCGTTGCAGAAGAAGTCGCCGACAGGGCACTCGACCGAGGGGGTCTCCTCGTCGTCCCAGTAGAAGCGCAGCACGAGGTCGCGCATGACGAAGCTGCCGGCGGCGGTCTTGTCGGGGACGGTCATCCAGATGTGGCGGATGATGCCGGGGCCCTCGATGTCCGCGAGCGTGATGGTCTCGCCGGACTCAAGGGGCACGCAGCACGAGCCCTTGCGGCCGACGCCGAGGTGGCTGGCCGACATGGCGGCGTGGCCCTTCTCGCCCGTGATGTTCTCGGGGGTGATGGCGCGGCTTTCTTCACCGCCGTGCATCCACACGTCTTTAAGGAACTCTCTCATCGTCGACCTCCTCTATTCGTCGTCTTCGCACTCGGCGGAACTGGCACCGTTCACGTAGACGATCTGCTGGCGCGCCTCGTCGACGAGGGCGTCGAAGTCGAGTTTCTCGTCGGGGCGCGCGAGCGCGACCGTCATGGCGAGCGGGAGGTTGACACCCGCGATCACGTGGATCCGGTCGGAGGCGAAGCGGGAGAAGCGCTGGTTCACGCTGCCGCCGAGCGCGTCGGTAAGGACGACGACCTCGTCAGTGCCCGAAAGCGCCGCCTCGACCGCCGCGTCGAGCCCCTCGCCGTTGTCGTTCACGTAGGCGCAAACGGCGGTGACGGCGTCGCTCTTACCCGTAAGGAACTCGAGGGTGTCCTTGAAGCCCTGGGCGAGAAGGGAATGGCTCGCCACAACTATCTTTCTCATTGATTCACCAATCTCTTGGGTCGAAGCTAGGCGAGGATGCCGGCGGCGGAGGCGACCATCGCGAGGACGATCACCACGAGGATGAGGGCCGTCATGCTCGCGTTCTTCTTGGTAAGAAGGTAATACGCGCTTCCCGTGATGGCGGCGGGGATCATGGCAGGCAGGATCTTGTCGAGCAGCGGCTGAATCTCCATCGAGACGTCGCCGAAGCTGAAGCTAATCGGGCAGGTGACGCCGATGACCGAGGCGATGAGGCAGCCGACCACGGTGAGGCCGAGCACGGAGGCGGCGGCAGTGAGGTTGGGAAGCTTCTCGCTGAAGTCGGTGACGAGCTTCACACCCTGCTTGTAGCCGAACTCGAGGGCGTGCATGCGGACCCAGAAGATGGCCAGGATGAGCGCGAACCAGATGCCGGCTCCCACGGGGTTGCCCTCGATGGCCATGTAGGCGGCGATGGAGCCCATGATGGTCGGGATCATGGTCATGAGCAGGGAGTCGCCGACGCCGGCGAGCGGTCCCATGGTGCCGATCTTCAGGTCTTGGACGGCGTCCGCCGCCGCGAGGCCGTCACGCTCCTCCATGGCCACGCAGGCGCCGAGGATGATGGCGGCGAGCCAAGGCTGGGTGTTGTAGTAGCGGAAGTGGTTGTTGAGCGCTTGCTTATAGTCCTCGTCGTTCGTGTAGATCTTCCTCAGGATCGGCGAGAGGGCGTAGGCGACCGAGGCGCCCTGCTGGGTCTGGTAGTTGAAGGTGCACACGCTCATGAGCCAGCGCCAGTTCGCGTTGCGCAGGTCCTTCTTGGTGACCTTATAGCCGGAGGGCTTGCCCTCGGCGACGGTGATGTTCTCGTTTTCCATGGTTACTCATCCTCTCCGATGAAGGCGTCTGCGGAAGCGTGGGCGGTGAGCTCGGCGTCCTTCTCGGCACGCTGATAGAACGCGATCGCGAGGGCAACGCCGACGATGGCGGCACCGATGATGGGCACGTTCAGGAAGGCCGAGAGGAAGAAACCGGCGAGCAGGTACTGGAAGTACTTGGCGGTTGGCATGTAGCGGAGCAGCATGGCGATACCGATGGCCGGGAGCATCTTGCCGGCGAGGGTGAGGCCGGAGAGGAACCACTGGGGCATGACCTCGAGGAGCCAGTTGACGGCGGGCTGGCCGAGCGTCACGGAGACAAAGACGGGCAGGGCGGCGCACAGGCCGAAGAGCGCGGGGCAGACCCACAGGATGGCGTTCATCTGATTGAACTTACCCTCGTTGCAGAACTTCTGGGACTTCTCGACGACAAAGCCGTTGAGGATCTTGACGACGACGTCGAGCTGGATGCCGAGCATGCCGACCGGCAGGCCGATGGCGAGGCCCGTGTCGGAGCCCAGGGTCACGCCGTAGGCGGTGGCGATGATGGCCATCGTGCCGTAATCGGGAATCGACGAGCCGCCGAAGCCCGCGACGCCGAGCTGCATGAGCTGGATGGTGCCGCCGATGACGAGGCCGGTCTGCCAGTCGCCCATGACCACGCCGGTGATAAGGCCCCAGAAGACGGCATAGTTGACGAAGATCATCGGGATGCCGTAGTAGTCCACGTGCTTGATGAAGGCAAGCAGGGTCAAAAGGACGACCTGCAGGATAGTGAAGTTGACCATGATCCCTCCTTAGATGAGGTCGGCGACGGAGACGGGCTTGTCGGCGGGCACGAACTGTGCCGTCACCTTGACGCCGTGGGCGATGAGCGCCTTGTAGCTTTGGACGTTCTCGGCAGAGGCATAGGCGCGCTGGGTGAGCTGGACGCCGCCCTCCTTGACAAGAGAGCCGCCGACGATCAGCGACGGGAGCTCGATGCCCGACTCGACCAGGTGAAGCATCGTCTCGGGTTCCTTGGCGATGACAAAGACCTTCTCGCGGTCGTACTTGCCCGCCGCGAAGTTCTTGAGCGCGGTCTCCTCGGAGATGATCGAGACGGCCATGCCCGCGGGGCGCGCCATCCTCATGGTGGACTTCAGGACCTCGTCGCCGGCGACCTTGTCGTCGATGACCATGACTCGGGTTGCGCCCGACACCGGGGCCCACTGCGTCACGATGATGCCGTGAAGCAGGCGATTGTCGATTCGTGCCATAACAACACTCATGTTTGCTCCTATCAAATCAAGTTTTTCATTCAGCACTGCCTTGGCGCTATCCGGATTCGCGCCGGGCGAGGGATTATCGGATTATTGAAGACGCGCGGTCAGCTCGTGACGGCGCGGGGGGGTCACTCGTCGAACAGGAGGCTCGAGGAGCCGAGACGCTCCTCTCGCGCCGGGGCGGCGCTCACGCTGATGTAGTCGAAGACGTAGGCGATCTCGCTTACAGGAACCTCCACGCGATAGCGCGTCGAGATGCTCGAGAAACTCTGCCTGAAGGACTCGATGAAGTCGGCGTGCTCTTCCTCGAAGCGATCCTGGCCGACGTAGGTCTCGATGGGGTTGCGGGTGACGAGGCGCTCGACGAGGCAACAGAGGTGAACGTACAGCCCGATGATGGCGTTGCTGCTGATCTTCTCGCCCGTTCTGCGCTGAAGCTCGTGCACGGCGCTCTCGATCTCGTGGAACAGCCGCTCCGGGTCGAGGATGGTGATGGAGCGGATAACGTTCTGCAGCGTCATATTCGAAAGCAGCTTCTCGTGGAAAGAAGCGAGCTCGGAGACGTCGAGCCACCTGCCGAACACGGCATCGACCTTCGAGGCGGACGCCGTCGACATAATGTCTTCGAGGGCGACGAAGGGAACGGAGGCAATCCTGGGGTCTCCCGTGCCGATGACGGCGCAGACGCGGTGCTCGGAGAAAACGGCGTCGTTCGACCCGTTCGCGGCAAGCTGCTTGAAGGGCCTCGTGAGCAGGCGCGCGCCTATGGTGCGCGGGAGGCTCTGCGAGACGAGCTGACGTATCCTCTCGGCCGCGTCGACCCCGGACTCGGAGCAGAAGACGATGGCGTCCTCACGGTTGACGCGCTCGATTACCTTGCAGTGCGTCACGCACACGGCGGTCGCATCGCCAAGAACCTCGGCGATGGACTTGCCGCCGAGCAGCCCGGACCCGATCTCGAGCGCGAGCCCGGTGGAGACGTTGTTCACCACCCCGATGGTGGAGTCGGTAACGTTCTCGAGGGCCTTATAGGCCTCCTCCAAAGAGCCCATGTCAACAAGAAACACGACCCCGGTGCAGTAGGAATGGCGGTCGACGAGGCGCTGGAGCGGACCGACGATGTCCTTCAGCTGCTGGTCGTAGGGCATGTCGACCGCCTCGTACACATGCACGCCGAGCATACGGTTCGCCGCGTCGGCGATGCTCGTCGCCGTCGAGTAGCCGTGTGACAAGATGACGCAGAGCGTCCGAAGGGCCTTCGCGTCGCGAGACTCCGATGCGACGCACAACGTCAGAAGCGTCTTCGTGAAGTGATCGAGCGAGATTCCGAGCGCCCCTTCCATGTCTGCGGCGACCTGATCGGAGACGCTCGAGGCAAACGGCAATTCGGAGGTCACGGCACCGAGGAGATGGGAAATTTGCTCCGCACAGGCAGACTTTCGCTTAGCCAGGCCGATGCCCGGCCACAACTGCAGGCAAATCTCCTGGGCCAGTAGAAAAGTGACCTTCCTCGAAAGCTCGATGCCATAAGAAGAGCCTGCGTCGGCAAGGACCGCGCCCACGACGCGCTCGAAGGCGCGCGACCTCGATGAGGCGACGCCGTGGCCGAAGATCAAGTGATCCTCAACGCCGCGCACAGCGGAGACAGCTTGCGAGACAAGCTCGGAGACAGAGAGCTCCCCGGCGCAGAATCGCTCATCGAGAGAGCACAGGGCATCGAGCGCCTGCTCGACCGGCCCTGTGCTCTCGGCGGCATCCAGGGACGCGTCGATCAGAACGCCATCGTCGGGCTGTTGATCGATCTGCGCGGAGGAGAGGAGCCCGCTGGGAAGAAGATACGGGCGAACGACGACGTAGTCGCCCTCGCGATTGAGGAACGCTTTGGCGCAGCAGTTCGTCACGCAGGCGCGCAAGCCGGCGATGTTATCGGAAAAGTCCGCGTTCACGAGGCAACGGTATGCGCCGCGGCTGATCTTCACATCAGAACCGATTCGGCACCCCTCGCTGCGCAGGAAGCTCAAGATGAGATCCTCGCGCTCCTCGGGGGTCCGCTCCTTGAGTGAGGGGACGCGGGCACAGATGGGCATTTTGCTGTAGGCCGAGGAAACCTTCGGGTCATCGGCGGAAAGCGTCGTCGAAAGAACGAGGCGAGCGCGCGGCGCATCCTGGGAGGCATCGAGCCCGAGGGCCGTCGCAAGGCAGTGTTCCATCGCAGAGGGAGAGAGTGCCTCGATGCCGTTGACAAAGACCACACCCCCGCGCGATTTCGCGATCGACTCGTCAAGAAGCCCGTTGAACGAGGCGGCGTCCGGGACCCCGGCGCAGTCGATGCGCACATAGGAGGAGTCGCGGGACAGCAAGCCCTGGTTCTTGCCGTACTCGTACACAAGGCGAGAAAGGAAAGACTTACCGACACCCACGCCGCCGCTCAAGAGGATGGGCAGGCCAAACGGAGGGTACTGAACCGCAGCCTTGCACTGCTCGACAACGGAGCTGAGGCTCAGGTCGAAGCCCACGGCACGCGCGAAGTCGCGGTGATCGGCGATTCCCGTCGCCTGGATGAGGTCGGCGAGCGAGGCGTACTCGCTTGCAGAGAGCTTTACCTGAAAACGCTTCTGGAACGCGCGGCGATGAAAATAACGGACAGGCCTGCCCGCCACCTTAACCACAAAGCCGGCGCGAACAAGGTCGTTGAGGTACTGGCTCGCCAGGCTCCTGGAGATGATGAGCGTCTCGGCGATGTCGGAGGTGGACAGACGGGCAAGGTCGTCGAGCGAGACGGCAGAGGTGAGAGCCTCGAGATGCTCGAGAATCCTGTCCCTCATGTCGACGGGTTTCTTTGCCAAGCTGTCCTGTGCGGTCTTGTCCATGACTTCTTACCTCCTCGTACAAGGAGTATAAGGGGAACACAGAGAACGGAAAGGGGCGCGTGGGGGAATCAACAGCCCCGAGGAAAAGTCCACCACTTGAGGGGCAGAAAACAACGGCCATTGAACATTCAGGGCCGACGCTCAACACTTCGGCTCGACACTTCGCTTTGGAAAGGGCCCTGCGCGCCGGGGTCCCAACATAAAGAAGGGCCCCGGCGCGCAGGGCCTAAAGCTTAACCATGCGCGCGGCGATGCGGGCGCAGTCGCAGGCGGCCTTCTTCTCGAAGGTGTTGTAGTCGACGACCTGGCCCTCGGCGCAGGGCTTGTCGCTGATGGCGCGCACGACGACGAGGGGCACGCCGTTGAGATAGGCGGCCTGCGCGATGGTGCAGCCCTCCATCTCGCAGCACAGGTCGCCGAAGGTCGCGAGGATGCGCTCCTTCTGTTCCGCGGGCGAGACGAACTGGTCGCCGGAGACGACGCGGCCCTCGAGGACCTTAATGTCGGGGGCGACGGCGGCCGCGGCGGCGCATGCCGCCAGCAAGGGCCGGAACGGATCGCGCAAGATCAAGGCGTCGCCCAGGAGGTCGGGCGTTACCGTCAGCCGGCGCCGCGTCTGCCGCATCATGAGGGAGAACGGCCTGGCCGGCACATACGGCAGGAAGAGGTTCAAGGTGCACCCCGGGGCGGTCAACGAGGCCGACGTGCCGAACGTCGTCGCGCGCGGCTTCGGCGGCAGGGCGCCGCGCACCCAAATATGCAGCGACCTGGCCTGCGTACGCGTCGGGGCATCGTGGAACTACGTCTGCCTGCTCGTCGACCTCTGCAACGGGGAGATCGTCGGCCACTCCGCAGGACCGAGGAGGGGCGCGCGAGCTCCGAGCCAAGCTCTCGGATTACGTGCACTGGTACAACAACTTCAGGATCCACTCGACACTGAGCTACATGTCGCCGGTCGAGTTCAGGGAGGCGGGACCGTCCCTCCCGGAATCGTCCAAATTGGTGTTGCCAATCCATAGCCAATCCAGCCATCATCTCCGCGAAGGCGGACGTCAGGAAAAGCTCGGCTTGAGCTCGGTCGGACGCGGTCTGTGGGGCATCATTCAGGCTCAGGGGGTCTCCTTGTCTTCTTCGGTCGCAACCTGAATGATAGGAACGGCCCCTTCTCTCTTTCCCTTTCGTTTTCGACGCGTCACTCTCTCGGCGGGCTTAAGGCCCGCGCTCGCGGGTGCAGGGGCTGCGCCCAAACCCCAAAAACTTAACGCCGTGTTCGAAGCGTTTCCGGACGTCAGCGTAATCTCAAATCCCGTTAGTCAACTCATGAGCAAGCCACCTGAGACTACTCATTTCTCCTACTGGCAATGAAGACCTGCGACCTGCAGTTTTGCAAACTGTTTGAAAGCCACCTGCGTTGATTCACTTCCTATTGCAGCTGGCGTCTTGCACGCGAAAAGGCATTTGAGTTTCAAAACGGGCGTTTCGGCGCTATCGAGCCTTCAAAGGCATCCCGCCGCGCCCTTTGGGACTAAAACAAAAACTCAAAGCCCTGAGTTCGAAAATAGTATTTGGAGTTGTCCCGGCTTTTGTCACCGAAGCCGACGAAACGCGACAGGGTGTCACCTGGCGGCACTCGATTCGAGACGGCACCGAAAACTGGATGCAACCGGAATGACGGGACGGCAAACCCGAAGCCATCGAGTAGCGATAGAAAAAGGCCCGGGTGCCGTGGGGCATCCGGGCCTTTGCTAGCAACTTAATGTTGCGGGCAGCTTAGAACTTGTGGCCGCACTTCTTGCAGACGCGCAGCTTGTTCTTGCCGTCCTTCTCGTGACCGACGCGGGTAACCTTACCGCACTCGGGGCAAACGAGATTGACGTTGGAGGCGTCGATGGGGGCCTCCTGCGAAACGATGCCGCCCTGCTGGTTGGCAGCGTTGGGCTTGACGGCCTTCTTGACGACCGAAACGCCCTCGACAACGACCTTGTTCTCGGCGGGGAGAGCACGCAGGACAACGCCCTGCTTGCCGCGATCCTTACCAGAGAGAACCTGGACCTTATCGCCCTTCTTGATATACATATATCTCCCCTAACTACAGGGTCTCGGGAGCGAGCGAGACGATCTTCATGTACTTCTTGTCACGAAGCTCGCGAGCGACAGGCCCGAAGATACGGGTGCCGACGGGCGAACCATCGTTGTTGATGACAACGCAGGCGTTCTCATCAAAGCGAATGTAGGAGCCATCCTTGCGGCGGATCTCCTTAACGGTGCGAACGACGACGCAACGGACAACGTCCTTCTTCTTGACGTTGGCGCCAGGGGTAGCCTCCTGGACAGCACCGATGAACACATCGCCGATGCCTGCATAACGACGCTTGGAACCGCCAAGCACCTTGATGCAGCGAATCTTGCGAGCGCCGGAGTTGTCGGCGACGTTCAGCATGGTTTGCATCTGAATCATGGTAGATGTTCCTCCGAACTAAGAACCGAAGAGAGGTGCGCAGCCTTTATACGGCCCGTGGTATGCAAGCCAGGCATACGCACATCTTCGGAAACGTACAAGTCGTAAGAGCGACTGCTTATTTAGCGCGCTCGACGACCTCGATGAGGCGCCAACGCTTCATCTTGGACATAGGACGGGTCTCCATAACGCGGACGGTGTCGCCCACGCCAGCCGTGCACTCCTCGTCGTGAGCGTGCAGCTTCTTGGAGCTGGTCATCATCTTGCCGTACTTGGGGTGACGCTTGCGCTCGGTGATGGTGACAACAATGGTCTTGGCACCGGAGACGGAGGTAACGACACCCGTACGGACCTTACGCGAGTTACGCGAATCAGTCATGTTCTCTCCTTAGGTCCTACTCGGCGACAGCGGACTTCTCCGCTGCGATCTCGCGGGCGCGCTGCTCCGTGAGGACGCGAGCGATGTCCTTCTTCACGGTGTTGACGCGAGCGGTGTTGTCCAGCTGGCTGGTGGCCATCTGGAAACGAAGGTTAAAGAGCTCGGCGCGCATTTCCTTCAGCTTCTCAACGAGCTGAGCGTCCGAGAGCTCACGAATCTCTGCGGGCTTCATTAGTTCTCCTCCTTGGCGGCGGCGGCGTCCTCAGCAGCCCACTTGGCCTCGAGAGCGGCCTCCTCAGCCATCTCCTTCTCGATGCGCTGCTCAGCGTTCTTAGCAGCAACAATCTTGGTCTTGATGGGAAGCTTGTGCTGTGCAAGACGCAGAGCCTCGCGAGCGACCTCCTCGGGCACGCCCTTGACCTCGAACATGATGCGGCCGGGCTTGACGACGGCCACCCACTCCTCGGGGTTACCCTTACCAGAACCCATGCGAGTCTCAGCAGGCTTCTTGGTGATGGGCTTATCGGGGAAGATCGTGATGTAGACACGACCGCCACGCTTCATGTAGCGGGTCATGGCAATACGAGCGGCCTCGATCTGACGGTTGGTGATCCAATGGGCCTCGAGAGCCTGGATACCAAACTCGCCGAAATGCAGCTCGGTATTACCCTTGGCCTGGCCCTTCATGGAGCCACGCTGCACCTTGCGGTGAAGAATACGCTTAGGGGCAAGCACTACTGACCCCTCCTCTCGGAGTTACGACGACGAGGACGGGAAGAGCCCTCGAGTGCAGGGTTGGGAACAGGCTGGCCCGGGAGCTTCTCGCCCAGGTAGATCCAGACCTTCACGCCGCAAGCGCCCATGGTGGTGCTGGCGACAGCCGTGCCGTAGTCGATCTTGGCACGGAGGGTGTGCAGAGGCACGCGACCCTCGCGGTACCACTCACGACGGCCCATCTCGGCACCGCCGAGACGACCGGAGCACTGGATACGGATGCCCTTAGCGCCGGCCTTGCGGGCTGACTGGACAGCCTTGCGCATAGCGCGACGGAAGGCAACGCGGCCCTCGAGCTGCTCGGCGATAGACTGAGCAACGAGGTTGGCGTCGAGCTCGGGGCGCTTGATCTCGACAACGTCGACGGAGAGCTGGCCCTTGGAAACGCCAGCGACCTTCTCGAGCTCGGTGCGGAGGGTATCAATCTCGGCACCCTTCTTACCGATGACAACGCCGGGGCGAGCGGTGAGGATAATGACCTTCACCTTGTCGCCAGCGCGCTCGATCTCGACACGGGAGACAGCTGCGCGGGAAAGACGCTTCTCGAGGTACTTGCGGATCTCGAGATCGTTACCGAGGGTCTTAGCGTAATCCTTCTCTGCGAACCAGCGGGAGCGCCAGTTCTCGGTGATGCCAAGACGGAAGCCGGTGGGGTAGACTTTCTGACCCATACAGCTTTACGCCTCCTTTCGAGGAGCAACGACGACGGTGATGTGGGAAGTACGCTTCAGAATGCGAGAAGCGGAACCCTTGGCGCGGGGACGGATGCGCTTAAGCGTCGAACCCTCGTCAACATAGGCAGCGGCGACAACCAGGTTGTCGGCACGCAGACCGTTGTTGTTCTCGGCGTTCGCAACGGCGGAACGGAGAACCTTCTCGACATCCACGGCGACGGCGCGGTCGCAGAAGTGGAGGATGTCGAAGGCCTGAGCGACAGGCTTGCGGCGGATCAGATCGACCACCAGGCGGGCCTTGCTGGGGGAAACACGCACGTACTTAGCGACGGCGCGAACCTCGGTGGCCTCAGTTTCAATAGACTTAGTTGCCATTTACGGTTAACCCCCTATTTGGCCTTGTGGCCACGGAACGTACGAGTCGGCGCGAACTCGCCGAGCTTGTGACCAACCATGGACTCGGTAACATACACGGGCACATGCTTGCGGCCGTCGTGGACGGCGATGGTGTGACCAACCATCTCGGGGAAGATGGTGGACGCGCGGGACCAGGTCTTCACGACGTCCTTCTTGCCAGCCTCGTTCATCGCGGTGATACGCGAGAGAAGGCGAGTCTCCACGAACGGGCCCTTTTTGAGACTTCTGCTCATAAGTGCTTTCTCCTAAAACTCGGTATCCGAAATTACTTCTTACGGCGACGAATGATGTGCTGGTTCGAGACCTTCTTCTTCTTACGCGTACGAAGGCCCTTCGTCGGCTTACCCCAGGGGGTAACAGAGGGACGACCAGAGGTGTGGTTCTTGCCCTCGCCACCGCCGTGCGGGTGGTCGACAGGGTTCATGACGGTACCGCGGACGGTCGGGCGCACGTTCATGTGACGCTTACGGCCGGCCTTGCCGATGACGATGTTGGAGTGATCGGCGTTGCCGACCTCACCGACGGTGGCGCGGCAGGTAACGAGGATGCGGCGCATCTCGGAGGAAGGCATACGGACGATAGCGTACTTGCCCTCCTTACCCATCAGCTGGCAGGAGTTACCGGCGGAACGGGCGATAGCAGCGCCCTTGCCCGGCTGGAACTCGACGGCGTGGATGAGCGTACCGACGGGGATGTCGGCGAGGGGCAGAGCGTTGCCCGGCTTGATGTCGGCGTCAGAACCGGACATGATGGTCTGACCGACCTCGAGGCCCTTGGGGGCCAGGATGTAGCGCTTCTCACCGTCAGCATAGTGCAGCAGAGCGATGCGAGCGGAACGGTTCGGATCGTACTCGATCGTGGCAACCTTGGCGGGCACGCCGTCCTTGTTGCGCTTGAAGTCGATCACGCGGTAACGACGCTTCACGCCGCCGCCCTGGTGGCGGGTGGTGATGCGGCCGTTGTTGTTACGACCGGCCTTCTTGGGCAGGGGCTCGAGAAGAGACTTCTCGGGCTTGGTGCAGGTGATCTCGGAGAAGTCGGAGATCGTCTGCCAACGCCTACCAGCGGAGGTCGGCTTAAGGTGCTTTACAGCCATTACAATCCCTTTCAATAGGAATCCGTTAGCCATCGCAGACAGGGATTCGAGGTTCTGCCTCGGGTGCGATGACACCGGACGTATACACGGCTCCGGGCGTGTCCATTTTATACGCCCAAAACCTTGAGCTCTCGCCTCCCCTATTTGGGAGGCATGAGCTCACTCAACAGCAGCGAGTCTTAGGCCTGGTTGCCAAAGACCTCGATGGTGTCGCCCTCGGCCAGCGTGACGATGGCCTTCTTCCAAGAACGGGTCTTGCCGGCGACATAGCGCACGCGCTTGGTCTTGGGCTTGACCGTCAGGGTGTTCACGCGAACGACCTTGACGCCGAAGATCTCCTCGACAGCGTCCTTGATCTGATACTTGTTAGCATCCTTGGCGACCTCGAACGTGTACTTGTTCTGCTCCATGCCGGAGAAGGAACGCTCGGACACGATCGGACGGATGATGATCTCGTGGGCGGTCATTTATGCAAGCACCTCCCCGAAGTGAGCGGCGATGTCGGCGGGCATCAGCACGGCGTTGTTGTTGACGAGATCGTAGGTGTTGGCCTCGTCGGCGGTGATGATGAACGTCTTGGGAATGTTGCGGAACGACAGGTAGGCGTTGACGTCCTCATCGCGAACGATGATGGTCAGACGCTTGCCCTCAAGGCCGAGAGCCTTGAGCATGGCAACGGCAGCCTTGGTGGAAGGCTTCTCGAAGCCGTAGTCGTCGACGAGCACGAGCTCGCCATCGGCCAGCTTGGCGGACAGCGCGGAGCGCATAGCCAGCTTGACCTCCTTGTTGTTCATACGCTTAGCGTAGGAACGGGGCTTGGGGGCGAAGACAACGCCACCGTGACGCCACTGGGCAGCACGGATGGAACCCTGGCGGGCACGGCCGGTGCCCTTCTGACGCCAAGGCTTCTTGCCGCCACCGGAAACCTCAGAGCGGCCCTTAGCGGACTGGGTGCCCTGACGCCAAGAGGCCATCTGGCACTTGACGATGTGGTGCATAACGTGGATGTTCGGCTCGATGCCGTACACCTCAGCGGCGAGCTCGGCCTCGGCGACCTTCTTGCCCTCGCTGTTCTTTACTTCAAACTTTGCCATTTAAGTGTTCTCCTTGGTATGACGCTGGGCTAAATGGGCTGGGCCCTTAGGCCATACGGATGGCGACGAGACCATTCTTGGCACCCGGGACAGCGCCCTTGACCAAGATGAGGTTCTGCTCGGCATCGATGCGGACAACGGAAAGGTTCTTGACGGTAACGCGCTCGTTACCCATGTGACCGGCCATCTTGACGCCCTTGAGGACGCGCGCAGGATAGGCGCACTGACCGATAGAACCGGGGTGACGCTGGAAGTGAGAACCATGCGTCATAGGACCGCGGCGCTGACCCCAGCGCTTGATGCGACCCTGGAAGCCCTTACCCTTGGAGGTACCGATGACGTCGACCTTCTCGACATCAGCGAAATCAGCAACGGTGACGACCTCGCCGACCTTGTGCTCCTCGCCGTTCTCGACGCGGACCTCACGAAGGAAACGGACAGGCTCGACGCCGGCCTTGGCGAAGTGACCAGCCATGGGCTTGTTCACGTTCTTGGCCTTGATGTCGCCGAAACCGATCTGGACGGCGTCATAGCCGTCGGTTGCCTGAGTTTTAACCTGCGAGACAGCGCAGGGGCCAGCCTGGATGACCGTGACTGGAACGACGTTGTCGTCCTCGTCCCAAACCTGGGTCATGCCAATCTTGCGGCCGAGAATCATGCTGATCAAGATATGATCCCAACTCTCGCGTGGTCTTGGGACGATGCGTACACCACCGAGCGTACGCCCCTAGAGGACCACTACTTACACGACGTGCTCACCAGTCTTGTATTGCGTCCGGACTACCTGACAACCCTATTAAGCAGGCATTTTGTCCAGCCAGAATACTCCCCTGGTTACACACAGCTGTTTAGTATACACGGGTGCGGGCGTATCCATCGAGATTCATATTTCACTCACATTGTTTACGCAGGTAAAGTGCGTGGCACGTTCCCAGTGTGCGGCGGAGGGGGCGGGCCTGAGGCATATTAAGGTTGCTGCTCTACAGTCCTGCTCACGACGGAGAGCACATTAAGTGCTCTCCTGTTCGTGCGGAACTCGCGACAACCTTAATATGCCTCAGGCCCGCCCCCTCCGCCGCACACTGGGAACGCCACGTAGATGTCTGCTAAACCTTGCTCGCTCAGCTAATTACTTTGTTGGGGGTCCACTATTTGCTGGAGGGTGAACTTGCATTGCATTGGCTCGCCTTCTGCTTGTAGCTTTGCCTCATCGAAGTCGAAGATCATGATGGCGCAGTTGGGGAGTTTTGCTGGGAGCTCGAAGCCCTCTGTGGCTGCAGCCTTGATGAATTGGCGGCTGGCGCTGCCGTGGCTTACTGCTAGGAGGGTTTCTATGCCCTCGGCGCCCATGAGATTGGTTAGGGTGGCTACCATGCGTTCTTGCAACGCTTTGCTTCCCTCTCCTCCGAAGGGGACCAGGTCCTCGCCCGGATCCCAGACGTCGGTGGGAAGGGCATCGTGGGGGCCTTCTTCGAAGGAGCCGTAGCAGCGCTCGATGATGCCTTCGCAGGGCTCGACTGCTGCGTCCGGGCCGAGGAGCTCGCATGCGACGAGCTGAGCTGTGTCCATGGCTCGGCCTAAGGGCGAAGAGACCACCTTGTCAGGAACGACATTGTGGGCTTTGAGCCATGCGGCTGCCATCCCGGCTTGCTGACGGCCCAAATCGGTGAGCGGTGAATCGCAACGACCTTGGACGAGCTTTTTGACGTTGAATTCCGTCTGGCCGTGGCGGAGCAGATACAGCCTCTTCATATTCTCCCCTTCTGTATAACTTGCTTTACCGGCGCAGCCCTACTCGTGGGTATGGCCTACGTAGTCTTCGTCGATCGTAATCTTGGCAATCGACTTGGGGTATTCCGACTCGACCCGTTGTGCCAGCGCGTGTTTTACGTCTTCGGCACTCATCTGCAGATCCGAGGGACGCACGCAGTCGAAGATCACGTTGGTGTGCGTGGGACCCGGCACGCAGCGAAGGTCGTGAATCGAAAGGCGACTATCGATCTCCTGGGCCATGGCGTGAATGCGCAGGCGCATGCTCGCCAGCTTGGGGTCATCGGTCACGATGGGATCGTAATGGAGCGTGACGATCATGCCGTCCTCGTCCCTAAACGACTGCTCTATGTTATCGAGCGTGTCATGACTTTCCAGCGGGCTGGCCTCGGCCGCCATCTCGGCGTGAGCGCTTGCGAACTTCCTGCCCGGGCCATAGTCGTGGACCATCAAATCGTGAACGCCCAAAACGCCGGGATAACTCATGATCTTGTCTCGAATGTGCTTGACCAGCTTAGGATCGGGCGCCTGGCCCAAAAGCGGGCTCACCGTATCCTGGATGAGCTCAAAGCCGCTCCAGCCAATATAGGCGCCAACGGCAAGTCCAACCCAGGCATCAAGATTGATATGCGTCACCTGGGAAACAATCGCGCACGCCAACACGGCACCCGTGGCCAGGACATCGTTCTTTGAGTCTTGAGCCGTCGCATGCAGCGTATCGGACTCAATACGGTCACCGAGCTTTTGGTTGAGGGCCGCCATCCACAGCTTTACAGCCATCGAAAGCGCCAGGACTGCCACCAGGGCAAGCGAGAACTCGACAGGTTCGGGGTGGATGATACGCTCAAACGAAGACTTAACCAGTTCGAGTCCGATCAGCAGCACGAGCGCCGCCACGACCAGACCCGAGAGATACTCGTAGCGGCCATGGCCGTAAGGATGTTCGGGGTCTGCCGGCTTGCTCGCCAGTTTAAAGCCCAGCACGCTCACGATGTTTGAGCTTGCGTCGGATAAGTTGTTCATAGCATCCGCCACAATCGAAACCGATCCCGACAACACGCCAATTGCACCCTTCGCAGCGCAAAGTGCCACATTGGCGAGAATGCACACCACGCCCGTCAATGTGCCCACGCGCGCACGGTCGCCCTGCGCACGACGAACGATCCACTCGACCATCTATATCTGCCCCCAACAGTTTTACTCATACACCCGTTTGTCGAATAGCTCAGTAGTGTAGACCCTTTATCCCATCGGCACAAAAAAGGCCGCAACCCTTAGGGCTGCGGCCTTGCAAATCGCACTATCGAGCAAAAAGCTTAGAGCTTGATGTCGATGTCGACGCCAGCGGGGAGGTCGAGACGCATAAGCGAATCAACGGTGCCCGAGGTGGGGTCGAGGATGTCGATGAGACGCTTGTGGGTGCGCATCTCGAACTGCTCACGGGAGTCCTTGTTCACGTGCGGCGAGCGGATAACCGTGTACAGGTTGCGCTCGGTGGGCAGGGGGACAGGACCGGAAACGCGAGCGCCGGTCTTCTGAGCGGTCTCAACGATGAGCTTCGCGGACTGATCGACGACCTCGTGATCATAGCCCTTGAGGCGAATGCGGATCTTCTGGGTAGCCAACTTAAACCTCCAAAGAGTGCGAGAAGTGTTCTCGCAGGATTACGTAACAGGGAGCTCGAACTTAGGCGTTCTTGCTCATGACCTCGTCCACGATGGACTTGGGCGCGGGCTCATAAGAGTCGAACTGCATCGTGTAGGATGCACGGCCCTGGGTCTGGGAGCGAAGGTCGGTAGCGTAACCGAACATCTCGCCCAGCGGCACCTTGGCACGGATGAGCTTGCTGTTCTTGCGATCCTCCATGCCCTCGATCTTGCCGCGGCGACCGGAGAGGTTGCCCATAACGTCGCCCATGTACTGCTCGGGGGTCTCGACCTCGACAGCCATGATCGGCTCGAGCAGCTGCGGATCGGACTTCCTGAGGGCGTCCTTGATAGCCATGGAACCGGCGATCTTGAAGGCGGCCTCGGAGGAGTCGACCTCGTGGTAAGAACCGTCGAACAGGGTGACCTTAACGTCGAGGACCGGGAAGCCGGCGATAACACCGGTGTTCAGGGCCTCCTGGATGCCCTTGTCGATGGACGGGATGTACTCCTTGGGCACGACGCCGCCGACGATAGCGTTGACGAACTCGTAGCCGAAGCCCTCCTCCATCTTCTCGAGCTTGATGACGGCGTGGCCGTACTGACCGCGACCGCCGGACTGACGGACGAACTTGCCCTCAGCCTTCTCGACGTCGTGACCAGCGGTCTCGCGGTAGGCAACCTGGGGCTTACCAACGTTAGCGTCAACCTTGAACTCGCGGAGCAGACGGTCGACGATGATCTCGAGGTGCAGCTCGCCCATGCCGGCGATGATGGTCTGGCCGGTCTCGTGGTTGGTGGACACCTGGAAGGTCGGGTCCTCCTCGGCGAGTTTGGTCAGAGCGAGGGACATCTTGTCCTGCTCGGCCTTGGTCTTGGGCTCGATGGCAACGTCGATAACGGGCTTAGCGAACTCGATCTTCTCGAGGACGATCTCCTTGCCCTCGGCGCACAGGGTGTCACCGGTGGTGGAGTTCTTGAAGCCGACGCAAGCGACGATGTCGCCGGCGGCAGCGTCGTCACGGTCGATACGCTCGGCGGCGTTCATCTCGAGGATGCGGCCGAGGCGCTCGCGCTGACCGTTGGAAGCGTTGACAACGTAGGAGCCGGACTCGGCG
Source organism: uncultured Collinsella sp. (assembly GCA_958420165.1). Classification (GTDB taxonomy): domain Bacteria; phylum Actinomycetota; class Coriobacteriia; order Coriobacteriales; family Coriobacteriaceae; genus Collinsella. The sequence continues at coordinate 68,615 of CATZIU010000003.1, read as the reverse complement.
CGGCCGGAGTAAACGCGGACGTAGGTGAGCTTACCGACGAACGGGTCGGTCATGATCTTGAAGACCAGGCCGGAGAAGGGCTCGTCGAAGGAAGGATGACGCTGGATCTCCTCGCCGGTGTCCGGATCGGTACCGGTGACGGCCTCGACGTCGAGCGGGCTGGGCAGGTAGTCGACGACAGCGTCGAGCAGCTCCTGAACGCCCTTGTTCTTGTAGGCGGAGCCCACGAAGACGAGGTTGAGCTCGTTGGCCAGAACACCCTTGCGCAGAGCAGCCTTGAGCTCCTCGACGGTGAAGTCCTCCTCCATGAGGATCTTCTCCATGAGCTCGTCGTCAAAGCTGGCAGCAGCGTCGAGGAGCTCCTCGCGCTTGGTGGCAGCGATGTCGGCAAACTCAGCCGGGATCTCGTCCATCGGCTCGGGGTAGGTCATGCCCTTGTCGTCGGCCTTGAAGTCCCATGCAGTCATGGTGACCAGGTCGATGACGCCCCAGAAGTTGTCCTCGGCGCCCATCGGGACCTGAGCGGCCACGGCGTTAGCGTCGAGACGATCCTTCATGGTCTCGATAGCGTTGAAGAAGTCGGCGCCCACGCGGTCATACTTGTTGATGAAGGCGATGCGGGGGACGTTGAAGGTGGAAGCCTGACGCCAAACGGTCTCAGACTGGGGCTGAACGCCGGCAACGGCGTCGAAGACGGCGACAGCGCCATCGAGGACGCGCAGGCAGCGCTCGACCTCGGCGGTGAAGTCAACGTGGCCCGGGGTGTCGATGATCTGGATGCGGTAGTCCTTACCGTCCTTGTTCCAGAAGCACGTGGTAGCAGCGGAGGTAATGGTTACGCCGCGCTCCTGCTCCTGAACCATCCAGTCCATGGTGGCAGCGCCCTCATGGACCTCACCGATCTTGTGGGTCTTACCGGTGTAGTAAAGAATACGCTCGGTCGTGGTGGTCTTACCAGCATCGATGTGGGCCATGATGCCGATGTTACGGGTATCGGAAAGCTTGTACTTAGGCTTAGCCATGTTAGTTCCTTACCTTAACTTACCAACGATAGTGAGAGAACGCGCGGTTGGCCTCGGCCATCTTGAAGACGTCCTCACGCTTCTTGACGGAAGCGCCCAGGCCGTTGGAAGCGTCGAGGATCTCGTTGGCGAGACGCTCGGCCATGGTCTTCTCCTTGCGAGCGCGGGAGAAGTTGACGATCCAGCGGATACCCAGAGCGGTGGAACGACGGGAGTTGACCTCCATCGGGACCTGATAGGTAGCGCCACCGACACGCTTGGGCTTAACCTCGAGCGTGGGCTTGACGTTGTCCATAGCCTTCTTGAAGGTAGCGAGAGCGTCGCCACCCTCGGACTTCTCGGCAACGATCTCGAAAGCGGTGTAAACGATGCGCTCAGCGGTGGCCTTCTTGCCGTCAAGAAGGACCTTGTTGATGAGCTGAGTCACCAGGCGGTTGTTGTAAACGGCGTCAGGCTGAACCTCACGACGATTAGCTGCTGCACGACGCGGCATGTGAAATCTCCTTAAGTGTCTACCGTGCGGCGCTTAGGCGGCACACGGCGAAAGTATCAAAACGTTATCTGGCTTATTTGGCCTTGGGGCGCTTAGCACCGTACTTGGAACGGGCCTGCATACGGTTCTGGACCGGAGCAGCGTCGTAGGCGCCACGGATGACGTGATAACGGACACCAGGGAGGTCACGGACACGACCGCCGCGGACGAGCACGATGGAGTGCTCCTGCAGGTTGTGGCCCTCACCCGGGATGTAAGCAGTAACTTCGATGCCGTTGACGAGGCGAACACGGGCAACCTTACGAAGAGCCGAGTTCGGCTTCTTGGGGCTCGTGGTGAAGACGCGGGTGCACACGCCGCGCTTCTGGGAGTTGTGCTGCAGAGCAGCGTTCTTGGACTTCTTGGGCACGGAACGACGGCCCTGGCGAACCAGCTGGTTAATAGTAGGCAAAGCGTACTCCTTCTCGAATGATTCCAGCTTTCTGTAAAGTGCAACGGCTTGAATCGAGGGGTCAGCATCCCCCTACGAAACACGCAGTTCGTTAGGATACGTCCCGTTAGCTGTGCCGTCAACAGACCACGCCGCCGGGCGTATCCCAAAATGAGCACATTTCCGCAAAGCCTACACAAAAGGAATCCCCTTCTGTGCGCGTGGGCATATGCGGTGTGGTCGATCTATCAAGATTTTGCCGCATACTTCCGAAATCGCACCTCAAAATGATCCGTTTTCCTCCGTCCCCAAGGGATCGACGGAACGCAACAGGTTGAGCAAACGCAAGCGAGAGGCCCCCAGAGCGTACAAGGTGGCATGAAAAAGGCAGGGCATTGACCTTTTGGTCATGCCCTGCCTTTTGAATGACAGATTGTAGCCCTGGGGGCCGCGCAGCGACGGAGATCTCCGCCGTTCGTTAGAACGGCGGAACTAGTTACTCCTCGTCGTTGTCCTTGGCCTCTTCGGCGTCGTCAGTGTCCACGAGCTGGTTGAGCAGCTCATCGAGGGAAGCCATGTCCTCGTTGATAGCGCCGTTGGCGGGAGCCTTCTTGTCGTCGATCGGGGCGCCCAGGAGCTCCTCGTCGGCGTCGGCGTGATGCGTCGGCGCGACGGAGGTGCCCAGCAGGATGTCGTCCGGACCGTCGGGGCTAAAGACCATCTGCAGCAGCTGCGAGAGGTCTTCCTCGTCGGCAACGTCGTCGTTGTTCTCGAGGATGTAGAGCAAGTCGTGGGCCTCCAGGCCGTCACGGAGCTCCTCGATCGCCTTGGCACCGATGCCATCGATGCGCAGCAGATCCTCCTCGGACTTGCCGACCAGGTCGCCGACCGTCTCGATGCCAACCTCGCTGAACTTGTTGGTCCAGCGCTGCGACACGCCCAGGTCGTCGAACAGGTACAGACGAGCCTTCTCGGCGGAGATGGTGTGGCCGTTGCGGGTGAACGAACCGTCAGCACCACCGAACTCGTCGTAGCCGGCCCAGTCGAGCTGCTGCGGGAGCTGCTCGTCCAGGTCCTTGAGCTCAACAGGAGCCCACTCGGGCAGCGACTTGGCGTTGGGCGAAGCCGGGCCGTCGATGTCGACATAGCCGTCGGCCGTGCGATACGTCAGCTTGGCGTTGGCGTACGGCTTGAGGCCGGTACCAGCCGGGATCTTCTTACCGACGATGACGTTGGACTTAAGGTCGAGCAGGTGGTCGACCTTGCCCTCGATGGCAGCCTCGGTAAGGACGCCGGCGGTACGGATGAACGAAGCGCTCGACAGCCAGGAGTCGATGTTGGACGCGACCTTGAGCGTACCCAGGATGACGGGCTCGGCCACAGGAGCCTGGCCGCCCAGACGGGCAACGCGCTCGACCTCGTCGGCGAACTCGTAGCGGTCGACGTACTGACCAAGCAGGTACTTGGAGTCACCGGGGTTGGTGATCTGAACGCGACGCAGCATCTGACGTGCGAGCACCTCGATGTGCTTGTCGTTCAGGTCAACGCCCTGGCTGGTGTAGACGTCCTTGACGCTCTCGACGAAGGTGTGCATCGTCGACTCGATGTCGGTCAGCTTGCGCAGGTTGCGGAAGTTGACGAAGCCCTTGGTGATCTGGTCGCCGGCGCGAACCTCGCAGCCGTCCTCAATCTCGGGCATAAAGCGCACCGAAGCGGGGACGCGACGCTCGTCGAGAACACGGGTGTGGTCCTCGGAGTCGGTGAGCGTCAGCACGTACTCGGACTTCTCGGGCTTAATCGAGAGGTGACCGGAGTACGGAGCCAGCTCGGCCTCGCGACCCAGGATCTTCTCGTTGACGTTGCCGACGATATCGAACATACGGCTGACCGTAGGCAGGCCCTGCGTAATATCGTCGACGCCAGCGACGCCGCCGGAGTGAATGGTACGCATCGTAAGCTGCGTACCGGGCTCACCGATGGACTGGGCGGCAATAATGCCGACCGCGGTACCGATGGCGACCGGACGACGGGTGGAAAGATCCCAGCCGTAGCACTTCTGGCACACGCCGTACTTGGAGCGGCAGGTGAGCAGCGCGCGAAGCTTGACCTTCTTGAGGCCCGCATCGACCATCTTCTGGATGTCGGCGACCTTCTCGATGTAGCCGTCCTGCTCAAAGAGCACGGTGCCATCGGGGGCCACGACGTCCTCGATGAAGCAACGGCCGACGAGGTCGACGTTGAGATCGGTGGTGCCGGGGATGATGAGGTTGTAGGTAACGCCCTCGTGCGTACCGCAGTCCTCCTCGCGGACGATGACGTCCTGGGCCACGTCGACCAGACGACGGGTCAGGTAACCAGAGTCCGAGGTGTGGGATGCGGTATCGACCAGGCCCTTACGGGCGCCGTAGGTCGAAATGAAGTACTCGAGCGGCAGCAGGCCCTCGCGGAAGTTCGCCTTAATGGGAAGGTCGATCGTCTCGCCGGACATGTCTGCCATCAGGCCACGCATGCCGCCGAGCTGACGCAGCTGGGTCTTAGAACCACGGGCGCCGGAGTCGGCCATCATGTAGAGCGGGTTCTCCTCGTCGAACAAGTCGAGCATGAGCGCTGCGACCTTGTCGGTACAAGCGGTCCACTCGTTAACGACTTCGATGTGGCGCTCCGTCTCGTTGATGAAGCCCTCCTCGAAGTACTCGTTGATCTGGTCGACGTTGGCCTGGGCGCGGTCGAGCAGCTCCTGCTTCTCGGCAGGGATAAGAGCGTCCCACACCGAGATGGTGAGGCCGGCGCGGGTAGCGTAGTGGAAGCCGGAGTACTTGATGGCGTCGAGGATCGGGCCGACCTTGGCCTCGGGGTAACGATCGCAGCAGTCGGCAACCAGCTTGGCCACATCGCCCTTGACCATCTTGTAGTTCATGAACTCATAGTCTTCGGGCAGGCACTGGCGGTTGAAGATGATGCGGCCGATAGAGGTCTCGAAGCGCGCGGTCTTGTTACCGGTGACGTCGTAGTCGACGAACTCGTTCTTGCCGTTCTTGACGCGGAAGATACGGGTGCCGTCCTCGTTGATGACGTTGGCGTTCTCGGCGGACACGCGAACCTGGATCTTGGCCTGCATGTCGACCTCGGAGCGGCAGTCATAGGCGTGCAGCGCGTCGTCGAAGCTGGCGAACACGTGGTTCTCGCCGGGCAGGCCGTCGCGGACCTGGGTGAGGTAGTACACACCGATGATCATGTCCTGCGAAGGGATGTTAACCGGCTTGCCGGATGCCGGCGAGCGCAGGTTGTTCGCAGAGAGCATGAGCACGCGAGCCTCGGCCTGAGCCTGGCTGGACAGCGGCACGTGGACAGACATCTGGTCGCCGTCGAAGTCGGCGTTGAAGGGCGAGCAGACCAGCGGGTGCAGGTGGATAGCCTTGCCCTCGACCAGCACCGGCTCAAAGGCCTGGATGGACAGACGGTGCAGGGTCGGTGCACGGTTGAGCAGCACGACGCGACCGTCGATGACCTCTTCGAGGATATCCCACACAAAGGTGGCACCGCGGTCGATAGCGCGCTTGGCGCCCTTGATGTTCTCGACCTTGCCGAGCTCGACCAGGCGCTTCATGACGAAGGGCTTGAAGAGCTCCAGCGCCATGGTCTTGGGCAGACCGCACTGGTGCAGCAGCAGCTTGGGGTCGGTAACGATAACCGAACGGCCGGAGTAGTCGACACGCTTACCCAGCAGGTTCTGACGGAAACGACCCTGCTTGCCCTTGAGGGCCTCGGCGAGCGACTTGAGCGGGCGACCGCCACGACCAGAGACCGGGCGACCACGACGGCCGTTGTCGAACAGGGCGTCCACGGACTCCTGGAGCATGCGCTTCTCGTTGTTCACGATAATCGCAGGGGCGTCCAGGTCGAGCAGGCGCTTGAGTCGGTTGTTACGGTTGATCACGCGACGATACAGGTCGTTGAGATCGGACGCAGCGAAGCGGCCGCCGTCAAGCTGGACCATCGGGCGCAGATCGGGCGGAATGACCGGGATGACGTCCAGAATCATGTTCGCGGGGCTGTTGCCGCCCTTCAGGAAGGCGTCAACGACCTCGAGGCGCTTGACGGCCTTCTCGCGCTTCTGCTTCTGGGAGTCCTCGTCGGCGATGATGGCCTTGAGCTTCTCGGCCTCGGAGGGGAGGTCGATGGCAGCGAGCAGGTCGCGGACGGCCTCGGCACCCATGCCACCCTTGAAGTACATGGAGTAGTAACGGGTCATCTCGCGGAACAGCGGCTCATCGGAGATGAGGTCGCGCTCGGTGAGTTTCATGAAGGCGTTGAAGGCGTCCGTGCGGAGCTGTTTCTCGTCCTTGCACTCTTCCTCGATGTCGACGATGCCAGAGGCGATCTCCTCGGGGGTCAGCGGCTCCTCGTCGGAGAACTCGTCAAAGTTCTCGGGGTTGCCCTGCTCCTTGAGGGACTCGATCTGGCGGGCGCACTCGGCATCGATCTCTTCCAGATCGGCGGCGAGCTCCTCGCGCAGGTCGTCAGCGTCGGCCTCGCGAGCCTCGTAGTCGACCTCGGTGATGATGTAGCTGGCAAAGTACAGAACCTTCTCGAGGTCCTTGGACTTGATGTCGAGCATACGGCTCATCGGGAAGCTCGTGGGGCTCTTGAAGTACCAGATGTGGGACACGGGAGCGGCGAGCTCGATGTGACCCATGCGCTCGCGACGAACCTTGGCCGAGGTGACCTCGACGCCGCAGCGCTCGCAGACGATGCCCTTAAAGCGGATGCCCTTGTACTTGCCGCAGGAGCACTCCCAGTCCTTGGCGGGACCGAAAATCTTCTCGCAGAACAGGCCGTCCTTCTCGGGCTTGAGGGTACGGTAATTAATGGTCTCCGGCTTCTTGACCTCACCGTGCGACCAGGAACGGATCTGGTCGGCGGAGGCAAGGGAGATCTTTACCGAGTCAAAATCAGTAGTTTCGAAATCTGCCACAGTCAACTACTCCTTATCAGTGGTCGTGGCGGCGACAGCCTCGGGTGCCTCGGCGGTCTCGGCATCCTGGGCCTCGACGTCGGCGTCAACGCCGGCGAGCGCAGCCAGGTCGTCGAGAGCAGAGGTCTCCTCGGCGGTCACAGGGGCGGAGGCGTCCTCGTCGGCATCGTGCATGGGCTCGATGTCCAGCGCGAGGGAACGGATCTCCTTGACGAGAACCTTGAAGGACTCGGGGATACCCGGAACCGGAACGTTCTCGCCCTTGACGATGGACTCGTAGGTCTTGACGCGGCCCACGGTATCGTCGGACTTGACGGTCAGGATCTCCTGCAGGACGTTGGAAGCACCGTATGCGTACAGTGCCCAAACTTCCATCTCGCCGAAGCGCTGGCCGCCAAACTGAGCCTTGCCGCCCAGCGGTTGCTGGGTAACCAGGCTGTAAGGGCCGGTCGAACGGGCGTGGATCTTGTCGTCAACCATGTGGCCGAGCTTGAGGATGTAGGACGTACCCACGGTAATGGGCTCGCGGAACTCCTCGCCGGTGCGGCCGTCGAACAGGCGGGTCTTGCCGCGCTCGTCAAGCTGGGTGACAAACTCGGGGCGCATGTGATCGCCAAAGGCAGCGGTGGCCTTGTTGAGCATGTTCTTGTTGGCGCGACGGATGACCTCGGCGATCTCGTCCTCCTTGGCGCCGTCGAAGACGGGCGTCGAGACGAAGAACGGACCGGGGACATACTTGTCGGAGTCGGCATCCTCGGTATCCCAACCGCAGGCAGCAGCCCAGCCAAGGTGGCACTCGAGCAGCTGGCCGACGTTCATACGCGAAGGAACGCCCAGCGGGTTGAGGATAACGTCGATCGGGGTACCGTCAGCCATGTAGGGCATGTCCTCGACCGGCAGAACGTTACAGATAACGCCCTTGTTGCCGTGGCGACCGGCGATCTTATCGCCCTGCTGGATCTTACGACGCTGGGCGACGTAGACGCGCACCTGCTCGTTGACGCCGGGGGCCAGGTCGTCGCCGTTCTCGCGGCTAAAGCGGACGACGTCGATGACGCGGCCATAAGCGCCGTGAGGCATCTTAAGGGAGGTGTCGCGAACATCGTGAGCCTTGGCACCGAAGATGGCGCGCAGCAGGCGCTCCTCGGCGGTCAGAGCGCTCTCGCCCTTAGGCGTGACCTTGCCGACCAGGATGTCGCCAGGGCCGACCTCGGCGCCGATGCGGATGATGCCGTCCTCGTCGAGGTTGGCAAGCATGTCCTCGGAGAGGTTCGGGATCTCGCGAGTGATCTCCTCGGGACCGAGCTTGGTGTCGCGGGCGTCGATCTCGTGACGGGTGATATTGATGGTCGTCAGCAGGTCCTCGGCCACCAGGCGCTCGGACACGACGATACCGTCCTCGTAGTTGAAGCCTTCCCACGGCATGTATGCCACGGTGAGGTTCTGGCCCAGTGCGAGCTCGCCATGATCGGTCGAAGGACCGTCGGCCAGAGGCTCGCCCTGCTCAACGGTGTCACCGACGCGCACGAGCGGACGGTGGTTAATGCAGGTGGACTGGTTGGAGCGCTGGTACTTGGCCAGGTGATACTCGTCCATGCCGCCGGCATGCTTGACGATAATCTTGGAGGCGTCGGCATAGATGACCTCGCCGGCGTTCTTGGCCAGGGTAACCTCGCCGGAGTCCAGGGCGGCGCGACGCTCCATGCCGGTACCGACATAGGGAGCGGCGGGGTGAACCAGCGGCACGGCCTGACGCTGCATGTTGGCGCCCATGAGCGTACGCTTGGCGTCGTCGTGCTCGAGGAACGGAATCAGCGTGGCTGCGACGGAGAGCATCTGACGCGGCGAGACGTCCATGTAGTCGACGTCCTCGACAGGCACGTCGGCGGGAGCGCCGAAGGAGCCGTCGAAGTCGCGGGTACGGGCGATCACGGTATGTGGACGAACGATCTTGCCCTCGGCATCGGTCGTGATGAACTCGTTGGTCTTGGGATCGAGCGGCGTGTTGGCCGGCGCGATGACGTGCTTCTCTTCCTCGTCAGCGGTCATCCAGTCGATCTGGTCGGTGGCAACGCCGTTCTCGACGCGACGGAACGGGGCCTCGATGAAGCCATACTCGTTGACGCGGGCGTAGAGGGCGAGCGAGCCGATCAGGCCGATGTTGGGGCCTTCGGGGGTCTCGATCGGGCACATGCGGCTGTAGTGCGAGTTGTGAACGTCGCGGACGGCCGTCGGCACGTTGGTGCGGCGGCTGGAGCCCGACTTGTGGCCGGCAAGGCCGCCGGGGCCGAGTGCGGACAGACGGCGCTTGTGGGTCAGACCGGTCAGGGGGTTTGCCTGGTCCATGAACTGCGAGAGCTGCGAGGAACCGAAGAACTCCTTGATAGAGGCCACGATCGGACGGATGTTGATGAGCGACTGCGGGGTGATCTCGTCGATGTCCTGGGAGCTCATGCGCTCACGGACGACGCGCTCCATACGGCTCATGCCGATACGGAACTGGTTGGCGACGAGCTCGCCGACGGTGCGAATGCGGCGGTTGCCAAAGTGGTCGATGTCGTCGACCTTGAAGCCCTGCTCGCCAGCAGCGAGGGACAGCAGGTAGCGCAGCGTAGCGACGATATCCTCGTCGGTGAGCACCGTGACCTCTTCCTCGGTGGTGAGGTTGAGCTTCTTGTTGACCTTGTAGCGACCGACGCGGGCCAGATCGTAGCGCTGCGGGTTGAAGAGCAGGCCCTCGAGCAGGCTGCGGGAAGCATCCACGGTGGGAGGCTCGCCCGGGCGCAGGCGACGGTAGATCTCGATAAGAGCATCCTCGCGGGTAAGGGCGGTATCGCGCTCGAGGGTGCGCTTGATCACATCGGAGTTGCCGAGCAGCTCGATGATATCGTCGTTGGTGACGGCGATGCCAAGGGCGCGCAGGAACATCGTGGCGCTCTGCTTGCGCTTACGGTCGATGGAGACCATGAGCTGGTCGCGCTTGTCGACCTCAAACTCGAGCCAGGCACCGCGGGACGGGATGATCTGAGCCTTGTAGATCTGCTTGCCCGAATCCATCTCGGAGCTGTAGTACACGCCCGGGGAACGGACGAGCTGGGAGACGACGATACGCTCGGTACCGTTGATGATAAAGGTGCCCTGATCGGTCATCATGGGGAAGTCGCCCATAAAGACGAGCTGCTCCTTGATCTCACCGGTCTCCTTGTTAGTGAGACGGACGTCGGTCAGAAGCGGAGCCTGATAGGTCATGTCCTTCTCGCGGCACTCCTCGACGGTGTGCGCGGGATCGCCAAACTGATGCTCGCCGAAGGTAACCTCGAGAACATGGTTCTGGCTCTGGATGGGGCTGGATTCCTTGAACGCCTCACGAAGGCCCTCGTCCTTAAAACGCTCAAAGGATTCCCTTTGAACAGAGATAAGGTTGGGGAGCTCCATGGCTTCCGGGATTTTCCCGAAGCTGACGCGCTTGCGCTCAGTGGCAGTGTATGCGTAGGTCACCAGGTTTTTCCTCCTTCACGGAAATGCTCGGTGGATTGGCGAGGCATAGCTTCGCCAGTTATCGCAACCTAATAGTTTATCAGGTACCGACCGTTGAGCAAGAAAAGCCTTGACGTGATTGAGTTTTTGGAGTAGCAAAGTTTTTCGACAGAAAACATGCAGGTAGATGTATGTGTATCGAACACCTGTTCATATATTTTCTGTGAACAGAGGGCTGGCAATCGCAGCTCTTATAAAAAACGGGCGCGAACCGAAGTCCGCACCCGTAAATGTCGATGCCCGAAGGCTTACTTACGCATCAAACCGCCGCGCTCGTCGATGGCATCCCAGAAGGCGCCGGCAAAGCGAGGATCGCTAGCAGCCATGAGGGCGTTGGTGGCCATCCAGCCAGACGGGGTACCGGTATCGTAGCCCGACAGCGGGTCGATGACGACGGCATACATGGCCTCGCGGTCGAGCGAGCGGGCCATGGCGTCGGTCAGCTGGATCTCGCCGCCCTTACCGGCCTGCTGATCGGCCAGCAGGTCCATGACCAACGGGCTCAGCAGGTAGCGACCGACGATGTACAGGTTGGACGGAGCCGCCTCGGGAGCGGGCTTCTCGACCAGGCCGCCGATACGCCAAACGGCACCGGGCTCGTCGTCGGCGGCATTCTCGAAGCCCTCGAGAGCGCCCACGCGATCGCCGGCGATAACGCCATAGCGGCTGACTTCCTCGGGAGCGCACGCGGCAACGGCGATAACAGAAGCGCCACCGTGCTCCTTGGAGACGGCAAGCATCTTGTCACAGATGTCGCGGTTGGGCACAACGTAGTCGCCCAGAAGAACCAGGAAGTTCTCCCCTGCCACAGCGTCGGCGGCAGAGCGAATGGCGTGGCCAAGGCCCTTGGGCTCGTACTGATAACGGAAGTCGACCGGCATACCACCAGCATGGGCGACGGCGTCGGCATAAGCATCCTTGCCACGCTCGCGAAGCAGGTTCTCGAGCGAGCGATCGGGCTGGAAGTAGCTCAGCAACTCGGGCTTGCCAGGAGAGGTGACGATAATAGCATCGTCGACCTCATCGGGGTCGAGCGCCTCCTCAACGACGTACTGGATGACCGGTTTGTCGAGCACCGGCAGCATCTCTTTGGGCGTGCACTTGGTGCCAGGCAGAAAACGCGTGCCAAGACCGGCGGCGGGGATGATTGCCTTCATGTTATTCAAGGATCCTTTCGCAGGCGCAGGATGCGCCCTGTGCGTGCGGCACGGCGGCCGCAGACCAAATTGCGATACCGGTTTATCTTACCGCCGTTAATTAACGTTAATGTAGGTAAGCGCCATTCTTCAGCAGGTCAACGCAAATTATTGCTCGAATGGTGCAATTTTATCGCCCAACGGTAGCGACCCCAAAGCACCGCAAGCGGCAGCAATTTGTATACCGAGCCAACAAAATAGAGGGATCAAAACGAAAAAGACGGGGTTCGCAATGCGAACCCCGTCTGCAAAGAAATCTGGCGAGAAAACCTGATTACTTGAGGGTGACAGCAGCGCCAGCAGCCTCGAGCTTCTCCTTGGCAGCCTCGGCGTCCTCCTTCTTGGCACCCTCGAGAACAGCCTTGGGAGCGCCCTCGACGACCTCCTTGGCCTCCTTCAGGCCAAGGCTGGTGAGCTCACGGACGGCCTTGATGACCTGGATCTTGTTGTCGCCGAAGCCCTCGAGCACGACGTCAAACTCGGTCTTCTCCTCGGCCTCAGCAGCGCCAGCAGCGGGAGCGGCGACAACAGCGGCAGGAGCAGCGGCGGAAACGCCAAAGGTGTCCTCGATAGCCTTGACGAGCTCGGAAGCCTCGAGAAGGGTCATTTCCTTAAGAGCATCGATGATCTCATCGGTGGTAAGCTTAGCCATTTCTAAGTCCTTTCGGTTTCCGTGTCTGTGCACGGAGATCAGTTAAAACACGGCGCGAATGCGCCAGGGGTGCGGCGTTGCCGCCGCGGGTGAAAACAGCGACTAGGCTGCCTTCTGCTCGGAGACCTGCTGGATCGAACGAGCGAGACCAGAGGAAACGCCGTTGACGCAGACAGCGATGTCGCGAGCGAAACCGGAGATGAGACCGGCGATCTGGCCGAGAAGCTGATCCTTGGTGGGCAGCTCGGCGATAGCCTTAACATCATCAGCGGAAACGGCCTTGCCGTCGGAGATACCGCCCTTGATCTCAAGGACGCCCTTGGACTTAGCAGAGAAGTCCTTAAGGGCCTTAGCGGCCTCGACCGGCTCGGACTCGTAGAACACATAAGCGACGGGGCCGGCGAGGATCTCGTCGAGCTCGGGCTGCTCCTGGTTCTTGAGTGCGATCTTGACCAGGTTGTTCTTGTAGACCTTCATCTCGGCGCCGCACTCGCGAAGCTGATGACGCAGCTCCTGAGCCTGCTTAACCGTCAGACCGTTGTAGTTGACGACGAACAGACCGGCGTTCTCGGCGATACGGGACTCGATCTCTGCAACCTTGTCGATTTTGTACTGCTGGGGCATGAATTACACCTCCTCGAATTCTTTCCGGGCACGGTCCGCCACAAGGACGTGACGGGGGCATGTCCAAAAAGAAAGCCCCCGCGCTGCATGAGCGACGGGGGCGAGAAGACATATCTACTCGACCACCTCGGCTGGCGGGATATCCCATTAAGCTCGCGGGCAATGCCCGTTTGCACCGGCTGTCTCTGGCAGCGGATTCGTGCGTGAACCGAAAGTATTATGGCGGGGACCCCGGCGTCGGTCAACGGAAAACCGGGCTGCACACAATTCCACCATCCGGCACGCTCCGCCGAAGGCCAGGCGCAAGGTTTTCGCTCGGTCAAGTCCTGGGCTCGCACGAAGGCCACATTAAGTGGCCTTCGGCTCGTGCGGAATCTACGAAAACCTTGCGCCTGGCCTTCGGCGGCGCGGCCTGCGTCAACTATGGGGCAGCCCGGTTTTCCGTTGGCCGGCGCGCCCCACTCATAATGCTTGGGTCGGTGGGCTGATGTGTTGCATCCCTGAGGGCTACAGGGTTGAAATGAAGGTGGACAGGCGGGTTAAGCCTTCGTCCAGGTTTTCGTCGCTTACGCAGTAGCTTAGGCGGATGTGGCCTTCGGTTCCGAAGCAGTCTCCCGGGACTAGGGCTACGTTTGCTTCTTTGATGGCTTTGATGCAGAAGTCTTCGCTGGTTAGGCCGAACTTTTTGATGCTCGGGAAAGTATAGAAGGCTCCTGCGGGCTCTACTACGTCGAGGCCCATGGCGTTTAAGGCTTCGAGTACGCGCTCGCGGCGGGCTCGGTAGACTTTGAGCATGGGGGTTGGGTCGACGGTGAGGGCTCGGGCTGCGGCGTCCATTTCGAAGGAGACGGCGCTCGATACTAGGTATTGGTGGGCTTTTGCGATCTCGGCGATGACGGGTGTTGCTGCCGCGAGCCAGCCCAAACGCCAGCCGGTCATGGCCCAGGGCTTGGAGAAGCTCTCGATGACGACCGTCTGCTCACGCAGCTCCGGGTGACGCTGGGCAAAGCGCTCGTAGCCATCCACATAAACCAGGCGGTTGTATACGTCGTCGCAGACCACGTAGATGCCCGCCTCCTCCGCCACGCGCGCCACGGCGTCGAGCGACGCCGTGTTGAGGATGCAACCCGTAGGATTGTTGGGCGAGCAGATGACGATGGCCTTGGTCGCCGGCGTCACGCAAGCACGAAGCGCATCCTCATCGATCTGGAATTGCGCGGGCTCCGTATCCAAAAAGACTGCTTTGGCGTGGTTGGCCACGACGATGCTCTCGTACAGGCCAAAGGCCGGCGTGGGGATAATGACCTCGTCGCCGGGGTTGAGCATAGCCATGAATGTTGCCGACAGTGCCTCGGTCGCACCGTCGGTCAGGATGACCTCATCGGCGGAAAACGCCAGGCCCGCGTCATCCATATATTTGGACAGTGCATCACGCAGGGCGGGGCGACCGTTGTTGGGCGGATAGTGCGTGTCACCGCGGTCCAGTGCGGCGGTCACCTCGGCGCTAATCACATCGGGCGTGGGAAAATCGGGCTCGCCGAGCGCGAGCGCGATGCACCCCGGATGCTGGGCGGCGAGCGCGTTAATCCGGCGGATACCGGAGGGCTTGAGCGTGGCAAGCGAGGTATTCATGGACAGACGCATGGCGTTCCTTTCGTAAGGGTTGCACTAGGATAGCGCGGCGGGGCGCCACCAGACGGTGTAACCTAAACGGAAACGAGCCGGAAAGGAGATGGCATGGAGACGACCGCGCGCGGCGATGTACCAAAAACGCTGCAAACCATTGCGTATATCAGCATTCCCAATAGCGCCGATCTTGAGTTTTTGCTCTGGGACCTGCAGGATGCCATCGCCGCCTATGCTCAACTTTCCGGCACCGCACTCCCCCGCCCGGTCGACTTGAAGGCAAATGACGCCGGCAGCGTTGCCGATGGCATTGTGCTGGCCATTGAAGATGTGGCTGACGATGAGACGTTGACAGCCATCGAGCAGGCGCTTGAGCGCTTTGGCGGTACGGGAACGCGCGTCTATGTCGCGATTCGAGCCGCACAAGAGGGCACTGAGCAGGCGCGTGGGACCGCCGTTCGCCTGCACAAGGCATGTGAGCGCCATGGCCAATTGTGGTGTGGCGGCGTTGCCATCTGCGCCGGCAGCGGCATTGCGGCGCTTCGTCGCTCTCCGCGCATGGGACTCTTGCGGCGACCGTTTTCTGAGGCCATGGACAAGCTCGTGGGCGCCGTGCGCATGGGCTGCTCCGTCAAGCATGCACAGCGACTTGGCGGCGGCAATGCCGCCAACGTCGACGCCGACGGCATGGTTTGCGCCGAGCCAGCCGTGCCCGCGCCGATCTGGCGAGGCGTTCTGAAACGTCTGGGCGCCCACGCTCAAACAAAAATCTAAATTAAATTACAGCCCAGTCAACGGCCTCGCGCCAGCGCTCGACAAGGCGTTCCAGGCGCCATGCCGCATTGGCGGGACTTGTCGACGGCAGAACGATGGCCGGCAGCCCGGTGCGCTCTTGTAGATAGCGCTTGTAGAGCCGCCCTGCCGTGCCGCCGTTACAGACAACGACCTCGATAGGAGCTGCGCCGGTAATGCGCTCGACATGCGCCGGAACGACGTTTTTGATGCTGGCGTCACTCGAACCCTTAATGTCGCAGCTCTCGATCACATCCCACAGGGCCACGCCGCCGTTCAGCAGCATGGACCGCTTGGCGGCAATGGAGGCATCAAGCGTCGCGGGCTCACCGCTTGCCAAAGGGTCGCCCTCGTTGGGCGGCACAGGCACACCGAGGCACGCGGCCATCACGCGCCAAAAGCGATTCTGAGGGTTGCCGTAATAAAAGGAATTGGCGCGCGAAAGCACCGAGGGAAACGACCCGAGCACCAAAACGCGCGAGTGCTCGTCAAACACGGGCTCAAACCCATGCTCAATATGTTGATAGCCCTCGTCAGATACGGCCATGGGCTAGGCTCTCAACAGATAGCGCACCTCGTAGGGTGCAAGCTCAAGGGTACCCGTCAGCTCGACCGTGGGCGCATCGTCGGCAAGCAGGTCGACGAAGGACCCGTTGAGCTCGCCGGCGCCAAAGGTGTAAGGCTCACCCACAGCATTCACCGCCACGAGTACCGTCGCGCCGTCACAAGCGCGCTCGAACAGCAGCTGCTTGTTCTGGATCACCACGTTGCGATAGGCACCGTAGTTGAGAGCACGGGCAGCCGCGTCGTCGGCCGAGCGAAGGTGCGCAAGCTGCGTGATGAACGCCGTCAGCTCGTTGGGCGCAGGCTCATTGAGCGCAGGTCGCAGCGCCCAGTCGCCATCGGGGCCACCCTTTTCGCCGGCAATTCCCCACTCGCTGCCATAGTAGACGCACGGGATGCCCGGCATGCCAAAGAGCATGCCGTAGGCGGGACGCAGACACGACTTGTCGGTGAGGATACTTGCCAGGCGCGGCACATCGTGGTTGTCGACAAACGACAGCAGATGTTTGCCGCGGTAGATGCACCACGGATCGCCGCCAAACTGGCGGTGCAGCGAATGGGCGATCTCGAACATGTTGACCGAGTTAAAGCTGGAGTACAGGCCCTTGTAGCACTCGTAGTTGGTGCAGGAGTCGAGCATCTCGTCGTTGACGATTTGGTTGTAGTCGCCGTGGAGCGTCTCGCCGATCAGCACAAAGTCGGGCTTGAGCTCACGGGTAAAGGCGTGCAGGCGGCGCATAAAGTCGCGGTCGAGCATATAGGCAACGTCCAGGCGCAGGCCGTCGACGCCAAAGACCTCGGCCCAGCGGCGCACGGACTCGAGCAGGTAATCGACCACAGCGGGATTTTGCAGGTTGAGCTTCACAAGCTCAAAATGGCCTTCCCAGCCCTCGTACCAAAAGCCATCGCCATAGCAGGAATCGCCGTCAAAGCTAATGTGGAACCAGTCCTTGTACGGCGAGTCCCACTTGCGCTCCTGCACATCGCGGAAGGCCCAAAAACCGCGGCCGACGTGGTTGAAGACGGCATCGAGCACCACGCGGATGCCATGGGCATGCAGCGTGTCGCATACGGCGGCAAAGTCGGCGTCCCCACCCAGGCGACGGTCGATATGGCGCAGGCTGCGTGTATCGTAGCCGTGGCTATCAGATTCGAGCGGTGGGTTGATGAGCACAGCGCCAACGCCGAGTTCCTGCATGTAGTCGGCCCATTGGGCGACCTTCATGATAGGAGCATCGGGGTTGGGCGCGGCGTTGGCAGCCTGGGCGAGCTCACCCTCGGCAACGGGCGCGGCGTTTTCGCGCGGAGCCCCGCAAAAGCCCAGCGGATAGATCTGATAGAACGTCGTCTCGTATGCCCACATAACAGCCTCCCGGTAAGCTCAACACAACGACATTCATTGTATGCCCAGCTTGTATCCTCTCCCCCAAAATAAGTTGCGGTGGAATAGTTCCTGTCTGGGCCTTCAGAAGCCTTAAACAGGAACTATTCCACCGCAACTGATGAGGGGACGTGATTAGGCGACGGGCTTGGCGCGGCGGATGGCCGGAAACAGCACGGTGATGGCGAGGATGACGCCCACGACGGCAATCGCCCCGCCCACAAAGCCGATCCAGGCGATACCGGGACCCGAAACCACGGCTCCGCCGATCGCGGTACCCGTGCCGATACCGAGGTTGAACAGGCCCGAGAAGATCGACATGGCGACGGCCGACGAATCTGCCGGCGTGTGCTTGATGAGCTCGGCCTGAAACGCCACGTTAAAGGCCGTGGCGCAGCAACCCCACAGCGCGCAGACGGCAAGCACTGCCACGAGCGACGATGCGGCCGGACCCATGAGCAGCAGAGCCACCGGCACGCCGGAGAGCGTAATCGCGAGGAACGGGAAGCGGTGCCCATCGAACAGTCGGCCGAATAGCCAGCTTCCGAGCAGACCAGAGCAGCCGAACGCCGTCAGCGTCATAGTGATGGCGCTTGCGTCGACATGCGCGACCTGAGCCAGGAAAGGCTCGATATAGCTATAGCCCGTGTAATAGCCAGTTGCCATGAACACCGTGACCGCATAGAGCGCGATCAGTAACGGGTTCTTGAGCAGCTCGGGCAGTTGCTTGACGGTAAAGCGCTCGCCCGCCGGCATGGTTGGAAACACGGTCGCCTGGTAGACGACCGCGACAGCAGACAGTGCTCCGACCACGGCAAACGTCATACGCCAGCCCACGGCCAGGCCAATGGCGCGGCCGAGCGGCAGGCCAAAGATCTGCGCGATGGACGAGCCCGTGGCGATCATGCTGATGGCGAGCGCCCCATGGCGCGTGTCGACCAGGCGCGAGGCCATAATCGAAGCGACCGACCAGAACACGGCATGCGTGCAAGCGACCACCAGGCGCGCACAGACCAAAATGGGATAGGTGGGCGCCACGGCGGACAGGAACTGGCCCAGCGAGAACACGGCAAGCACGCCCAGCAGCATCCGCTTGAACTCGAAGCGCGAAGCGAACACCATGAGCGGCAACGACAGCAGCATGACGCCCCAGGCGTAGACCGAGATCATGATGCCCGCCTGGGCCTCGGTGAGCGAGAACGACGCGGCGATGTCAGTCAAAAGACCGATGGGCATAAACTCCGACGTGTTGAACACGAACGCACAGCAGGTGAGCCCGACGAGCGGGAGCCACTGCCTGAGCGTGATGCCGTCTTGCCTTGCCTGACTCATATATAACGTCTCCAATCATTTTGAGCGGAGGCGATTATATAGCAACGGCCCCGCATCTGTCAGCAACAGATGCGGGGCCGAAAACAATTCGATACACAGAGGTTGCGCCGTCAATAAATAACTAAGCCAGCCCCAGCAATATGCCCGCCGAATGCACGACAAACGCCACGATCCAGGCGACTGCCACCTGAAACGCGAACACGGCAACGGCGTAGCGCGCGCCCAGCTCGCTCTTGACGGCGCCGATGGCAGCCACGCAGGGCGGATACAGCAGCGTGAAGACCAAAAACACGTAGGCGGTGAACGGCGAAAACATGGTCGACAACACCGCAGGCGAAGTCGCGCCCAAAAGCACCGTGAGGGTCGAGATGACACTCTCCTTGGCGATAAGTCCGGTGACGAGCGCCGTGGATGCACGCCAGTCGCCAAAGCCAAGCGGCGCCAGCGCCGGCGCGATAATGCTACCCAGGCCGGCAAGCAGACTCTGCGACTGGTCGGCGACCACGTTAAAGCGGATATCGAACGTCTGAAGGAACCAGATGACCACCGTAGCGGCAAAGATAATGGTAAAGGCCTTGGTGATGAAGTCCTTGGCCTTATCCCATGCCAGCATCACCGTCGTCTTGACGCTCGGTAGGCGGTAATTGGGAAGCTCCATGATAAACGGCACCGGGTCCCCCTTAAATGCCGTGCGGTTGAGCACCAAAGCCGCGATGCAGCCGACCACGATACCGATCAGATAGAGTGAGACCATGGCGGGAACCGTCGCCTTCGGGAAAAACGCCCCGCACAGCAAGCCGTAAACCGGCAACTTGGCTGAGCAGCTCATAAACGGCGTGAGCATGACGGTCATCTTACGGTCGTGCTCGGACGGCAGCGTGCGCGTCGACATGATGGCCGGCACGGTGCAGCCAAAACCGACGAGCATGGGCACAAAGCTTCGACCAGACAAACCAAAGCGGCGCAACACCTTATCCATGACAAAGGCCACGCGCGCCATGTAGCCCGAGTCTTCCAGAATGGAGAGGAACAAGAAGAGCACGACGATAATCGGCAGGAAGGTCAGCACACTGCCCACGCCCGTAAGCACGCCGTCGACAGCCAGCGAGCGCACCACGTCGTTGGTGCCGAACGCCTTGAGACCCGCATCGGCCGAGGCGATGATGGCAGCAATGCCGTCCTCCATAAGTCCCTGCAACGCCGCGCCGATCACGCCAAACGTCAGCCAAAAGACAAGGCCCATGATCACCAGAAACGCCGGAATGGCCGTGTAACGACCTGTCAGGATGCGGTCGATCTTGACGGAGCGCACATGCTCGCGGCTCTCGTGCGGCTTGACGACGCAGCGCCCGCACACGTCGCCGATAAAGCTAAAGCGCATGTCGGCCAGCGCGGACAGGCGGTCGGTGCCGGCCTCGCCCTCCATCTGGGTAATGATGTGTTCGATGGCGTCGAGCTCGTTGCGGTCCAGGTGAAGCGCCTCGGTCACCAGCTCGTCGCCCTCAACCAGCTTGGTCGCCGCAAAACGCACGGGAATGTGCGCCGTCGCGGCATGGTCCTCAATAAGGTTGGCGATGCCGTGAATGCAGCGATGCAGCGCGCCGCCGTCCGGACCATCGGGCGCGCAGAAGTCCAGGCGACCGGGACGCTCGCGGAACCGCGCCACGTGCAAGGCATGATCCACCAACTCGCCAATACCCTCGTTGCGGGCAGCACTAATGGGAACAACAGGCACGCCCAGCAGGCTCTCGAGCAGGTTGACGTCCACGGCGCCGCCGTTGGCCGTCACCTCGTCCATCATGTTGAGCGCGATGACCATGGGTCGATCGAGCTCCATAAGCTGCAGCGTCAGGTAAAGGTTACGCTCGATGTTGGTGGCGTCGATGATATCGATGATGGCGTCGGGGTGCTCATCCAGGATAAACTGGCGGCTTACGATCTCCTCGCCCGTGTACGGCGACAGAGAGTAAATGCCGGGCAGATCAGTGACGCTCGCCTCGGGGTGGTTGCGGATGGCGCCATCTTTGCGGTCGACCGTCACGCCAGGAAAGTTACCGACATGCTGGTTGGAGCCCGTCAGCTGGTTGAACAGCGTGGTCTTGCCGCAGTTTTGGTTGCCGGCGAGGGCAAAATGCAGCGGTGCGCCCTCGGGCACGGCCGTCTTTGCCGCGCGGGGCGAATACGTCCCCTCGCCCAGGGCCGGATGCTCCGTCGTGCCGATTGCGGCGTTAGCGCGCGGACCCGTATCGGTGTCGTGAATGCCCACGAGCTCGATGCGAGCGGCATCGTCCTTGCGCAGCGTCAACTCATAGCCACGCAGGCGAATCTCGAGCGGGTCGCCCATAGGGGCGTACTTCATCATGGTGACTTCGGTGCCCGGCGTTAGGCCCATGTCCAAAATATGCTGTCGGAGTGCCTGATCGTCCGATGCCACCGATGCGACAACGGCATCCTTTCCAATCTCGAGTGTATCGAGTCTCACGTCCGCGTTCCTCCCCCGGCGCCCACAGGGCGTTGCATTTTGTTTAACTTGGCTAACCGTTTGCCATGGCTAACCATTTAACCACGCATGATAGCGCGAACACACACCGATGTTCAATCGACAGATTGGTGCAAGGGGGACAGATCGCTTTGCCCAATAGATGCGATGCGGAACAACCAGGCGCGGGAGGGGATTCCGGGACACGGTTTCGCAGACGGCACCCTTTCGGAAACCGCGCCCCACTATTCAGGCGAATTCCGGGATGCAGTTTCCCGATGGGGGCTCCTGGGGAAACTGCGTCCCGGAATAGGCACTCAGACTGGGACGAATTTTCCCGATCGAGCCCCTCGGGGAAACTACGGCCCGGAATCTGCGCCCAAAACGGGACGCGGTTTCCCCAAGGACCGAATCAGCCGCCCGCCCCTCGTCAAAATCATCCGCTTTCCTCTGTCGCATGCAGAACATCCAAGGAGTGTCCCAGAGTGCCGGCACAATAGGAACGTCCCCAGCTGCCGGCAGCATTTCACCGCAACTGCAAAAACCCGCGCAGGCAACCGTAGTCACCTGCGCGGGTTTAGTGGGCGCTCACAAAAGTACGTTACAGAGGCCCACGTCAGTTATGGATTACCGAACGGCACCGGCACGCGATGCCTCAGTCGACTTACCAAGCGATGAAGCTTGCCGCAGTCCTAGACAATCGGCGCAATGCCGGCAAAGTGCAGATACAGCGAAATAATTGCCACGACAATGACCACCGCTGCGATCAGCTTGTCGTGCAGATGCGGAAGCACCGGCTTACCGCGGCCTCGCTCACCCAGCATATAGACGGGAATAGCCGGAGCAAAAAGAATCGTCGTGATCATAACGCCCTGAAGACCCGTCGACCACACCAGGAACAACGTGTAGATAAAGCCGAGTGTACCGAAGAAGCGGGCTTTGCCGACGCTTGGCGCATGCGGCCCGTCCAGATGCTCGTTCTTCCAGCCAATCACCATGTAGTAGGCTGCCGAGCACACGTACGGAACCAGAATCGTGTTGACCGCGCAGCTATAGAAGAACTGGTAGGTGCTCGCCGCCACATACGACACAATCAAGAAGAGCTGCGTGATACCGGAGCTCACGAGAACCGTTACCACCGGGGCGTCGTGCTTGTTCGTCTTGGCAAACGCCAGAGGGAAGGATCCCTGGCGCGCTGCCTCGAACGGCGTCTCGGATGCAATGATGACATAGCCCAGCATCGCGCCGACCAGCGAGAGAATAACGCCAAGGTTTACGATGGCAGCGCCAACAGGACCGATTGCGCGCTCAAGAATTCCCGCCATAGAAGGCGTTGCGAGCTGTGCCATCTCCTCGCGCGGCATAATGCCAAGCGACAGCATCGAGATAATCAGATACAGCGTGAACACGGCAGCAAATCCGAGTGCCGTCGAGCGACCGACGTCGCGCACGTACTTTGCACGGCCCGAGATGACGACAGCGCCCTCGATGCCCGTGAAGACCCAGACCAGGGCAATCATGGTCGAGACAACCTGCTCACCAAAGCCAGGACCAGCCGGCTCTCCCCAGAAGTTGTCCATAAAGATATCGACGTTGAACTTACCCAGGAGCACAATGCTCAGCACAAAGAGTCCCAGCGGCACCAGCTTTGCCAACGTGACGATCGTGTTAATGCCCGCGGCCTCCTTGACGCCACGAAGTACAAGAGCGGTAAGGAACCATAGAAATACGCTGGCGCAGATGATGGAAAGCAGATTGTTGCCCGCACCAAACGCGGGAAAGAAATAGCCCAGTGCGCTAAACAGCAAGAGAGCAAAGCTCACGTTGGAAAGGCATGCGCTGATCCAGTAGCCCCAGGCGGAGTTGAAACCAATGTAATCACCAAAGCCTGCCGCAGCGTATGCATAGATGCCGCCGGTTAAGTCGGGACGAGCCTGAGATAGACCGTTGAACACCATCATCAACGCAAAGACGCCTATAAAACAAATTCCCCACGAGACGATAACCGCACCGGTATTGGCTCCGCCCGCTGCCATATCACCGGCGAGAGAAAAGATACCGCCACAAATACTGGCGGTAATGACCATCATGGTCAGACGAAAGAGATCGAGGCCATTAGGGTCGATAATCTCATCGTTTTGAGCTTTAGAGGCCATTGTATGTGCACCCCCTTCATCATGTGATCGAACGAAAGATGGCCCGGACGTCCCGAATCGGGTGCCGGGCCATCGGTCAAGCGATCATCAGACTGTTACAGCTATCGCGTTAGAAGCGCAGTGACAGGCAAGAAAGGCCACCGTCGACCTTGCGATACTCGGAGGTATCGACGACGAGCGTCTTGTAGCCCAGATCCTGCACGGCCTTGAGCACGGTCGGATAGCCCTCGGCAACGATGACCGTACCGTTGACCCAGATGCAGTTAGCGCCATAGGCCTCGTCCTCGGGCACGACAATCTTGTTGTACTGGGCAAAGTCGGGCTTATCGATGAACTCGCCGGAGACGAGCATGTTGTTGTCCTCGATGTAGTTGACGCCCGTCTTGAGGTGCAGGACCTCCTCCAGCGGAACCTCGGAACCCTCGAGGCCCCAGCCCTCGAGAATCTCGCAGAACTGGCGAATGCCCTCTTCATTGGTGCGAGCGGAGCGACCGACATAGAAATGATCGCCGACCATCATGACGTCGCCGCCGTCGAGCGTGCCGGGAGAAACAATGTGCTTGACATGCTCGTCGTCAAAGAAGCGACGGACGACCGGCTCGATCTCGTCCTTCTCGCCGTTGCGGCTGTCGGCCCCGGGGTTGGTAATAATGGCGCCGCAGCGAGTGATGACGGCCGGATCCTCGACGAAGCAGCTGTCGGGATACTGCTCGAGGGCAGGCAGCACCGACACGTCCACGCCACACTGCTCGAGCGCATGCTCATAATCGTAGTGCTCCTCAATGGCGCGCTCGTAGATAGGCTGGCCAAGCTCGGGTGCGCTCGTGATGCCATTGCTCAGGGACTTGCCGGGACGACGGATGATAACGTGGCTGAACTTGGTCATGATGATCCTCCTTGGATCTCCTAGCCGAGGGCGAACTTCCTTGTGTCCGCCCTCCTTTCGATGGCTTAATCATAGGGCGGTTTTCCTGTTTTGTATATTGTATACAATCATGAACGGTAGGTAATCCTCGGTGAGCGTATCCTTACGTATCGGCGCAAAGTAGTATGATTTAGCTGGTCGTTCTATAATTCAACTGAACTATTTAAGTGAAATGTATTTAATTTTAGAAATATACAGTTAAAGGATATACGTTCATGGAAACACTCAGAAGGCCCCTGAAGGATCACGTATACGACTATATTTCGAGCCGCATTGACGCCGGCGAGTTGTCCGCCGGCGACCGTTTGAGCGAGCAAGCGATCTGCGATGCCATGGGCGTGTCGCGCACGCCGGTTCGCGAAGCGCTCATCCAGCTGGCAAGCGATGGCTATCTGGACAACCTCCCCCGCCGCGGATTCCGTGTCCGCGGGTTCGATCAGCAAAACGCCGTTGAAGTCTTCGAGATCATGGGGCCGCTGGATGGGCAGGCAGCGTACCTCGCCTGCCCGAACCTAACCGACGATGACATTACGCAGCTTAAATTTCTCGTCGGCTCCATGGACCTTGCGATCCAAGGCGGTCTTATCCGAAAGTACGACGATATTCAGCGAGACTTTCACCTTACGTACTTCAACCGCTGCGGCAACGACCGTCTGCGCGACATGATCTCGCAACTCGAGCGCTGCTTTATCAAGCGCGATTACGAGACTGTCGACCAAGAGACGGCGTGCAAACTGCTCAATAAAGCCAACAGCGAACATGCCCATATTCTTGAGTTGTTCGAAGCACGAGATGCGACGGGCGTGCGCGACTACGTTCGCGATATCCATTGGAACACAGAAAACGCCCAGTTCACCGTTTGGTAGGAAAGCAGCGGGCGGTAGCGGACCAATTCTTGGCACTGCCGCCCAAACTGATCCGTTTTCTTCCGTCCCCAAGGGATCATTTGGAAAGCGCATCCCACCATCCGGGCGAATTCCGGGATACCGTTTCCCAATGAGGCCTCTCGGGGAAACTGCGTCCCAGAATTCTGGCTCGAAACGGGATATGGTTTCCCAAACAGGCCTCTTGCGGAAAATGCATCCCGGAATCCCCGCTCGAAACGGGACGCACTTTCCCAGTCGAGGCCCTATGGGAAACTGCATCCCGGAATCCGCCCCCAAACCGGGACGCAGTTTCCGGGCGGGGCATCAAAGACAAAGTTGCGGTGGAATAGTTCCTGCTTGGGCTGGCTGAGGCCTTAAATAGGAACTATTTCACCGCAAGTTATTGAGGGGATGCCCGTCCTCTTACAGATGGCGCTCCAGGAAGCGGAAGGCCAGACGAATCCAGGGACGGACGGAAACCTGCTTGTCCTCGTTGTCGACCGCGGTATTGGCGTTGCCGAGCGAAAGGCCGTGGCCACCCTGGTCAAAGACGTGCATCTCGCATGCAACACCCTCCTCGGCCATGCGCTGCGCAAACGGGTAGACCTGCGCGATCGGCGCCGTCTTGTCGTCCGAAACGCCCCACACAAAGGTCGGGGGCATCTGGCGCGAAACGTGCGTGGTAGGGCAAATGTCGGTCAGGTGCTCATCGGTCGCCTCGCCGCCCGTCACCATCGACAGATAGTCGTTGAGCAAATCGCGCCCCGTCTTGCCACCCGTCTTGGGCACGCGCAGGTCGATGCGCGGGTCGCGCGTCTGCATATCGCGCACATAGACAAGGTCGAGCAACGGATAGCCCAGCACCACGGCGTCGGGACGAATATCCTCCGGACGAGCCCCGGCAAGGCCCGCGAAGGGTCCGGTCTTCCACTGCGTTGCCAACGAGGCGCAGATCATACCGCCCGCCGAGAAACCCACGATGCACACGCGCTTGGGATCGACATGCCACTCGTCGGCGTTGGCGCGCACGGTAGCGACCATCTTGGCGAGGTCCGCCTGCGGGTGCGGAAAGCTCACGTCGCCCGTGGCGCTCGTCACATAGTTGAGCACAAAGGCCTGGTAGCCACGGTCCAAAAATGCAAACGCCACCGGGTCCTGCTCGTGCGGAGCGATATGCGTAAACCCGCCTCCGCCGCAGATGATCACCGCGGGGCGGCGGCCATTGGGCTTATCGGGCAGCGGCTCGGCACCCAGATACGTAAACGTCGCCGGATAATCCTCGGTCGGCTCCTCGCCCCACAGCGCATGGTTCTCAATAATCATAGGTGCTCCCTCCGTGCGATTCGTGCGCACTCGTTTTTCGCACCTTAGCGTACCCCACTTGAGCCCGCGGCGCAGAAACACCCCCGCAATAAGTTGGCCTTCAACTGATATATCACAAAATCGCTGTTCAGAGGTATCGTTAGGCAGCGTAAAATAGGGGCGCTGACCGTGCTGGGAAACACGTACGAAACGTTTCCGGCAAACCACACGCGTGCAACATGCGCGCCTGATACGTTGGAGGCATCTATGGGTCTGCTCGATTCGCTCAAGTCCACGTTCACTTCGTCGGGCGAGGCGTCCGTTCCGCCCGCAGCAAGCTTCGCCACCCGCGAAGGCGTCATCTACGCTCCCGTCAACGGCGTGCTTGTCAATCTGAGTGAGGTTCCCGACGAGACCATCGCCTCGGGCATGCTCGGCCAGGGTTACGGCATCGAGCCCATTACCGGCACCATTTACGCCCCCGCCAACGGCCGTATCGGCGCCACCACCGTCACCAACCACTCCATCGGCATGATTACCGAGGACGGCCTGCGCGTGTTTATCCATGTTGGCCTGGGCACCGTGGAAATGAACGGCAAGGGTTTTGCCCGCTTTGTCGAGATGGGCGATGTGGTCAAGGCCGGCCAGCCGCTCATCAGCTTCGACCGCGAGGCCATTAAGGCCGCTGGTCACGAGGACATCGTGACCGTCATCGTCTCTGAGCTCGATCGTCTCAAGAGCATCGACCACGTCGGCGAGTCTGGCACGCTTATCGGCGGCAATCCGCTCGTCAAGCTTGGCGATCCGCTGCTGGTTGCCAAGACCAAGTAGCAGACTGCCGTCACATAACGGGTCAACCACCCGTGCATCATTGCCGCATTTGTGTTGTTGTTTTTGCCTATGTAGAGACTCTGAAACGTTTCTATATAGGCAGCTGAGCATCAACGCAGGTGCGGCTTTTGCGTAGCGAGGCATCGCCCCGCGGCATGTTGTTCAACCGCACGAACCCCCTTCCCTTGTCCGCGCAGAGCGCTAGACTGCTAGGTCGACATTGGAGGAAGATCGATGCAAAACACACCCACGGGCGCCGCACATGCCGCGCCTCAACGCAACCAACGCATCGTCGCGCTCGACGGGCTCCGCGCCCTCGCCATCGCCGGCGTCGTCCTATATCACCTTCGCCCCAGCCGCCTGACCGGCGGTTTTTTGGGCGTTACACTCTTCTTTACGCTGAGTGGCTATCTCGCCACCAAAAGCATTATGCGAGCCACGGCACGCGACGGATTCTCGTACCCGCGCTATATCTGCCGCCGCATTGCGCGCATGATGCCGCCGATCGTCGTGACCATCGCGCTTACCGCCGTCGCCACCTACATCGCGGCCCCGAGCCTACTCCCTAAGGTGCAGCAGGACGCCCTGCCATCGGCACTCTTTTTGAGCAACTGGTTCTGCATCTTCCGTAACGTCTCGTATTTCGCCGCCGCGGGACTCCCCTCGCCGCTCACGCACCTGTGGTTCTGCGCTGTCACTATGCAGTTCTATCTGGTATGGCCGGTCATCCTTATGGCACTGTGCGGCAAAACCAGGTCGCGCAACACCGCTATCGGCATCACGATCGCATTCGCGCTTGTATCGACGGCGACCATGGTCCTCGTGTTTAATCCCACCGCCGACACATCGCGCGTCTACTACGGAACCGACGCCCGTGCCGCCGAGCTTCTATGCGGAGCCTTAGCCGCCATCGCCGCGCCGCGTCTGCGCGAGATGCTGAGCGGTGACATCCATATCCCCGGCGCCAACAAGGGCATCTCAAAGGTCAACGTGATTTCTATCGCGTGGCTCGTTGCCGTTATAGCCGGCGCACTCATGCTGACCGGAGAGAGCGCTTGGCTCTACCGCGGCGGCTTTTTGCTGTTTGCCCTCGCCACCGGACTCCTCATCATCTGCGTGCAGAATACGGAGTGCATCGTACGTCGTCTGTTGTCGGTCGAGCCGCTCGTCTGGCTGGGCCAGCGCTCGTTCTCGGTCTATCTGGTGCACTATCCTCTACTGCTTCTTATGAACCCCGCAACCCGCACTACCCGCATCGCCTGGTGGGAGCAGGCATTACAGCTTGTACTGATCCTTGCGGTAGCCGAGGTTTTCTATCGCCTCGTCGAACGCCCTTGGTCCCACAAGCCGGCCCAACAGGACAGCACGGCAGGAAAGCACGTCCTCGCGCCCGCCATGGTGCTCCCCGCGCTTGGCGCCGCATGCGTCGCCGCACTTGCCTTCGCGCCGCTTGACTGGGCAGGCATCGCCACCGCCCGCGCCGAGCAGCTCCGTCCCGAGCTTGCCCAGAACGCGACCTCGTCCCAGGACAACGGAGCCAACGACAAGGGCGCCGAGCCCGCATCCGGCAAAGATTCCCAGCCCAGCGACACCGCATCCGATTGCGCCGCCAAGCAAAAACCCAAAGAGGGACCTATCGCCGAAAAGGTCCCGAAGAACCTTGACTGGAAGAGCTTTACCTACGACGAGGCGACCGGAACCTGCGACGCCCGCGTGCTCATGATCGGCGACTCGGTCACCGCAGGTGCCCAACCTGGCATTCAGGCGGTGCTTCCCAACGCGTACATCGACGGCGTGGTGAGCCGCCAGTTCTACACCTTCCAGGATGTCTACGCGCAGGACATCGCCAACTACGATCCGAGCGTGGTCATCTGCGCGCTTGGCACCAATGGCCTTATTCGCGACCCACAGCAGGTGCAGGACGTGATCAATGCCGTGGGCGGCAAACCCATCTACTTTGTGACCGTGCGCGTGCCGCTCGAGCTGCAGGACCGCAACAACCAGACGATCCGCGACGTATGCGCCCAAAACGACAACGCCGGCGTCATCGACTGGAACGGTGCCTCAGAGGGCCACAGCGAATACCTCGTCGATGACGGCACACACCTCACCCAGGCGGGAATCGACACCTACGCTGCCCTCATACGCCAAGCCATCTGCGGGCACTAGGCAACGCAAAATCGGCGCTTGCGCGGTGCCCACGTCACGCCCATACATCACACCTGACGTTTTGCTACGCCCCCACTCGCGGGTTAGAATGGTTAACTGTTTGGAAATAATCCGTACAACCGTTATGGGAGGATACGTGAACCGCACCAAAATCGCGCAGCTCTATGCCGATGCCGAGTCGCTCGGTGGCCAGACCGTCACCGTTGCCGGCTGGGTCAAGTCCGTCCGCGACATGAAGAACTTTGGCTTCGTTACGCTCAACGACGGCAGCTGCTTCCGCGACCTGCAGGTCGTCATGAACCGCGAGGCGCTCGACAACTACGACGAGATCGCCCACCAAAACGTCTCGGCCGCACTCATTTGCACCGGCACCGTCAAGCTGACCCCCGATGCGCCCCAGCCCTTCGAGCTCACCGCCGCCTCCATCGAGGTCGAGGGCACGAGCGCCCCGGATTACCCGCTGCAGAAGAAGCGTGCCACCGTCGAGTTCCTGCGCACCCAGCAGCACCTGCGCCCGCGCACCAACCTGTTCCGCGCCGTGTTCCGTATCCGCTCTGTCGCGGCTGCCGCTATCCACCGCTTCTTCCAGGAGCAGGGCTTTGTCTACGTCAACACCCCCATCATCACCACGAGTGACTGCGAGGGTGCCGGCGAGATGTTCCGCGTGACCACGCTCGACCCCAAAAATCCGCCCCTCACCGAGTCCGGCGAGGTCGACTGGAGCCAGGACTTCTTTGGCAAGCATGCAAGCCTCACCGTGTCCGGCCAGCTCAATGCCGAGAACTTTGCCATGGCCTTTGGCGACGTGTACACCTTTGGCCCCACCTTCCGCGCCGAAAACTCCAACACCACGCGCCACGCCGCCGAGTTTTGGATGATTGAGCCCGAGATGGCCTTCGCCGATCTGAACGACTACATGGATAACGCCGAGGCCATGCTCAAGTACGTCCTTAAGGACGTCATGGCCACCTGCCCCGACGAGCTCAATATGCTCAACAAGTTTGTTGACAAGGGTCTGCTTGAGCGCCTGGACCATGTCGCCAACTCCGACTTTGCCCGCGTCACCTATACCGAGGCCGTTGAAATCCTGGAGCAGGCCGTCGCCGCCGGTCACAAGTTTGACTATCCCGTGAGCTGGGGCATCGACCTGCAAACCGAGCACGAGCGTTTCCTGACCGAGGAGCACTTTAAGCGCCCGACCTTCGTAACCGACTACCCGGCGGAGATTAAGGCGTTCTACATGCGCATGAACGAGGACGGCAAGACCGTCGCCGCCGCCGACTGCCTGGTTCCCGGTATCGGCGAGATTATCGGCGGCTCTCAGCGCGAGGAGCGCCTGGATCTGCTCGAGGCCCGCATCAAGGACCTGGGCATGAATCCCGAGCAGTACAAGTACTACCTTGACCTGCGCCGCTACGGTTCCTGCAAGCACGCCGGCTACGGTCTGGGCTTCGAGCGCTTGGTCATGTATCTGACCGGCGTGGGCAACATCCGCGACGTCCTGCCGCACCCGCGTACCGTGGGCAACGCCGACTTCTAATCTCCACAGCGCACTCAGCGCATTACAGCACATCGCGCCAGCGCCTCTCGGCAAGCCGAGGGGCGCTTTTTTCAACAGTGTCCGTCAAGCTTTTGGCAAGGTTTTGGTCAGTTAGGCAGGGTTGTTGAAAACTCGACCCGCCGTTTGCCGGCAACCATCGACCGTCCAAGGCGTCACGCGTCCTTGGCCAGGCTCCGCACCCTAGGCTCTGATCTGCCATCACCAAAAAAAGGAAAGGACGTGGGCGCTATGACCGAAGCCGTTGTTGAAAACTACGAGACCACGACCAGGGGCTCCGCCTCGATGGCAGCCTATCGCGCCGTACGCATCCTGCAGCTCTTGAGCGAGAACACCGGCGAGGACAAGGCGCTGCTTTCCGACGAGCTGGTCGAGCTCCTCGCCCATCCCGACGACCCCACCCGCATGCCCATCTCGGCGGCACGCCGCAGCATCTATACCTCGATATCCGCACTTCGTCACGCCGGATACGAAATCGACTATAAGCGCGGCGTGGGCTATCGGCTTCTCACCCGCCCACTTGCTGACGAAGAGATCATACGGCTCCACGGCATGGTCATGCGCAACAGATCGACGCCCATAGCCATTCGAAAGAGCATGGCGCAGCACCTGGTCGCCATGGCGAGCGCCGATGTTCGCGACTACCTCGATGCACCCGAGCCTGCTCCAAGCGCCGGTGGCAAATCCACCAAGGCCATGCGCACGCCCGTCAAGCGCATCGACACCTGCGAGCTCATCGAGCAGGCCATCGACCACGGAACCACGGTGAGTTTTGATATTTCGAGCGTCACGACACGTGGCGAAACTGAAGTAGCACGGATGACACTCCGCCCCTTTGCCATCAAGCAACGAGACGGCATCTCGTATTTGCTGGGAACGGTCTATGACGCCCGAGGCGCCGATGACACGCTGCGTACCGTAGAGATCGGCCGCATGAGAAACGTCACCACGCGTCTCCTCGACGGCAAGAAGCTCTTCGCCGCCCTCGACGAGGAGGACGACGCCTCTGCCGCATAAGAACCTCCGCCGTCCATTCGACTACCCGTACCGCCCATCCGGTTCTGTATTAAAAAACCCGCCAGGTTATTGTAAAAATGGACATCCGCGCTACTATAGTTCCACTTGCACTTTGTTTGAGTGCAGTATTTCCAGCCATTTCTATACTGGGGGTAACGATATGAAGGACATCACCATCAGCCGCAGGAGTCTTCTGGTCTCTGCTGGCCTGCTCGCGCTCGCTCCGCTCGCCGGATGCGGCGGCAACTCTGGTTCCGGCTCTGCTGCCGCCGGTTCCGACTACACCGTCGGCGTTCTGCAGCTCACTGAGCACTCCGCACTCGACGCCGCCAACGACGGCTTTGTCAAGGCCATCAAGAAGAGCGGTCTCAAGGTCAAGATCGATCAGAAGAACGCCCAGAACGACCAGTCCACGTGTAAGTCCATCGCCGACAAGTTCGTGGGCGATGGCGTCGACCTGATCTATGCCATCGCTACGCCCGCCGCGCAGGCCGCCGCTGGCGCCACCGCCGATATCCCCATCGTGGGTTGCGCCATCACCGACTACGCCGCCTCGGGCCTGGTCCAGGACAACGATAAGCCCGGCACCAACGTCACTGGCGCCTCCGACCTCACCCCGGTCGCCGAGCAGCTCGAGATGATGCAGAAGGTCCTGCCCGACGTTAAAAAGGTCGGCTTGCTCTACTGCACCGCCGAGTCCAACTCCGACGTCCAGATCAAGGCCGCCAAGAAAGAGCTCGACAAGCTGGACCTGGAGTACACCGACTTTACCGTCTCGAGCTCCAACGAGATCCAGTCCGTCGTCGAATCTGCCGTGGGCAAGGTCGACGCGCTGTACTCCCCCACTGACAACACCATCGCCGCGGGCGCCTCGCAGGTCGGCCAGATTTGCAAGGAGAACAAGCTTCCCTACGTGACCGGCGAGGAGGGTATGTGCATGGCTGGCGGCCTGTTCACCCTCTCCATCAACTACGAGGATCTGGGCTACGCCGCGGGCGAGATGGCCGTCAAGATCCTGAAGGGTGAGGCTAAGCCCGAGGACATGCCGATCAAACACCTCTCGAGCAAGGACCTGGTCGTCGTCAAGAACGACGAGATGGCCGAGGCCCTGGGCATCGACCTCTCCGCTCTGGACGCGTAGCGTCATGCGCGGCAATGCATCTAGAGCCCGCGCTCGCGCCATAGCCGCGTTATTCAATATCTGAGCCACGTGGGCGGACGTCGTAGACCGACGTCCGCCCTGCTTGTTACAGATGAGACAAAACATCCGGCCGCAGCTCTTTTATGCATTGTTACCGCTATCATGGTGACTCACGTGTCCACCCTATCCTAGGAGGTATGAAGCATGCTTATTGCATTGCAGGGCGCCGTTTCGCAGGGCGTCCTCTGGGGCATTATGGTGCTTGGCGTGTTTATCACGTTCCGCCTGCTCGACATCCCCGATATGACCTGCGACGGCAGCTTTGCCCTCGGCGGCTGCGTCTGCGCCGTACTCATCGTCAATAACAACGTCGACCCGCTGCTCGCTGTTTTGGCCGGCATGTGTGCCGGTGCCATCGCGGGCGCCGTCACGGGCATTTTGACCACGGTCTTTGAGATTCCCGCGATCCTCGCCGGAATCCTCACCCAGATCAGCCTGTGGTCCATCAACCTGCGCATCATGGGCAAATCCAATACGCCCATCCTTGCCAAGGGCACTATCTTCTCGTCTGTCAGCAACATGACGGGCCTGCCGCAGTCCACCGTCGCCATCATCCTGGGCATCTTGCTCGCTGTGGCTATCGTTGCCATCCTGTATTGGTTCTTTGGCACCGAGATCGGCTCGGCACTGCGCGCCACCGGCAACAACGAGTACATGATCCGCGCTCTGGGCGTCAACACCAACTCCACCAAGATGATCGCCCTCGTGCTCTCCAACGCCCTTATCGGCCTTTCGGGCGCGCTCATCTGCCAGAGCCAGAAGTACGCCGACATTGGCATGGGTACCGGTGCCATCGTTATCGGTCTTGCCGCCATTGTTATCGGCGAGGTGCTCGGCCGCCTGCTGCCCGGCGGCCTCACGCAGTTTAGCGTCCGTCTTGCCTCCGCCGTCTTTGGCTCCGTGGTGTACTTCCTCATCCGCGCCATCGTGCTGCAGTTGGGCATGGACGCCAACGACATGAAGCTGCTCTCCGCCGTGATCGTCGCCGTGGCCCTGTGTGTGCCCGTGGTTTGGGAGCGCTATAAGCTCCGCAGCTCCTACACGAAGGGGGATGAGGCAGATGCTTAAGCTCTCGCACGTCAAGAAGACCTTTAACAAGGGCACCGTCACCGAGAAGCGCGCGCTCACCGGCGTCGACCTTACCCTCAATGATGGCGACTTTGTAACCGTGATCGGCGGCAACGGCGCCGGCAAGTCCACGCTGCTCAACATGATCGCCGGCGTGTATCCGCTCGATTCGGGCGTTATCGAGCTCGACGGCACCGACATCTCGCGTCTGAGCGAGTCACAGCGCGCCAAGTACCTGGGCCGCGTGTTCCAGGACCCCATGCGCGGCACCGCAGCCGACATGCAAATTGCCGAGAACCTGGCCCTCGCCAAGCGCCGCGGCCAGCATCGCGGTCTTTCGTGGGGCGTCACCAAAGCCGAGAAGGACGAGTACGTTGAGCTGCTCAAGCGCCTGGACCTTGGTCTGGACACGCGCCTCAACGCCAAGGTCGGCCTGCTTTCGGGCGGCCAGCGCCAGGCACTCACCCTGCTCATGGCCACGCTCACCAAGCCACGCCTGCTGCTGCTCGACGAGCACACCGCGGCGCTCGACCCCAAGACGGCCTCTAAGGTGCTCAATCTGACCGAGGAAATCGTCGACGAGCATCACCTGACCACGCTCATGGTCACGCATAACATGAACGACGCCATCCGTCTGGGCAATCGTCTGATCATGATGCACGAGGGTCACGTGATCTACGACGTGGCAGGCGACGAAAAAAAGTCGCTCACCGTTGCCGACCTGCTGCAGAAGTTCGAGGAGGTCTCGGGCGGCGAGCTCGCCAACGACCGCATGCTGCTGAGCTAAAACCTGCCAAAAAGGGACAGGTTTATTTTGGTAGGTTTTATCTGCGCAAACGTCAAAACCGCCGCAAAGGGACAGACACCTTTGCGGCGGTTTTCGCATATTATGTCGATAATCCAGCGTCAGCAGGGACCACTGGTTAAGAACTAAGGAAACTGTCATGAGAAGACCTCTTCCCCGTCTTGCTTGACCGCCGCACTCCTTGCCGGCGTGCTCGCCGGCGCCCCAGCTTACGCCACCGTGGCCACCCCATCTCAAGTTATCGGCCCGTCCGATGTGATCGGACAGGCTTCTGGTGGGTATCATGGTTGAACGATCATGAGGAGGTTTTCCCTACATGGAATTGTTTGAACCGATTCTTCATTTCTTTGAGCAACGGTGGGTCCACAACATCATCTGGGCCGGCATCTTGGTAATAGGCACCGCCATCGCCACCAAGGTCGTATCCAAGACCCTGCGCCACCTGCTCAACCGCGACGACAACCCGCTTCCGGCATCGAGTATCTTCATCAACATCGCGCGCGCCGTCATCTGGATGATCGGCGGCAGCTTTATCCTCGACAACTGCTTTGGCATTAACGCAAACGCCCTCGTCGCCGCTCTTGGCGTCGGCGGCATCGCCATCTCGTTGGGCTTTCAGGACACGCTCTCAAACCTCATCGGCGGCATGCAGGTGACGTTTATGGGCATCATCAAGCCCGGCGACAATATCGAGGTCGGTGGCGTGTCGGGCGTGGTCCAAGACATCACCTGGCGTCATACGACTATCGAGGATGCCTGCGGGCAGACCATCATTGTCCCCAACTCAAATATCTCCAAGAACACGCTCGTGCACCTCATGCCCTTTGGGCGCGTGGCTGTGCCCGTTGCCGTAAAGGACACGTCCAAGTGGGCCTCGCTCGACGCACTGGCAGACGAGCTGTCCAGCGCCACCAAGGCCGCCGTGCTTCCCATCTCGAGCTTTGACAAGGAACCCTACGTGCTCTTTAGCGAGATCGGCGACTTTGGCATCAAGGGCAAGATCATCTTTATCGTCAGCGACGACAGCACCACTTTCACGGCGGCCGACGCCTGCATCCGCGCCATCGCCCCCATCATCGCCTAAACCACCACAAAGGGGACAGGCACCTTTGTGGTGGTTTTCATTCGTGGTACCATGGTTCATATAGTTGTTTAAACGACTAAGGGAGCAAAGCTATGGAAGAGGCCTATCGTCAAGCACGCAAGCGCGGCGAGCAAGGACGTCGACGCGCCATTAGTCAAAGCGAGCATCCGTACCTTACGGACCTCGATAGCTTGGTTGCCCAGCTCCCCTTGGGCCAGCGAGAGAATGTCGGCCTGAGAGACATTCCGCTCGAAATGGTCGTCGGCACGGTTACCAAGGGCCGTCAGTCGGCCTTTTCATGCAACTTTATGCCCTTGCTGCCGTTTAGCACGGAGTTCGCCCGCAAGTGGTCCAACCTCTACGACATCCAGGTGACCGAGGGCTATCGCGATCCCGTCATCGTCACCGAGTTCATGCATCGGTTTTACGTCCAAGAGGGCAACAAGCGCGTCAGTGTCCTCAAATTCCTGGACGCCCCGACGGTTTCGGCCAAGGTCACCCGTCTCTACCCCGGCACATGGGATTCCGTCGAAAGCCGCCTGTACGGTGAGTTCTGCGCGTTTTGGCGCGTCTGCCCCCTATACGAGATCGAGTTCTCGCGCGAGGGAAGCTACGAGACGCTCGCCAAGATGCTCGGTCAGGACCTTATCGAAAAATGGCCGCAGAAAAAGGTCGACTACCTGCGCCACACCTTCCTACTCTTTAAGCGCGCCTACCTTCGCGCGGGCGGCGACCACCTGGACATTACGCCCGCAGACGCCATGCTCGTCTACCTCAATGTGTACAACCAGGACCGCCTGCTGGATACGCCGACGGATATCGTCGTAAACCGCCTGTGTAAGATTTGGCGTGAGCTGGTCATTGCCGGCAAAAATAACGAGGACAAGGTCGATCTTGTCGAAGCACCGAGCGTCGATGAGGAAGAGTCGCCCGCCAAGTCCACCTCCGGCGTGCTCAACTTCTTTATGGGCAAGACCGTCTATTCGGCGGCCAATCCCCTGCGAATCGCCTTTATCCATGAGTTCCCCTGTGCGACGTCGAGCTGGGACAGCCTGCACGACCAAGGGCGTCAGTATCTCGATGAGCACTTTGGCGGTATCGTGCGCACCGAGGCGTTCGAGGACTGCCACGATCCGGACGTGTTCTACGCCGCTGTGGAAACGGCTGTCAAACATGGAGACAGCGTCATCTTCTCGACCTCGCACCGCCTGATGGAATACACGCTCAGGGCTGCCGTTGAGTATCCCCAGGTTCGGTTCCTCAACTGCTCTATCGGCCTTCCCCACCAAAGCGTCCGTTCGTACTTTGGCAAGATGTACGAGGCCAAGTTCCTCCTGGGCGCCCTTGCCGCCAGCATGGCGGACAACCACCGCATCGGTTACCACGCGTCGGTCTTCGCCTCGGGCGCACTCAGCGAGATCAACGCCTTTGCGATTGGAGCCTCGCTACTCGACCCCCGTGCGCAAATTATCCTGACCTGGGGCGATGTGCCCGCCGGTGGCCTTGCCGAGGCCATGTGCCGCGAAGGCGTGAGCGTCATGACCGGTGCCGACATGTCCAAGTCGCTGGAGGACCCCACAGCCTACGGACTCCACCGTCTGGTCGATGGCAAGGTCGTCGGCATCGCCATGCCGGTATGGAACTGGGGCCGATACTACGAGCTTATCGTGCGAAGCCTACTGCATGGCACCTGGGAGGAGACCAGTGACGACAGACAGGTTCGCGCCGTCAACTACTGGTACGGCATGAGCTCGGGCGTTATCGATATTCGCTACGCTCCGGGCCTGCCCTATCAGACGCGCAAGCTTGTTCAGCTTCTCCGCAATGGCATCGTCGAGGGCTCCATCAATCCATTTGGCGGCGAGCTCCATAGCCAAGACGGCGTGGTGCAGATCGAAGGCTTTCCCCCACTGCCGAGCACGCAGATTGTCGAGATGAATTGGCTGGCAGACAACGTGGTGGGCACCATTCCGCAGCTCGACGATGAGCCGAAAGTCCCTGCCCTATGAAAATCCTTGCCATAGCCGATACCGAAGAACGATGCCTTTGGGAGTGCTTTCGCAAAGAACGCTTTGAGGGTGTCGACCTGATTTTGTCCGCCGGCGATCTGGACCCGGACTATCTTGAGTTTTTGGTCACCGTCATCAACAAACCGCTCATCTACGTGCGCGGCAATCACGATGACCGTTACGCACGTCATGCACCGGGCGGCTGTATCTGCGTGGAAGACGCTGTCTACGTGTACCGCGGCGTCCGCATTGCAGGCCTTGGCGGCTCCATGCGCTATCGAGATGGCGCCAACATGTACACCGAGCGCGAGATGGCCAAGCGCGTGCGCAAGCTATCACGCAAAGTAAGGATGGTCGGCGGCTGCGACATATTGCTCACCCATGCGCCCGCCGCCGGCGTAGGCGATCTGGACGATCTTCCACATCGAGGATTCGAATGCTTTAACACAGCGCTCGAGTCCTGGAATCCCGACTACATGGTGCACGGGCATGTGCACCAATGCTATGGTCGCGACTTTCAACGTGAGCGTCAGCACGCATGCGGGGCAACGATCATCAACGCCTGCGGCTATACGCAGTTTGAGCTCGACGAAGCACGCTACCCCATCCGTGGATGGCAGGCAGCCTGGCTCAACTCGCAAACCATGCGCCGCGAGCTCAAGCGCCACGAGGCCATCGAGTCCTCAACCGCTAGAACACCCTGGTAACCACCTTAAAGGGGGCACTGTCCCCTTTAAGGTGGTTTTAACGCGATAGCAAGAAACCCGGTCCTGCACGAGACAGAACCGGGTTTCTTTAGCAATGCTTGCTTTGCTCAGGCAGTAACTAAAAGTTACTCAGCCAGGAAGTCGCGCTGGATAGCGGGATCAACCTTGATGCCAGGGCCCATGGTGGAAGACACGGAGATGGACTTAACGTACTTGCCCTTAGCAGAAGAGGGCTTGACGCGCAGGATCTCGGTGTACAGGGCAGCGTAGTTCTCGACGAGCTGCTGCTCGGAGAAGGACTTCTTGCCCAGGGGCACGTGGCAGATGCCGTAGCGGTCGGCGCGATACTCAACGCGGCCGGCCTTGAGCTCGGAGACCATCTTGGCGACGTCCATGGTCACGGTGCCGAGCTTGGGGTTCGGCATGAGGCCACGGGGACCAAGGATCTTACCGATGCGGCCAACCTTGGCCATCATGTTCGGCGTAGCGATAGCGGCGTCGAAGTTGATCTCGCCCTTCTGGATCTGGGCGACGAGCTCGTCGGAACCGATGATGTCGGCGCCGGCAGCCTCGGCCTCGCGGGCCTTCTCGCCCTCGGCGAAGACGGCAACACGAATGGTCTTGCCGGTGCCGTGGGGCAGGGAGATGGAGCCGCGGATGTTCTGGTCGGCCTTACGAGTATCGACGCCCAGACGGAAGTGGGCCTCGACGGTCTCGTCGAACTTGGCGGTGTCGAGCTCCTTGATGAGCTTGGCAGCCTGAAGGGGGGTGTAGAGCGTGGCGCGGTCGATCTTCTCGGCAGCGGCGTTATAGCTCTTACCATGCTTAGCCATGTGCATTACCTCCTGTGGTTAAACGGGCGCGAGCCCTCCCACATCGTATCGTGTGCCCTATTGCACACATTTAACGGGCGCCCCGGTTGGAGCACCCGTCATTACCAAAAGAAATCGCTACTCAGCGATGGTGACGCCCATGGAACGGGCGGTACCGGCGATGATCTTCTTGGCGGCGTCAATGTCGTTGGCATTGAGGTCCGGCATCTTGATCTCGGCGATCTTGGTGAGCTGCTCCTGGGAGAGCTGACCAACCTTGTCGGCCTGGGGCTTAGCGGAACCAGACTTGAGGTTCAGCTCCTTCTTGATGAGGTGAGCCGCCGGCGGGGTCTTGGTGATGAAGGAGAAGGACTTATCCTCGAAGACAGTGATCTCAACGGGGATGATGTCACCCTTTTTGTCCTGCGTCTCGGCGTTAAAGGCCTGGCAGAACTGCATGATGTTCACGCCAGCTGCGCCCAGGGCGGGGCCGAC
Source organism: uncultured Collinsella sp. (assembly GCA_958420165.1). Classification (GTDB taxonomy): domain Bacteria; phylum Actinomycetota; class Coriobacteriia; order Coriobacteriales; family Coriobacteriaceae; genus Collinsella. The sequence continues at coordinate 28,507 of CATZIU010000003.1, read as the reverse complement.
GGGAGGAGCGGGGTTAGCTGCACCAGCAGGAATCTGGAGCTTAATGACGTTGGCAACCTTCTTCTCAGCCATGGTCATTCCTTTCGAATCACGAGTGTGAAGTACTTGCTATATCGTAAGCACGCACGTGTTAGAAGCACTCCTGAGATGAGCAGTCACAGAAGAAGCACGCTCGCGCGAACGGACGAAAACTTAAGCGATGACAGCAACCTGGTTAAAGTCGAGCTCGACCGGCGTCTCACGGCCAAAGATCATCAGGGTGACCTTCAGCTTGCCTGCCTCGGTGTTAACCTCGGAGACCTTGCCATCAAAGTCGGTAAGCGGGCCATCGGTGACACGGACGGACGTGCCGACCTCAATATCAACCGAGGTGCGCTTGGGCGAATCGCCCTTACCGGGACGACGAGTCATCTTATTGTACTCGTCGCGGGAAAGCGGAGCGGGCTTGCCATTGCCGCCCAGGAAACCGGTGACACCGGGCGTGTTGCGAACACACGTCCACGCATCGTCATCCATCTCCATGCGAACCAGGACATAACCCGGGAAAATCTTGGAATCCTTGGTCTCGCGCTTGCCACCCTCTTTGATCTCGGTGACGCGCTCCATAGGAATCTCGATATCAAAGATACGGTCCTGCATGCCCATGGTCTCGATGCGATGCTCGAGATCGGACTTAACGCGGTTCTCGTATCCAGAGTAAGTGTGAACGACGTACCAACGCTTAGACATGGTTTAGCCCCTCAATCCAGAGAACAGAGCAAGAGCCTCGCCAAAGCCAGCATCGAGCAGAGCGATGACGACGCCGACGACGATCAGAGAAGCGCAAACGACGACCGAGTAGTTCACGAGCTCCTTCTTATCGGGCCACGTGACACGCTTCATCTCGGACTTCACCGAAGCGAAATACTTCTTGGTGCGGGCGAAGAAACCAGGCTTCTCATTCTTCTTGGACTTCGCAGCCTTCTCGTTCTTCTTGGCAACGGCCTTCTTGGCCTCAACCTTGGAGTTGGCGGCAGCGTTGTTGGCAGGTACCGGCTGCTGAGCCTTCTTCTTGTTCTTCTTGTTGGCCATTTGGGTTACCTCCGCGCAATGCGCTTATACATGAGTAAACCGTAAGCCCCCAATTGGGAGCTTACGGAATAATGACTGGCACGCCAGGAAGGACTCGAACCCTCAACACTCGGTTTTGGAGACCGATGCTCTACCAATTGAACTACTGGCGTATGTGACTAGAGACTAGCGAGTCTCTTTGTGCAGCGTGTGGTGACGGCACCAGGGGCAATACTTCTTGATCTCCATACGATCAGGCATGTTCGACTTGTTCTTGGTGGTCGTATAGTTGCGGCGCTTGCACTCAGTGCACGCAAGAGTAACTAGAGTACGCATTTATCCTGAACCTTTCATTTCCGCCCCGTACGGGCACGAGTTGGTACTTTATCAGCTCTACGTAAGTGCTGTCAATGAAAACCTCGAATCAATTGGTTCTCGCTGGATCCATTCATATTTGGAACACATCAATGAAGCCAGCGAGATCTAATCGATCCCTCACGCTCGGCTTAAGAGCGAGCGAAGCGCAATCGGCAGGGAACAAGCCCCGCGTAGAAAAGAACCCGGCACCCTATAAGTGCCGGGTTCTCTAAGTCAGCTATATCAAAGAGCTAATTTACTCAATGATCGTGGAGACGATGCCCGAACCGACGGTGTGGCCACCCTCGCGGATAGCGAAGCGCAGGCCCTCCTCCATGGCGATCGGGTGAATGAGGTCTCCCTCGATGGTGATGTGGTCACCAGGCATAGCCATCTCGGTGCCCTCGGGCAGCTTGACCGTACCGGTAACGTCGGTGGTACGGAAGTAGAACTGAGGGCGATAACCATCGAAGAACGGGGTGTGACGACCGCCCTCCTCCTTGGTCAGAACGTAGATCTCGCCGGTGAACTTGGTGTGCGGGGTAACCGAACCGGGCTTGCAGAGAACCTGGCCGCGCTCGATGTCCTCGCGCTTGATGCCGCGGAGCAGCAGACCGACGTTGTCGCCAGCCTCGCAGAAGTCCATGGACTTACGGAACATCTCGATACCGGTAACGACGGTGTTCTGGGTATCCTTGATGCCGACGATCTCGACGGGCTCGTTGAGCTTGAGCTCACCGCGCTCGACACGGCCGGTAGCAACGGTACCACGGCCGGAGATGGTCATGACGTCCTCAACGGCCATCAGGAACGGGAGGTCGTTGTTACGAGCAGGCGTCGGGATGTACTCGTCGACGGCCTTCATGAGCTCGCGAATGGCGTCCATCCACTTGGCGTCGCCCTCGAGAGCGCCCAGAGCGGAACCACGAATGACGGGGATATCGTCGCCGGGGAAATCGTACTCGGAGAGGAGCTCACGGGTCTCCATCTCGACGAGGTCGATGAGCTCGTCATCGTCGACCATGTCGCACTTGTTCAGGAAGACGACGATGTAGGGAACGCCGACCTGACGGGCGAGCAGGATGTGCTCGCGAGTCTGAGCCATGGGGCCGTCGGTAGCGGCGATGACCAGGATAGCGCCGTCCATCTGAGCAGCGCCGGAGATCATGTTCTTGACGTAGTCAGCGTGGCCCGGGCAGTCAACGTGAGCGTAGTGACGGGCAGCAGTCTCGTACTCAACGTGGGAGACGGAGATCGTAATGCCGCGCTCGCGCTCCTCGGGAGCCTTGTCGATGTTCTCGAACGCAGTGAAGTCAGCCTTGCAGCCCTCGGTCTCAGAGAGAACCTTGGTGATGGCGGCGGTCAGCGTGGTCTTGCCGTGGTCGACGTGACCAATGGTGCCGATGTTAACATGCGGCTTAGTGCGCTCAAACTTCTCTTTGGCCATAAAGCCCTCCTCTTAACAGGTCGTCCCCGGACGGGACTTTGCCTTTATACCATAGTGGCCTCTCAACATACTATTGAGAAGCCACCGTGTTACCTATGGTAGCGGTGACTGGATTCGAACCAGTGACGCCACGGGTATGAACCGTGTGCTCTAACCAACTGAGCTACACCGCCGGATGGAGCCTGCAACCAGACTTGAACTGGTGACCTCTTCGTTACCAACGAAGTGCTCTACCGACTGAGCTATACAGGCACTTGACGGGTGGGAGCTATAGGATTCGAACCTATGTAGGCAGAGCCAACGGGTTTACAGCCCGTCCCCATTAACCACTCGGGCAAACTCCCAATCGTTCAAGTATCCGCAGGTTCTTTGGTCTTTTGGACCGCCGCCCCCGCGAACGAAAAAGATAATACGATGCAACCTTGGGGGCTGTCAACGAAAACCTCTAGATACACGGTGCCGGGCGTATCTATATGCCTTTGACCTGCAGTTTTGTTGAGTTTAGATATGAAGGACGGTGGATTTGGCTGCACTGGTGACATTTCCCAAGGGAACACTTTGGCACGGTAGAGTACGCCTACAGCATCGACCTTCGATAACGACCTTCTTGCACTATTACATAGGTCGCGATCGGACTTTTCCGGCACGAACGAGCGTGGATTTTCTCCCGTTTGAAATCGAGCGTGGATAATCTCCCTCTTTTAGCACGGCTTCGAACCCAAAGTGGCAGATTATCCACGCTCATTCATTAGGCGGGAGATTTTCCACGCTCGCACGTCCAGAAATCCACGCTCAAGGTAAACGGCTGGGCCCGCTCCCGCCTTTGTCTCTATCTGTAACATTTAGAGAACATTTTCTCCCCTATCTGTTACAGATCGAGATGTTTCGCAGAGACTCTGGCTTACGTCTCATTCTGTAACAGTACGAACGGTTTTCCGCCCCTTCGTGTTACAGATCGAGACATTTATCTATTCTCGCCTTACATCCACGACATCTGCCCAGTCAATAACGTCGTAGTCATCATCGCTTCGCCAGACGACACACTTGGGTCGTGAATCCGCTTGGGCCGCATCGTCCCTCGCCGCTTGTGGACGACTCGCAAAGAAGCGCCCAAGCTCAGCTCGCGGCAAGATAATCCCTTGCACGCTCCCGCCACCCGCAAGACACACACGCGCCCAGCGACCAGCCTTTTCATATAAGAGCCAATTGGCAACCTGCGAAGATCTGCCCTCAGGCACTTTATCCCCTGGAATATCAGGAACAAACATGGGGTCGACCTCCTCCAGTTGAGCAAAGCCCATCCCCTCCAAACGCGAACCAAGTTTTTCCTTAGCGTAACCGCTCAGCTCGCGCTTGATCATGCCTGCAATACGCCGGACCGTCCTACCATGGGGATCAAATCGGCTGCATCCGCGCTCATAGGCAGCCAGCGCATCCATAAGCACGTAGACCTCGCTCAAATTGAGCGGCAGCGCCAGCGGGTGTACCGAGGACCTGAATTCGCCGCGATACCCAAATTCCTCGGCCACGCACATGCCGCCGATACGCACGCCATCGCGAATCCTGGCACGGCGCTCCCCCACCGCGTTCTTGCTGCACAGCAAAACGTTATAGGCGATGTCTTCCTGCGAGCGCTCTTCGTGGGAAACGGTGAGCATAATCAAGTCCGCCTCTTCACCGCCAATAAAGGAATCCTTGAGTTCGTAGCCCTTCATGCCTTTGTTAGACGGCTCAGCTGCAAGCAGCGCAAAAAGCTTGTGCACCTGATGGTAGAGCGCTAGGCGTCCCTCCAAATATGGACCATCGGGTCCATTTGCATACGCCTTGATATGCATCCGCAAGGCCCCCGTGTCGACGGGCGCTACCGCCATCTGGCTAATAGCATATCCCTCGCCTGGACGGGAAATCATATCGTTGAGCTCGACCGCATCTGGCATGTTTCTTTTTATGTACTGTCCAAGCAGCATTGGCGGCGCCCGCCTTTCTAATCTTTAACCTATCGATTTTTTCTCTTCGAGTCCATCTCAAGATAGCGTTGGATTTTGTCGAGCGACAAATTGGTTCGGCCCAGGGACTCTGCCGCCGTCAAAATCTTCTGTGCAAGATTTGATCCAAAGTAGTAAATCACATCTCCATTGGCGATGCGCTCAACGTATTCGTCTCCAATCTTATTAATAAGGGAGAAAAACTCGGGGCACAGCATGGGATAACGCTCAGCTATTTCCGTAATCCCCGCATGGCCAAAATCGGCAACGTCCTCGCACTGCCGCTCAAGATCTTCGATACCGTGGCCATTAAGGCCGCGCCCGCAGGAAAAAGCAAGGCCGCGAGACAGGGCAGTTTTGACGCGTTGCCCCTGCTCGTCCGACAGCTTTCCACCCAATAGGGCTCGCATCATGATCTGGCAGCAAGCGTACGTAGGTCGATAGAGAAAATCGACACGTGCATCACTGGGCATATCGCGATCGCTGCTCAGAGGAAAGCAGCCGTCTTCTCGTTGAGACTCGAGAATGACTTCGAGGGACTCGCGCCAATCCGGATCGTCATCCAAACCATAATCGCGAAAATAGCGCAGCAGCTGCACCTGCATATCCATGACACAAGTACTGACGATCGGCTTACCTGTTGCCCTGTTCCTGCCGGCAATGTCGCAAAGAGGGTAAATCATGGTCTTCTTCCTTTCCATAGACCTGATGTCAGCGATTCCGTTTCGCTGACCTTGTTGATTCCATTCTCTTTTGCGGGGCCATATCAGACGACCAAGCAGTGCTTGGTTATTGCAGGTGACGGGAAAATGGAGCCAGACCACGTAGGCGCCTACCTAAAAAGAAACGGGCCCTGTCCCACAAGGGAACAGAGCCCGAAACTCTCATGGAGCCAGTGACAGGAAGTCCGCGTATTCGCTTCGCGAATCCGCTCCGGCTTCGGATGCCTGCCGGCATCCTTGCCCGCTCGCTACGAACGCTCCGCGTTCGCTTGACGCTCGCGCCCTCGCAGGTTCGATTCCGGCACATACAAGAAACGGGCCCTGTCCCACAAGGGAGCAGAACCCGAAACTCTCATGGAGCCAGTGACAGGAATCGAACCTGCAACCCACTGATTACAAATCAGTTGCGCTACCGTTGCGCCACACTGGCACACTTGGCGCTTTCGCGCGAAGCCTGTTTAGAATAAAGGAATTGCGGACGAGGCGCAACAGGCCCTTTGACCGACCACATCTCAAAACTATTCGTCAGAACGAATAGTTTTTATTACAATGAAGAAGATAAAACTATTCGTTCTGGCGAAGGGTTTCGCGATGTTGACCACGAAGGAAGCTGCAGAGCTACTCGACATCACCCCGCGCAGGGTGCAAGAGCTCATAAAAAACGGAGCGCTTGAGGCACGCAAGGCTTCTGGTGTATGGCTCATCGACAAAGACAGCGTCAACGCACGACTCCGCTCCGTGACCAAAACGGGGGGACGCCCCCGTCGAGGCCATGGAAAAAGCGAGATTACGTTTACCCTCATGAACCGCACGCACGAAGTCGCCCAGCTGGTCTACAGCACATCGCGAAAAGACTTTACCCACATCGGTGCCGACATCGATTACATCCACGCCCCTATTGGAGTACTTGGCCCCAATAGTCCCGTGTCGCTCGACTCTTTCCGCATTTGGTGGCGAGGCCGCGGTATCCCGCTCGCACGCATTGGACTAGCCTCCCTGCTTGCAGAAGCCGCAGTCGATGTTCCCGACGAACTCATCCAGCGAAATCTCGGCCTCTCCCTATCCGACCAGTATTGGATTAGACCCCAAGATTCCGGTCTCGCGTGGGAGGATATTAACTTCTTCAATAATGCTTTTGACGACGTCTCTCTGTCCATCGCACCCTTCGCCCCAGAGGGCAAAGCAGCCGCCGCAAAGCCCGATAACACCTCGGACGGCAACCTTCAGAAGTATTGGACATGCGAGGGCGGGCGTCGAATTCTGCATAAGGCAGGAGCGCACCTAAACCAAGAACCATATAACGAGCTGGTAGCGACCGCGCTCCATCGTCGCATCCTAAACGCCTGCGATTATGTGCCTTACTCGCTCGAGGGAACGGGCACTTCCGCCCTGAGCATATGCGATGTCTTCTTAACTGATGAAGAAGAGTATGTCCCTGCGTTCTATGTAAATCAGTACGCAAACGCAGATGAAAGACTAACCGACTACGAGCGATATGTAGCAAACTGCGAGAAACTCGGGGTAACAGGCGTCAAGGATGCCCTTGACCGCATGATCGTGTGCGACGACATCATCGCCAACTATGACCGTCATTGGCGTAACTTTGGCATTGTGCGAAACGTCAACACGCTAGCTTGCAGACCTGCCCCCATCTTCGATTCGGGCTCATCGCTCTGGTGCAACATTTCTCTAGAGGAGCTTAAGGCAAGAGAGCACAGTTTTACCAGCGCGCAGTTTCATTCAAGCCCCGCAAAACAAATGCTGCTTGTTGAGGATATGAGCTGGTTTGACGACGACAAGCTCGAGGGTTTCGTTGACGAGGCAATCGAAATCCTATCCAAAAACGACGCTCTTACAGCGAGACTGCCTTATCTAAAAGAGGCGCTAACATGGCGCCTCGAAAGAATGATCGACATCGCTGAATGGAGTTAGCGAGACAGCATCGCCCCGCCAACTCCCCTACCTCCCGCGCAGGGCCTTTAGCTTGGCCAGGGCATCGGGGCTCAGGCGGCTGCCCAGGGTCATCTTGATCTGCGGAGCTTCCTCTGCCTCGTGCACGTCCTTGTCGATCTGCTTGATCTCGTCCACCAGCATGCGGCTCGAGATACGCGTGACACCCTTGCCCATGACGACGGCTTGAATTGTACCGTCACTCGATACCACGGAGCACGCGCGGCCCTCCTCACGTGCCTCGATGCAGAGCTTCTGCACCACGGTGTCGGCAGAGACGCCCGTCGGCGAAAACTCGATGCGCACGCCGCGGGCCGGCAGGTTGGGACGCTCGCTGGAGATATTGCCCGCGCCGTCGAACACGATCACGGCCTCGTAGCGGCCCTGGGCAAAGGCGGCGACGTCGTTGATGAGGGCGGTGCGCGCCATATCGTGAACGTCGCTGGAATACGGATCGTCGGAATGGTCGTATACGAGCTTTTCGTAGCGCGGCGTGCAGTGGATCACGTTGTAACCGTCGACCACCAGCAGCTCGGGCTTGTTGGAGTGCACCGTCGAGACTGGGTCGGCGATAGCCTGTGCAAACGCATTGCCGCCCACGCCGTAGGTCGCGGCCGAGACAATCGGCTTGGCCGAGCCTTCGCCAAAGCGCTTGGCTTTGGACTTGGCACGGTTCTTTTTGGACATGCGCTACTCCTCCCCCATGAGCTCGCCGGCGTTGCGGCGCAGCCACTCAAAGCACAGCGCCGTGGTCGCCTGAGCAACATTGAGGCTCTCGGTCATGCCACGCTGGGGAAGCTTGGTCAAAAAGTCGCATTTCTCGAGCACCAGGCGCGAGATGCCGTCGCCCTCGGAGCCCATGACGAGCGCCACGCGGCCCTCGAAGGGAGCATCCCAGCAGCTGCCCTCGGCGTGCTCGGAAGCACCTCCCACCCAAAAGCCAGCGGCCTTGAGGTCATCGAGCGCACGGGCGATATTGGGCACCTGCGCGATGGGCAGGTGCATGACAGCGCCGGCAGAGGTCTTGTAGCTGCCCACGGTCACGCCGGCGGCACGCTTGTTGGCGATGATGACGCCCGCGGCGCCCACAACCTCGGCGGAGCGCACAATGGCGCCAAAGTTGCCGTCGTCGGTCACGTGGTCGAGCACCACGACAAGTGCCGGGCCGTCACCCGCGCGGTCGAGGATATCGGCGACATCGGCATAGGGGAAGTTGCCAACCTCGAGCGCAATGCCCTGGTGAGCGCCATGGCTCGACAGCGCATCGAGCTGTGCACGCGGCACGTACTTAATGCGGACACCCGCGGCGTTGAAGTCATCGACCAGACGCGACAGAGCGGCATCGCGCTCCCCGCTCTCGGCGATGAGCGCGCACTTGATGGGAAAACCGGTGCGCAGCGCCTCGGCGGCAGCACGGCGACCTTCGATAAACTCGCCCTTGGGAACCTGAACGTTGTCGCGGTTGCGATCTCGCTGCGGACGCGCAGCCTGAGCTTGGGAGCGCTCGCGCTGGCCTTTGGGAACGGCAGCGCGGTCGTTGCGGCGAATCGGACGCGAGCCAGAAGCAGCCTGCTTGCCGCCACGAGGCGCACGCTTGCGATTGTCGGCCATAAAGCGACCTCCTAAATACAACTATCAAACGAAACAAAATAAACGACCGCCCATGAATATTAATTCGGGCGGTCGGTACGGGTTTTCCAAGTGCCCGAGATTGCCGCGAAAGAGGAGCGACGCGTACTTGAGTACGCGAGCGACGGTTTGAACGGCAAGGTCGGGTGCTTGGGAAAACCGCGGGGATTAGAGAGATTTGATACGAGTGCCCGCGGCCGTATCCTCAATGGTGAGGCCCAGGTCCTTGAGCTGATCGCGGATGGCGTCTGCCAGATCCCAGTTCTTGGCGGCGCGGGCCTCGGCGCGAGCCTCGAGAATCTTGGCAGCGGCCTCGTCCACGTCGTCACCCGTGTAGGCAACCAAACCGGCGGCAACGCCCAGCAGGCCCAGCGGCAGCTCGACCTTGGGCTCGGGAAGCTCAACGCCAAACGTATCGAGCAACTCGGCCAGCGTGTCGGCGGCGGCAAGCGCGGCGGCCTTGTCGGCAGCGTCGCCCGCCTGCTCCAGGTACTGGTTGCACTCGGTCACAAAGCCAAAGACGGCACCCATGGCACCGGCGGTGTTAAAGTCGTCGTCCATGCACTCCTTAAAGGCAGTACGAGTCTCGGCGGCCTTGGCGACAAACGCCTCAGATGCTGCCTCCTCGGCATCGGCCGTCGCATGGTTCGCGGCCCAGCGCAGGTTCTCGACCGTACCGGCGATACGCGTGAGCGAGTTCTCGGCACCCTCCAGGCGCTCCCAAGAGAAGTCGAGCGGCGAGCGATAGCTCGTCTGCAGCATCAGCAAGCGCAGAGCCGCGGCAGAGTGCTGCTCGAGCACCTCGGCCAGCGTAAAGAAGTTACCGAGCGACTTGGACATCTTCTCGCCGTCAACCAGCAGCATGCCCGTGTGCATCCAGGTGTTGGAGAAGCCCTGGTGCCAGGCGCAGGTGGCCTGGGCGCACTCGTTCTCGTGATGCGGGAAGGCAAGGTCGGAGCCACCGCCGTGAATGTCGATCGGGGTGCCCAGGTAGCGGTGCACCATGGCGGCGCACTCGGTGTGCCAGCCGGGACGGCCCTCGCCCCAGGGGCTCGGCCAGCTGGGCTCGCCGGGCTTGGCGGCCTTCCACAGGGCAAAGTCGAGCGGGTCGTTCTTGTCCTCGTTCTCCTCGATGCGCGCACCTACCATAAGGTCGTCGATGTTGCGGCCCGAGACCTGACCATAGTTGGGATCGCTGCGCACGGCAAAGTACACATCGCCGTTATCGGCTGCGTAAGCGTGGCCCTGCTCGATAAGCGTCTTGATCATGGCGATCATGGGGCCGATCTCCTTGGTGGCGCGGGGGCGCACATCGGGATCGAGCACGTTGGCGGCGCGCATGACGCCGATGAACTTGTCGGAGAACTCCGTCGCGACCTCGGCAGCCGTACGGCCTTGCTCGTTGGCGCGCTTGATGATCTTGTCATCGACATCGGTGAGGTTCTGGACGAACGTGACCTCGTAACCGCTTGCGATGAGCCAGCGACGAATCACATCGAAGCCGATGAACGTGCGGGCGTTGCCGATGTGGATGTTGTCGTAGACCGTGGGGCCGCACACGTACATGCGGACCTTGCCGGACTCGATGGGCTGGAACTCTTCCTTTTTATGGGTAGCGCTGTTGTAGATACGCATTCGTTACTCCTTAACAGTTTTCTGTAGCAGGCAGACGGCCCAGGCGCCAATTCCCTCGCCTTGGCCTTCCCAGCCGAGCTTTTCGGTCGTAGTGGCGGCGACGCCCACGTTTTCGACGTCAACGCCCAGAGCATGGGCGAGGTTGGCGCGCATGGCATCGCGGTGCGGGGTGATCTTGGGCTGCTGGCAGGCAATGGTACAGTCGGCATCGACAAACTCAAAGCCCAGCTCGCGCGCATAGTCCATTACGCGGGCAAGCAGCACCATCGAGTCGGCACCCTCGTAGGCGGGATCGGTGTCAGGGAATAGCTTGCCGATGTCTCCCCCGCGGCAGGCGCCCAGAATGGCGTCGGCCAAGGCGTGCGCGAGCACATCGGCATCCGAGTGGCCCAGCAGGCCGCGCTCGTAGGGAATGTCGACCCCGCCGATAATACATCGACGCCCCTCCACCAAACGGTGGACGTCGTAGCCGTGGCCAATGCGCAGGTTACTGAACATGGGGAAGGTCCTCTCCCTCGGCCATGCGACCGAGCAGAATCGCGGTTACGGGACGCAAGTCCTCGGGTACCGTCACCTTAAGGTTGTCGCGTGGGCTCTGGACGCAGCGGACACGCCCACCCATGCGCTCGACCAGCGACGAATCGTCCGTGCCGATAAAGCCCTCGGCAATCGCTGCGGCATGGGCGCGCTTCATGGCGTCGACACTAAAGATCTGCGGCGTCTGCGCGGCCCAGTACAGCTCGCGTGGCGGTGTCTCGACGATATTATCGCCATCGACGATTTTGAGCGTGTCGATCGCGGGCTGACCGCACACGACACCGTCGAGGGCGCGGTCGCTCACGAGCACGTCGATCGCATGATCGATGGCCTCGGTCGTAATGAGCGGACGGGCGCCGTCGTGGATGGCGGCGTATTCGAAACCCGCCGGAACCGCATGCACGCCGGCACGGGTGGAATCCTGACGGGTATTGCCGGCATCGGCAAAACTGATAGGCGTGTCATAGTCAAACGGGTCGATGGCCAGGCGGCGCATCTCGGCACGACGCTCGGCAGGGCAAACCACGACGATGTGGCCGACCTTATCGCTACGGTCAAATGCGCGGATGGACCAGCTCATAAGCGGACGACCCGCTACATTGACGAGCTGCTTGCCGCCGGGATTTCCAAAGCGCTGGCCGCTGCCGCCGGCAACGACCACGGCGCATACGGGCGCCATTATGCGTTCCCCTGTTTGGTGCCCTTCATGCGGTACAGCGAGTCCGCAAGAATGGCAGGGTTGTTAACGCCAAAGTCGCCTAGGCGCTCCGGGTCCTCGCTGATGTCATCCATGAGCTCCTGCAGCGAGCCGTACTCGTCGACAATCTTCTCGGCCACGCCGTCGCGCACGACGGACACGCGCGAAAGCGTGCGCAGGCCCAGCGGCGTCATGACGGAGTCCTCGTCCAGGTCGTCGTAGCCCAGAACCGCCGCCACATGCTGCGGATCGGACAAGTCCTTGGGCATCATACGGGCAAGCTCAGCGCGAATTTTCTCGGCGTTTGCTTCGGAGGAGTCACTCGCGTAGTCGCGGATCATCAGGTCATACTCGGTATCCATACTGGAGCCGGCGAGCTGCTCGAGCTGCATCTGCACGAGCTTGCCCTGGTTGCCCAGCTTGACAATGCAATCCTTAAGCTCGGTCTTTGCCTGCTGCATGATCTCGAAGCTCGAGAAAATACCGGTAATGTCGGCGAGCGTAACGTAGTCGTCGAGCTCGAGGGCCGTCAGGCGCAGCAGGGAGCGATCGAGCGACTGACGGGTAGTCTGGAGCGTGGCGACGAGCTGGTTGACCGAGCTCATGATGGTGGTAACGGGCTGGATCTCGTAGCTCTTGCCGTGAACATACACGTTGACAACGGCACGACGGGCCGAGACCGAGATCACGATGGCATCCGTGAGCACCGACATGCGAGCGGCGGTGCGGTGACGCATACCTGTCTCGCTCGTGGCAAGCGAGGGATCGGGATTGAGGTGGAAGTTGGCGCGCAGGATCTGGGTGAGGTCACCGTCGATGACGATGGCACCGTCCATCTTGGAGAGCTCGAACAGACGGTTCGAGGTGAACGAAATGTTGAGCGGGAAGCCGTCGTTACCGGCAGCGAGCACGTTTTCGGTGTCGCCGACGCAGATAAGGGCGCCCAGGTGACCGGCGATGATCATGTCGAGGGCGGTGCGGATCGGCTGACCAGGTGCCGTCAGGCGGATGGCCTGTTCCATACGCTTTTGCAGCTCGTTCTTATCCAAGGCATCGCTCCCATCGTATACGCTCCATAAACGCTAAATAGTTTCTCACGGTTTGTCCCCGCAGCAGCCACGAAATCCGATGCTTACAGAATGAGCGAACACCGCTTAGGTAGCTCATTTGGGACGGGGCTCCTTTGACTGCTCATGTGGTAGCATCGGGTCTCATATAAATGAGGGAGTAGTCGCGTAATCGGGCTCGCCCGCAGAGAGGGAGCCAGACTATGGGACTCGCAGAGCTCGTGTTGCTCGCCGTTGGCCTTTCGATGGACGCCTTTGCCGTTTCCATCTGCAAGGGTCTCGGCATGAAAAAGATCAACCTTAAAGTCGCCGTGGTGCTCGGCCTGTTCTTTGGCGGCTTTCAGGCCGGCATGCCCGTGATCGGATGGGCGCTCGGCAGTCAATTCATGGGCATCATCGGGCCCATCGACCATTGGATCGCCTTTATCCTTTTGGCCTTCATCGGCGGCAAGATGCTGTGGGAGGCCTTTACCGAGGACGAGGACGAGAGCGACAACAAGAATGCCGAGAAGATTGACCTGATAGAATACCTGGTTCTCGCCATTGCCACCTCGATTGACGCCCTGGCCGTAGGCATCTCGTTTGCGGCGCTCTCGGTTGACATCGTGCCCGCTGTATCGCTTATTGGCATCACAACCTTTATCCTCTCCATCGCCGGCGTGGCGATCGGCCATACCTTTGGCGCGCGCTACGAAAAGCCTGCCACCATCGTGGGCGGCGTCGTGCTCATCCTCATCGGACTTAAGATCTTGCTTGAGCATCTGGGGATCCTCGCGATATAAAAAACGCCTCTCATAAGCTCAACGTCAACGTGGAAGTCTCATGCAGAGTTTTGCATAAGGCCTTTTCGTGCAGACTTTTGCATGTCATACTGATATGCAAAAGTCTGCACGTTAGGAGATTGCCGTGGATACCTTTCCCATCACCACGCCGCGCCAAGCTGGCATCTACGTGCGCCAGGCACGCGAGTCACAGGGAATCACCCGTGCGACCCTCGCTAAAAAAGCCGGTGTTTCGGAGCGCCTGCTCGCATCGCTCGAGCTGGGAGATGCCACCGGCATTCGACTCGACAAGCTATTGGCGATCTTTAATGCTCTCGGACTGGCGCTCGCCGCTCAAGGGGATATCGTCAAAACGAATAACGAGCAATCAGCCAACGTTCCGCATGCCGATCTGCAACCTCGTAGCACCCCCAGACGCCATCGCGCTCAACGTTTTCGCCATCGCAACCGTCGCAGCGCAGCCATTCCGGCTCTCGCAGACGCCCCCTTTACGTCTGAACTCTACGACAAAGCCTTCGCAGATTTCGCCATGTCCAATCTCGGAGTCTCGATTGCCGCAAACGCATCTGTCCAACCAAAGCCTGACGGGAAATAGCCAATGGCCACCACATCGCTTCGGACTATTATTTGCGGCGAACCTGCAGGAACGCTCATGCAAGATGAGAACGGTCTAGTCAGCTTTGCCTATGATCAAGACTATGACGGGCCAGCATTATCGATCAACATACCCGTATCAAATCGTACATACAGCCAACAGGTCATGAATCCGTACCTGTTTGGCCTTCTACCCGACAGCGAGGACCAACGAAAAGCGATTGCCGCCGAATTCGACGTTAGGCCCAACAATCCCGTTGCGTTGCTCAGCCATATCGGACTCGACTGTCCGGGCGGAGTGCAGTTTTGTGCCGAAGAAGATGCCGACGCCGTCCTGCATCGCGCTGGCGAATACCGCCCTATAGACGACCACGAAATTGCTCTCCGTCTCAAGTCGATCAGAGATGACCGCGATGCATCGTGGATGGGTCTAGATGAAAGTTGGTCACTTGGAGGCAACCAGGGCAAGTTCGCACTCGCACTCATAGACGGTCGCTGGTGCGAATGCGTAGGTTCCTCGCCCACGACGCATATTTTCAAAAATGGCGTTATCGGATTTAAGCTCGAAGCGCTTAATGAGTTTGTCTGCATGAAAAGCGCCCAGCGCGCGGGTATCGCAACGGCGAACGTTGAGTATCGCTTATTTGAGGACGAACCCGCCCTCATTGTTGAGCGCTATGACCGTGTGAATGTCAAAGACGGGACAATCATGCGTCTACACCAAGAAGACCTCTGTCAGGCCCTTGGAGTGATGCCCGCTCAAAAGTACACGGCAGACGGCGGCCCGACCGCACGCGATATTCAGGAACTCCTCGTCAATACGAGCCATCATCAACTTAACCTGTATCTGTTTACGCAGATACTTTTCTTTAACGCCATCATCGGCGCACCGGACGCGCATGCGAAGAACTATTCCCTGCTTCTTGGAAACGGCGGCACAGCTATGATGGCCCGTATGTATGACGTTGCATCTGGGCTGGCATACGAACGCATGCGGCGAAAAGCGCGCCTCGCCATGAGCGTTGGCGGCGAAAACCGTGTGGGACGCATCGGTCCAGGCGCTATCCGCCGATACCACGGTATGGGCGACCCCGCGCTGGAGGCGGCACTCACCGATGCCGGGCTATCCGAGAAGTTTTGCTTTGCGACCATGATGGACCTCGCCTACGAGGTACCCATTTGCATGGAAGAGGTCATGGACGAATACGCCGATCTGCCCGGCATGGCGGACCTGCGCAAGCATATGCTCGGGCCCGTCCGCGAAAACTGCCAGCGCACCCTCGACCTCATCAAGGCGGATATGGGCTAGACGCCAATCAATTTCCCATTTCTTAAAAGAAGAGAGGGGGCACCCGTCGCAAAAGCTCGGGTACCCCCTCTCGTAATGTCATTTGCAATCCATCAGCAAAGGTTTTGGATCGCCGTCAATGCGACCTTTACGCAGCGAGGCGCTTGAGGACGTCGATGAGCAGCTCGTAGAAGCGCTCGGCAGAAGCGAGCTCCATGCTCTCGTCCGGGGTGTGGACATCGGAGAGCGTCGGGCCCACGGCGATGGCGTCCAAGCCGTGCAGGGCCTCGGCAAACAGTCCGCACTCAAGGCCGGCGTGAATGGACTCGATGCGCAGCTCGGAGCCAAAGAGCTCGCGATAGCTCTCGACAAAGATGTCGCGGACCGGCGAATGCTCGGCATAGCTCCAGCCGGGATACTCGAACTCGAACTTGGCGTCGAAGCCCAGGACATCGGCCAGCGTCTGCAGGCGGTCCTTGAACTCGTTCTGCAGCGAGGTAATCGAGGAGCGCGGGGACAGCATGATCTTGACCTCGTCGTCAGAAGTGGCAACCACACCGATGTTGGAGGAAACCTCGACGGAGCCGTCGGTGGCGACGTTGCGGCGAATCACGCCGTTAGGGGCAAGACGCAGGGCGCGGATGAGGGCAAGCGCGGACTTCTGATCCATGGCCTCGACCTCGGCGTCGTCGGCAATCTCGACGGTGCAGGTAAAGCCGGGGTCAAAGACCTCGAGCTCGGCAGTGACGTCGGCAATGATGCCCTTTGCGATCTGGGCCGCGGCCTCGGCGGCAGCGTGATCAGTGTAGACCAGCTCGGCCTTGCACTCACGGTTGATGGCGTTGTCCTTAGTGCCGCCGTTAAAGCTGACGATGGCGGGCTCGCCGGCGACCATCAGGCGGTCGATGATGCGGGCCATGATGAGGTTGCCGTTGCCGCGCTCCAGGTGGATGTCGGCGCCGGAGTGACCACCCAGCAGGCCGGAGATCTCGAGCGTAAGGGTGCTGCCGGTCTTGTGCTCGCGCACGATCGGGCAGGTGTAGGTAACGACGACACCGCCGGCGCAGCTGACGGTGGCCACGCCCTCCTCCTCGGAATCGAGGTTGATCATGGTGCGGGCGCTAATCTGGGACTTGTCGAGCGTCTCGGCGCCGACCAGGCCAGTCTCCTCGTCGGTGGTGAATACGCACTCGAGGGCCGGATGGACAATCGAATCATCGTTGAGCACGGTAAGCATAAGCGCGACGGCAATGCCGTTGTCGGCACCCAGGGTGGTGCCGTTGGCGGTAAGGACACCATCCTTGACGACCAGGTCGATACCATCGGTCGTAAAGTCGTGCTCAACGGAGCCCAGCTTGTCGCACACCATGTCGATGTGACCCTGCAGCATCACGGTCGGGGCATTCTCGGCGCCGGCAGATGCGGGCTTGCGAATGATGACGTTGTAGACCTCGTCCTGATACACATCGAGGCCGCGCTCCTTGGCAAACGCGACCAGGAAATCGCTGATGCCCTTCTCGTTGCCAGACCCGCGGGGAATCGCGCTGACCTCCTCAAAGAAATGGAACAGCTGGGCGGGCTCGTAGCCGGTAATCTTGTAGTCCATGGTGCCTCCTTGGCGCAACTGGTTAGACAATAAGACATGCGCCTTGTATATTCCCAGACTTCGTTTGCATAAACCACTCGAAAACGCCGAGCGCCCTCGCATCATCGGCTAACGGTGGACCGCATAGCGTAACGGTCACAACTTCACAGCTCTACAAATCGAGGCGCCCTTGCCGGAACGCCTCGATTGCACAGATCAAATTGTCGCCACACCCTACAGCGCGCCGGAACCGGCTTGCATCATGCCGCCGGGACCCGAGCTCACGCCACTGCTCACAGGCGCGGCGTTGCCGGTGTGCGGCGCCGCCGGAGCGGTATCGCCGCCGAGCGTGCCCGCCGGACGCGGTGCCGGGATCTCGCCCGTGCCATGGCTAAAGACAAACTTGCCGTCGGCCACATCGCACAGGACGGTATCGCCCTCGCCCCACTCGCCGGCCAGCAGCTCCTCGGACAGCGGATCCTCGATGAGCTTTTGGATGGCACGGCGCAGCGGACGCGCACCGTTGGTGAGGTCGGTGCCCTCGGCCACGATCTTGTCGTAGGCCGCATCGGTGAGCTTGATGTTCATGCCGTTGGCAATCAGGCGCTGACGCAGGTCGTCCACCAGCAGGTGCGCGATCTTGGTCAGGTTCTCGCCCGAAAGCTTCTGGAACACCACGATGTCGTCGATACGGTTGAGCAGCTCGGGGCGGAACAGGCGCTTGAGCTCGCCCATCGCACGGCCCTTAATCTCGCTCGAGGTAAGGCCCTGCTCGCCGGTGGTGCCGAAGCCAACGCTCGCATCCTGCGCAATCTCGCGGGCGCCCACGTTGGACGTCATGATGATCACGGTATTACGGAAGTCGACCGTCTTGCCCTGGCTATCGGTCAGGCGACCCTCCTCCAGCACCTGCAGCAGAATGTTGAAGATATCGGGGTGCGCCTTCTCGATCTCGTCGAACAGCACAACCGAGTACGGGTGACGACGAACGGCCTTGGTGAGCTGACCGCCCTCGTCATGGCCAACGTAGCCCGGGGGGCTACCGATAAGCTTGGAGACTTCGAACTCGCTGCCGAACTCCGACATGTCGAAGCTGATGAGCGCGTCCTTGCTGCCAAAGAGGTACTCGGCGAGCGTCTTGGCGAGCTCGGTCTTGCCCGTGCCGGTGGGGCCCAGGAAGATAAAGCTGCCGCCGGGGCGACGCGGATCCTTGAGCGGCGAGCGACTGCGGCGCACGGCCTTGGCAACGGCCTCGACGGCCTCGTCCTGGCCGATAATGCGGGTCTTGAGCACGCTTTCGGCCTGTAGCAGGCGACGGCTCTCGCTCTCGGTAAGCGAGGACACCGGCACGCCCGAGGTCACGGACACGATATCGGCGATCTGGCTCACGTCAATAGTGAGCGGGCTCGCGTCGAGCTCGGCCGTCCAGGCAGCCTTGGCCTCGGCAAGCTCAATCTCGGCAGCCTTTTGCTGCTCAGTGATCTCGGCAGCCTTGTTCATGTCGTCGCTCTCGGTGGCCTCCTGTGCGGCAGCCTTAAGCTCCTCGACGCGATGCTCGGCCTCGCGCACCGGCTCGGGCGCGCGATTGGCGGCAATGCGGGCGCGGGCACCAGCCTCGTCGATGAGGTCGATGGCCTTATCGGGCAGGAAGCGGTCCTGAATGTAGCGGTTGGAGAGGTTCGCGGCGGCCTCGATAGCACCCTGTGTGTAACGCACATGGTGGTGCTCCTCGTAGCGCGGCTTGAGCGCGGCCAGGATCTTGACCGTGTCCTCGACGCTCGGCTCCTCGACATCGATGGTCTGGAAGCGACGCTCAAAGGCCGGATCCTTGGTGAGGTACTTGCGGAACTCCTCTGCCGTCGTGGCACCGATGATCTGGAAGGCGCCGCGCGCGAGCACGGGCTTGAGCATGGAGCTTGCGTCGATGGAACCCTCGGCAGAACCGGCACCGATGATGGTGTGCATCTCGTCGATAAACAGGATGACGTCGTCGGCCTCGGTTGCCTCCTGTATCACGTTCTTGAGGCGCTCCTCAAACTCGCCGCGATACTTGGCGCCCGCGACAAGACCCGGCAGGTCGAGCGTCCAGATGTTCTGGTTCATAAGGTTCTCAGGCACGTTGCCGGCAGCGATCTGCTGCGCCAGGCCCTCGACGATGGCCGTCTTGCCCACACCGGGGTCGCCCAGAATGAGCGGGTTGTTCTTGGTGCGGCGCGAAAGAATTTCCATCATACGCTGGACTTCCTTTTCGCGACCAATTACAGGGTCGAGCTCGCCATCGCGCGCCTTCTGCGTGAGGTTGGTCGCGAACTGCTTAAGCGTATCGGTGCCACTCCCCTTTTGCTGAGAGGCATCCGAGCCGCTAAAGAACGGCAGGCCCGCACCGGGACGCCCGGCACCGGCGCCGGCGAGCGGACGCTTCTTGTCCTGGTCCTTGGCAGTGAGTTTCTCGATAGCCTTTTTGATGGAGGCGGACGACACACCCAGGCGCATGAGGATGTCCATGGCCATGCCGTTGCCCTCTTCGACGATGCCGATCAGCAAGTGCTCGGTCGACACGTAGGTCTGGTTATTCTCACGCGCCACGCGGAATGAACGCTCCATAACGCTAATGACGAGCGGCGTAAAGGCGAGCTTAGCCGCCTCGGTCTCCTCACTGGGCTCGGGAACCGTGGTCTGGACCTCCTTGAGGGTGTCCATGATGTCGTCGTAGGAGATATCAAGCGAGCGCAGTGCCTCGGCGGCAATGCCCTCGTCCTCCTTGGCAAGCGCGAGCAGCAGGTGCTCGGTGCCCACCTTATTTGAATGAAGATCGAGCGCCTCCTGTTTGGCCATCGACATGACCTTGCGCGCTCGATCGGTAAATCTATCTAACATGCTCGTTTCCTTACATGAGTTCATCGAAATCAAAACGCCCGCCCGTCGGCGGCGCTTTTGTCTCTTTACCCACAGGTTGTCTATGTTAACAGCTGGAGGAATATCTATAAACCCGGCTCACATGAATGCAGGTTATGACCGCATCGCGGGACTCACCGCGCGATGCGCGACAGGCGCCCCGCAAGAGAAACCCTAGGCGTCTTTCACCACGTCGGGACTCGTCTCACGCGATGCGCGATAGGCATCGGCCTCCTTGGAGACGCGTTCGAGCAGCTCGGATGTATCGACGCCCTCGACTTGCGCGACCGTTTCCACCGTCTGCATGGCGACCGCCCTCAGGTACGCGCACGCGCTGTCCCCCAGCTGCTCGAGGTCTATCTCCTCGCCGCCCTCCCGGGCAAAGCCGACCGCCATCACAAAGTCCATGATGCCCGAGACCAGAAAGCCCACCGCAAAGCTCGAATCCGCCTTGAGCTCTTCTCCGTCGGGGTGGACGATCTCTCTCACGCGGTCGATGATGATCGTATGGATGCCCTGCACGACCTGCTCGGCGGCACCCGCCCTCATGGTGATGACGATGCGCCGCAGCAGGCAGCGGACGTCGCGCCGGTCGAACGCCGAAAGGTCGCCCTCGCTCGAAAAATGCCAGAGGGCATCGGTGATGAGCTCGTTATCCTGCAGCAGTTGGGCTATGGCGATGGCGACGAGTTCATCGAAATCGTGAAAATAGTAGTAAAACGTTCCGCGATTGCACCGGGCGGCGCGGGTCACCTCGCCAACCGACAGCTCGAAGATGCTGTTGTTCTCGATGAGCTCCCAAAACGCCTCGATGATACGGGTGCGTGCATCGGGCGCATCGGCGTCCTTACGCGGTCTCGCCATGCGCCTCACCGCACCCCTGCGCCTTGGCGTTCATGATGAGCATCTGAAGACGGTTCTCCACGTTGGCGAAGCTCACGTCGGGATCGTAGTCGAGCGGCAGGAACTGCGCCGTGGGATACTGCTCCTTGAGCGCATGGATGAGCCCGCGCCCCACGACATGGTTGGGCAGACACCCGAACGGCTGCAGGATCACGAAGTTGCGGCAGCCGCGCTTGGCGTGCTCGAGGATCTCCGCCGGAATCAGCACGCCCTCGCCCGCATCGAACGTATGGTGCAGGATCTTATCGCTCGCGCGCACGAGCTCGGGCATGCGCGTCGGCGGCTCGTAGAGCGGGCTCGCCGCGCCCAGGCGGTCGCAACGGTCGTGCGCGAGCTCGAACAGGTTGTCCGCCGTGGCGTACCAGGCCTTTTCGGGCAGCGACAGGTCGACGTGGAACTCGCGCGACTGCGCATGCTTGTAGAAATAGGTCTTGCGGATCACGTCGGTCATGCGCGCCTCGATGACCTCGAGCCCGTTGTCCTCGAGGTAGCGCTCGATCTCGTGGTTGGCGCCGAGATGGAAATTGAGCAGGTACTCGCCCACGATGAGAACGGTCGGATGCGGGTTCGAGCGGTCGTACGGAACGGCGTCCATGATCGCAAGCGCGCGTTTGAAGCCCGTCGCCTGGCCTCTCAGCCCGGAGCGCTCCATGCCCTCGATAACCTCATCGAGCGCGCGGTCGAACGCAGCGTCCGCCGCGCCCTTCTCGAGCTCGTAGGGACGGATGCGCCTAAGCATGGCCTCGAGGGTATCGATCATGGGAAGACCGTAGGCGATCTGGATGCTCGGGCCAAGGCCGAGCTTGAAGCCCGGATGCGCATTGTGGGCATCGACGTCGTCGTTGGTGAGCACCGGGACATAGTCGTATCCCGCGTCGTCGAGCGCGCGGCGCAGCAGGGGCATGTAGTGCGTCAGGCGGCAGTCGCCGATATACTTGCCAGTCACCACGGCGACGTCGTGCGGGTCGTACTTACCGCTCTCGAGTGCCGCGAGCGCCTCGCCGATCACGATTTGCGCGGGGAAGCAGATGTCGTTGTGCACATAGCGTTTGCCCAGGCGGATGGCATCCTCGCGCCCGATATCAAGGGCCTCGGCGCGCACGCCCTGATTGCGCATCGCCGCGGTCATGAGCCTGCAGAACGCATGGGAGGTGTTGGGGACCAGCGCGATCTTGTCGTGCCGGTCGCGCTTGGTGTACTTGACCTTATACGGGTCGTCGAGCGGATGGACCGCGTGCACCCGGGCGCCCTCGGCACGCTCCTCCGCGCGACGACGGTTGACCGACTCGATAAACGAACGCACGCGAATGCCCATGGGACCGGCGACGTCGCTCTCATCGAGCTTGATCATCATCGGAACCTTGGAGCCCATCTCGCCCATCATGCGCGCGATCTCATCGGTGAGATACGCATCGTGGCCGCAGCCGAAGCTGCCCATCTGCACGAGCTCGAGCTCGGGCGTCGATGCGACGATGACCGCGCACGACAGCATGCGCGCATGGTAGTTGTTCACGATGTCGATGCGGCTGTTGGAAAGATCGACGTTGCAGACCCCCGGCACCGCATCGGGCGTCAGCACGGGGATGCCGCGCTCAGAGAAGAGCTTGGGCAGCCCGTGGTTGACCAGCGGGTCGTTGTGGTACGGGCGCGAAGCGATCACCACCGCGTAGCCGCCGTCCTCGCGCACGTTCTCGAGCACCTGCCTGCCGCGCAGCTGCAGCTGGTTCTCAAACGTCTGCTGCGCGCGGTCCGCCTGCTCGGTCGCCTTGGCAACCAGGTCGGCATCGATATCGAAGGTCTCCTTGCACCACGCCTTGAGCTGGCGGTTTCGGTCGCCCTCGTCGTACCAGTGGAACAGCGGCGTATCGAACGGAACGCCGAAACGCTCCTCCGGGTTATCGGAATTGCGCATCACGTAGGGGTATCCCTTTACGACGGCGCACATCCACTCGCTGGTAGAGGCGGTGTTTTCGGTGGGCACCGTCGTGATGATGGGCATGAAGATACGGTCGACGCCGGCGTCGACGAGATTGCGGATGTGCCCGTGGACGAGCTTGGCCGGGAAGCACACGGTGTCGGATGTGACGTGCGCCAGACCGCGCTCGTACATCGCCTTGGTGCTGCGTCCCGAGACGCGCACCTTAAAGCCGAGCGTGCTGAAGAACGTCGACCAGAACGGCATGGTGTCCCAGAACTCGAGCACACGGGGAATGCCGATCGTGACATCGCGCCCCCCGCAGACGGGAACCGTGGGGCACGACTCGAACAGCAGCTTCTCGCGGTCGACAAAGAGATTGGGGGCAGCCGCGGTCCGGTCGCGCCCCGTGCCGGGTGCCTGTGCCTCGCAAGCACCCTGCGGACGCAGCTCCTCCGCCGCGGGAACCTCGCGCACGAGCTCATCCCATGAGATGGCGCCGCCGCGCGGGCAGCGATTGCCCGTGACGTAAAGCGAGCCGTCGCCAAATGCCACGACCGCGCGCTGGCAGCGGTTGTTGCACCGACGGCAGGTAACGCCGCCGAACTCGCGATGCTCGAAGCGCTCCACGGCATCGAGCCCGATAAACGACGTGCCGGCGTCGCCCTTGCGGCATTCCTCGCGCGCGAGCAGGGCGATACCGATAGCGCCCATCAGCCCCGGGTGGGGCGCACGCGTGACGGGTTTGCCCAGATACTGCTCGAATGCGCGCAGCACCGCGTCGTTTCGGAACGTGCCGCCCTGGACGACGACTTTGTCGCCCAGACGGTTGAGATTTGAAACGCGAATGACCTTGGTGAACACGTTCTCGATAATCGAACGGCAGAGACCGGCCATGATGTCGCCCGGACCCTTACCGCGCCGCTGCTCGGAAACGACGCTGCTGTTCATGAACACCGTGCAGCGGCTGCCGAGAACGGCGGGGGCTTTGGACGAAAATGCCTCGGTCGCGATATCCTCAACGGCTATTCCGAGGTTTTTGGCAAAACCCTCGAGGAACGAGCCGCAGCCCGCAGAGCACGCCTCGTTGACGACGATATCGGTCAGCACGCCGTGGTTGAGCCAGATGGCCTTCATATCCTGTCCGCCGATGTCGAGCACGAAGGTCGCATCGGGAACGCATGCGCACGCGGCGCGGGCGTGCGCGACCGTCTCGACCGTATGGTAGTCGGCGTGGAACGCGCGCGCGAAAAGCTCCTCGCCGTATCCCGTGGTGCCCACGGCATCGATCGCAAGCGTGACTCCCGCTGTCTCCCAGCGGTTCTTCAAGCTGACAAGACCCTGTTGGGCGACGTCGAGCGGTCTGCCGTTATTAGACGCGTAGAACGAATCGACAAGCTCACCCGCCTCATCGACCAGGGCGAACTTGGTCGTCGTGCTCCCCGAATCGATACCGAGCGCCACACGCACCGTCTCTCCGGGCGCATACGCATCCGGACCCTTTGCCGGCGTCTCTTTGCCATGGCGTGCCGTAAAATCCGCCTGCTCGGCAGGTGTGGCAAAAAAGGGCTGGGCAAGACGTCCCTCCCCGCTTGCGGGCGCGACCGTCTCGAGCTTATCCAGCCGGACAAAAGCGTCGGGAAGGTCGATCGGTTGGGACGATGCGAACATGTCGGTCAGCGACAGGGCGGCACCGCGCGCGACCATGATCTGCGGATCGCGCGGGACGATAACCTGATCGTCCGATAGATTCAGTTGCTCCCGGAACACGCGGACCAGCGTGGGGTTGTAGGCGAGCGTACCGCCCTCGAAGATTACCGGCGGCTCGATGTCGATACCCTGGGCCAGACCGCCGATCGTTTGGCGGGCGACCGCGTGAAGCGCCGAAAGCGCCAGGTCGGTGGTAGGAATGCCCTCGTTGAGCAGCGGCTGGATATCGGTCTTTGCGTACACGCCGCAGCGGCCCGAGACCTCGTGGACGGTCGTTCCCCGGCTTGCGAGCTGCTCGAACTCGCCCGATTCGGTGCCGACCCCCATGAGCTTTGCCATCTCGTCGATAAATGCACCGGTACCGCCTGCGCACGAACCGTTCATGCGCATGTCGGCAACCTCGATGTCTCCCTTATCGTTGGTGCGGAAGAAGATCATCTTGGCGTCTTGGCCGCCCAGCTCGATGGCGCAGCGCGTCTGCGGATAGAACCTGCTGATCGCGAGCGCGTTGGCGACCACCTCCTGAACGTACGAGGCGCCCAGCGCGGTCGCGATATCGCGCGCACCCGAGCCGGTCACCGCAACGCGCAGCGACTCATGGGGAAAGCGCTCGGCGAGCTCGCCGAGCATGGCGCGCACGCTCGCTGTCTGACACGCCCCGTGGCGGCGATATCCCCACCACGCCTCGGTCATATCCTCGTGCATCGCGTAAACTTTGGTCGTCGTCGACCCTACGTCCAGTCCTACTAGCAACGCCATAATGCTCCGTCTCTCGCATTTTTCCTGTTAGAGATATACCACTCTACGTAATACAACAGACTGTTGTATTTAAACTCCGTATAAAAAGCGGCTGCCGAAACGCTTCAGCAGCCGCCGAATGCACCAACAGATTCTTCTGCGCGCTAGCACGTCGGGCAACGGAGCAGCACGGGCCCTCCGGTCATGCGCACCGCTCACGCCCGCGATGTCGCCGAGAGAGCTATCCACGCTTAGGGCTCCAACCAAGCAAGTCGCCCGCGCTCAGCAGATCCCTAAGCGAGCTACTCGCACTCAGGAGCCATAGCCTGCTCCAAGAGCTCGGCATGCTCCTCCTCGAAAACCGTCCCCACAGGGAAGGCGCGACGGAAGACGAAGTGGGAAATCGGACCGGCTACCAAAAGGTTCCACGGCAGCGCCATCACAAAATTATGCGGGATGTTGATCATCCAGATCGCAGGCACGGAATACAGGTTCGCAAGGATGCCGCCGGGCATGTGCGTCAGACCCTCGCAGGCACCGTACAGCGACATGATGATGACCATGGGAACGACCATGCAGGAGCTGACGGCGAGCGTCATGGCAAGTGGCGAGCTCTTGCCCGGCGTGACCAAGTACTTAAAGGCGAAACCCTTGGCGAGCGGGCTGGCGACGAACCAGTCGCAGCACATGGCAAAAATGTAGGCAACGGGGAAGCCGAGCCACGCAGCGGCAACGACCTCGCCGTTGATGGCCCCGTGCTGCAGGGCAACGTTGTAGATGCTCATCCAGAGCACCATGCAAAAGCACATGATAAAGGTGAACAGCAGGCTCTCTCGTTTGTTGATAGGCATAAAGGGCAGATTCCTCTCTGTGTTGTACCGCGGCGCCACGCAACAAAAACGGGCGGGCAAGATGGAGCTGTTGGAACTTCATCTCGCCCGCCCGTGGTACGCGCGTCTGCGACTACTTATGTGGTGGAACCAGCCTAGCACGAAACGCATGCGCTTCGTAAGCGTTGAGTTTATGAAGATGCAGGGCACCGATAATCCCCCGACCCCATAAGTTGCGGTGGAATACGGACTGTTTTGACCCTTTAAGCAGCAATTCAGTCCCTATTTCACCGCAACTCATTTGGTGCAAAGTAACCTGTCCCCCTTGTACCAATTAGCTGGTGTGGCGCCAGCGAGGGTCGGTGAGCGTACGCGCCACACCCAGACCAACGGGCAAAAACGCCACGATGAGCACCGCACGCACAAACCAGCCGAGCATATTGACCGTGTCGAAGGTGCACATGTAATACATCGAGCGATACAGATACAAGCCAGGCACCATAATGACAATTGATGGCACCGTGAGGGCGATGCGTGGGTAGGTGAGCTTGATTTCGGCTAAGCTCGCGAGCAACCCCGATACCAGTGCGCCGATAAACGCTGCTGCCTCGGGAGGCATACCTGCGCTCAGGCCCAGGAAAGGAAGTATCGTCGGCGCATCGACGAGCGTAAGGCGCAAGGTATTGGACACGGCGCCGATGAGCCCTGCCGCCGCTGCCATCTTTACCGGGCTGTTGAACATAACCGAGAAGCCAAATACACCGATAAAGCTCATCAGTATGCGCAAGAGCGTAAGAGCCAACGGTGAGAGGCCGAGCGGGGCGAAGTCATCCGGCGCCAGTCCCACACACTCAGCAACCATCCAACCTACGAGGGTCGCCATCACAATAATCGACACAGCATACGAAAGACGCTCGATACCGCTTCGCATGTCAAGCTTAGCGATGTCGAGGCCTGCCGTAATGAGGGGAAAGCCGGGAATCACAAAGAGCATGGCGCCGATATAGCCTTCTTGGTGCGACATTGCCCCTGGAATGACCTGGCTAAGGCCGAGCAATGCCAGCAGATACGAAACGCAAGCGAGCGCAACGCCAGTCGTCAGCGCGCTGAACTGGCCAAGACCCTGCTTGAGAATATGGGAGCGAGCAAAGTTGCCGACACCAGCGCCTACGAACGCGCAGGCCATCTCGATAGGGCCGCCGCCGAGCAAAAAGACGAAGGCGCCACAAGCACAGGCCGCCGCAAGGCCCTGTTGCCAGGGAGAGTAATCGGGCTTTGAGCTCTCAACAGTCTTGAGCATCTCGTGGCACTCGTGTACGGTAAACCGGCGTCCGTAAATCTCGATTTCCTTTAGGAAGCTCTCCATCATCCAAATGCGATGAGTATTGACCCCCGTTGTGGGTAGGCTGACGACCTCGTTAAAGCAGTGGCCATCTTCGATGCAGGTGCACTCAAACGACAGAAGACTCAGGTCGACGTGAATCGTGACGCCGAGTACGGCAGCAACACGATTCATGGTATCGCGCACGCGCCAGGCACCTGTTCCGCTTGCCAGCATGAGCATGCCGGTGCGGCAGATAATGGATGACTTATCGGTGAGCGGCGCATCGACGGCAAGTTCATCGCCTGCCGTCACGATCTGGTGCCAGTCAGTTTTCATATGGAGTGCGCCGGCACGAGCGCCGTGGTGCATAGGGACTCTCGAAAGCAGCGAGTCCAGGCGCGAAGACTGTGGGGGCTCTGCTGATTCGACCTCGTCCTCGTCGGGCTCTTCACCAACAAGGTCGAAGGCATCGAGCGACGCCGGCTCGCGACGATCGATCAGCTCCTCATCCTCATCATCAAAGTAGTTGAACTGATCGAGCATGTCCTCTTCGATTGCACGCTCGCTCGCGTCGTCCATATAGACGCTCCCTTCCTGCCGACTAACTCCCATCCTAGGCAGCAACGGCTAAAGGAAACATAAAAGAGACGACTGTCATGCGAGCCATGTGTGCAATAGCCGTTGGGTAGTCGTTTGAGAACGCCCCCAATGACTATTGACGGCCAAGGCAACGCCGATGCCCTGGCAACAACAGCGAAAGCCCGCCAGAGCGAGCAAGGTCCTTTTGGGGCGAGATGACACCATAGGTTG
The DNA here is from genome assembly GCA_958420165.1 of uncultured Collinsella sp. GTDB lineage: Bacteria > Actinomycetota > Coriobacteriia > Coriobacteriales > Coriobacteriaceae > Collinsella. The sequence goes on along the minus strand of CATZIU010000003.1, from coordinate 57 downwards.
AGCAAAAGTCAGACACTATGACCCAATCCGAGGGCACGGAAACGACAGGAGCCCCCG
>CATZIU010000002.1:0-132632 GCA_958420165.1 uncultured Collinsella sp. | reverse complement strand
CGCACATGTGCGGATGAATGTGGGAGGTGTTCGGATAAAGTCGATAATCAAGGTCGTCCTGAAAAACGCGCCGCTGGCAGAGAGTCTTGTCGCTTTAGTTTGGTGGTGTGCTACACTGCTACGGGCAAAAGCCACAGGCGTTGCCCTATTGCATAGAACGGGTGAACGATGCCCGATGTCAGTATCAACTTCGATGCCTTTTGGCGGGTTTGGCGGTGATCGATGAATATCGAGAACATGTTTGACAAGCCTGATGTCAAGCAGCTGGTCCACGCATTTAGCCTTTTGGACGACGAGAAGGATATCCAAGCGTTTTTGACCGATATCTGCACGCCGCGCGAGATTTGCGACCTTTCTCAGCGTTTGCAGGTTGCGCGCTATTTGGACGAGGGCGAGCCTTATGTTGAGGTTCAGGCCCGTACCGGCGCTTCGTCCACCACGGTGAGCCGCGTTTCAAAGGCGCTGAACGGCGAGTACGGTGGCTACCGCAAGATCCTCATTAAGTTGGAGGATGGCGAGTAGGCCAGCGACAACATTGAATTACGAAGAACCGTCCCTCCGGGGGCGGTTTTTATATGCCTGCAATCGGCTGGTGCGTTGGGTTCAGGTTGCTTTGTACCAAAAGATGGAACTGCGGTGGCAATGTGTCCGCTTGGGCGGGTAGGATGGATGCATTGATTATTGCGAACGGTTTGAGCGGAGGACCATGCCTGTTCGAATCTATACCACCAATGCCGGCACGGATTTGAGCGATGCCGAGTCGGCACTGCTTGCCGACCTTATTGCCCGTCACGGGCGTGCCGTGTTGCTGGCACCAACGTTTGCCGAGCTCGATCTGTGCCGTCATGATGCGGCGGAAGCCGGCATTTCGCTGGGTATCGACTACAAGACACCCGCATCGTGGCTTCGCTCGCTTTGGGAGCTTTTGGGCGACGGGCGCGGTTTCGTCGACAACCTGCAACGTCAGATGCTGTTTTCGGATATGATTGCCCGCCGCGACGATGCCGACCTGCAGCCGCTTTCGCGTAGCCAGGGCACGGTGCGCATGCTCGCGCGCATGGCCCGCGATGTGCTGCCGGGTGTGGCGGGGACGACGGCCGAGCGATGCGGTGGCAACAATTGCCAGCCTGAGCCAAAAAGCGATGCCGAGGCTCGTGTGTTTGAGCTTTTGCGTGCCTACGCGGGCGGTTTGGACCGTCGAGATATGGTCGAGCCCTGCGAGGCAGCCGACATTATGGCCGGTGCCCTGGCCGATAGCCTGCCGGCGTGCGCCCGCGCCGTATGCGTGCGCGGTACCACGTCGTTTACGCACGGTCTACTCGAGCTGCTGTCTGCCGTGGCGAACAATGGGGGAGAGGTCGTCGTGCTGCTTGCCCGCGAGCAGGCGGCGATGCGCGAGGAGCTTGCCACGGCATTTGATGCCCGCGGTGTGCTGTTTGAGATCGCGCCGCTGGGGGAGGACGCCGTCGCGTCTGATGTCGCTTGCGGGGCCGCCGCTCAGCCTGCCTTTATTGAGGTCGCCGGCCCCCATGCCCGTGCTCATGTCTATGCGGACGCCATCGATAAGTTGGTGAAAGCGCACAAGGAGTCCAAGGCCGATAAAGCTACTGCAACGCCCGCCGACCCCGTGCGCGTGCTCGTCGTTTCTGCCCGGGCACCCCAGCTGTTCGGCGAGCTCGCCGCCCGTTTGGCGGCGCGTCACATTGCGGCCGAGACGACTGAGTTCACGGCGTTTTCCCAGTCCATCGCGGGCAGGCAGTTTACGGCGCTCGCCAACCTGATCGAGCGTATGAAAGCCGCCGACGAGGGCACCGCTTCCAAGACTGAGTGGTGGCCCGCGCCGGAGCTTACCGACTGGATCTACAGTCCGCTTTCGGGCGCTGATGCCGTCAATGCCCGTACCTTCGATAAGAATATGCGTCTCTCGCGCAGCAAGACTACCGCGGGCGTCAAGAGCCTGCTGCAGAGCGTTCAGGGCCAGGTGAGGGGCGCGCGCAAGGCGACGAGCGACGATAACTGGTTTAAGAACGTACCGTGTGTGGTCTCGGACGTGTTCCAGGCGCTGTGGCGTGACAAGCCCGTGACGGCGCTTAAGGCCATGCTTGCCGTTGCCGAGGCGTTGCCCGATCGCGCTCTAGGCGGCCTTGACGGCCAGGCCCGTCGCCAGGCAGAGACGGCTTTGCTGCGCCATGCCATCGACATCCTTATGAACGATGCTCGCGCGCTCGACGTGTCGCAGGCCGCGACCGTGCCGGTTCTCGACGGCGTTCGAACCAAGGTGGACAAGCGCAGTACCGCCTACGATTACGAGACCTATGAGGTCGATCGCACACCACGAGCACAAGTGCGCTTCGCGTCGCTTGCCGATGCGTCGGTTCTTCGCCCTGGCAGCTACGATGCCGTGCTGTTTGCCGATGTCGACCTGGACAGCTATCCGCTTTCGCACGAAGAGGGCCCGCTTGCCACGTTGACAGCCGAGCTGCGCCGCGACGGCGTGTCTTTGGAGCCTGCCGCTCTTCTGCGCGTGCGCTTTGGCCGTGCAATGCAGGCGGCGAGCGGTCCGGTCGCGCTCGCCCGCGTGACGCACGATTGCCAGGCACGCGAGTGCTACCCGGCAGCCGTATGGACCGAGTTGCGGGCGCATGCCGAGGCCGCTGGCAACGCTAGGGCCGCTGGCAACGCTAAGGCCTCTGGCGCTGTCAAACCCACGTGCGTGGGTGAGGGCGATATCGTAAGGGACTTCGATCCCGCGGCAGGCGAAGGTCTCAAGCGCGAGCGCGTGACCTGTGAAGCCCCTCAGCATTTGAGTGCCGAGGCCGTGCCGTATTTGGTCCTGCGCCGTCGTGACGGCGAGGGCGAGGACGCGCCGCTTGTGCCGCGCCTGACGTCCGCCTCGCAGATCGAGGCCTATTCCACCTGCCCGCTGTGCTGGTTTGTCTCGTATCGCGTCAAGCCCCAGTCTATCGACGCGGATTTTGGCAACATGGAGAAGGGCAACTTCGTCCACGACGTGCTGGAACACCTGCATGCCCGTCTGCCCCAAGAGGGCATGGAGCGCGTGACGCCCGAGAACTTGCCGCGCGCACAGGAGCTGCTGCGCGAGGTCTTTGCCGAGACCCTGGCCGAGCATGCGGGCAAGCGCGGTACCGAGGGTCCGCTCGTGCCGCTCTCCCCGGTGGAGGAGCGTCAGGTGGCCGAGATCTTGCCGCAGCTGGAAGGCGTGCTCGCCTACGAGTCCGAGGCGCTTGCCCCCTTTGCCCCGCGCTACCTTGAGTTCGCCTTTAATGAGCTTAAGGTCGAGTATGCCGGTTGGCCGCTCGGCGGGCGTATCGACCGCGTTGACGTGGATGCCGAGAATCGCGCCGTGGTGATTGACTACAAGCATCGTTCGGGTGTCGAGGAGTTTAAGCTCGCCGACCCTACGGTGCGCGACGAAGAGTCGGGCGAGGCCCCCATCGGCGACCCGCGCTGGCTGCCGCCCCATACCCAGACACTCATCTACGCGCAGGCCATGCGTCGGGCGCTGGGCCTAGATACCCGTGCTGCGCTCTATTTTTCGACCAAGGGCGGCAAGCCCGCGCTGCGCGGTGCCGCGAGCGCCGAGCTGTTGGAGCAGGAGCGCGGCGACGGTCGCATTCCGGGCCTTAAGAAGGGCTTTCCCGGCGAGGGCGGCAACATGGACTTCGATGCGCTGCTCGACCGCGTGGAGGCCGGCATCGCCGAGCGCTTGCACGAACTCGAGGCGGGCGTCGTGACGGCGGTCGATCCGACATCGGCGCAAGCCGCGCATGCGCGCTGCTCGTATAACCACGAAGGAACGTTTGTAAGGAGGGATGTGTAGACCATGGATTTTTCGACTTTGATGCCGCAACAGCTGCAAGTCGTCAAAACGCTCGACCGCCCGCTGTTTGTCTCGGCGGGTGCCGGCTCGGGCAAGACCTTTACCCTCACGCGCCGCATCGTCTACGCGCTCTCGCCCGAATCCGGTCCGTTCGTTGAGCATCTGGACCAGGTGCTCGCCATTACCTTTACCAAAGACGCCGCGGCCGAGATTCGCGACCGTGTGCGCCGTGCGCTTATCGAAGAGGGCATGGACGAGGAAGCGCTGACCGTCGACGACGCGTGGATCTCGACCATTCACGGCATGTGCTCGCGTATCCTGCGCGCGCACGCGCTGGAGCTGGGCATCGATCCCGAGTTCACGGTGCTCACCGATACCGACGAGCTTATGGATCAGGCTGTTGAGCATGTGCTGGGGCGCGCGACGGCGCCCGATGCCGCGCCCGAGCTCACCGCTTCGCTTAAGGCCCTCTACGCTTGGTATCCCATGGCGGGCGAGGGCGGGCCGTTTGGCGCCGGTACCACCATCAAAGGCCTGGTGCGCGACCTGCTGGAGCTATCGAGCCAGCTGCCGGGCGGTATGGACGATGTGTGCGTGGCGCGCGGCCAGGCCGACACCTCGGCGCTTGCCGATGCTTATCGTGCGGCGCTGGGCACAAGCAAGGCCACGACCGAGAAAGCGCAGGTAGCACTCGACGCCATCGACGCGTTTGAGGCGAGCGGCAAAACCATGGAGGATGCGGCGCGACTCATGATGTCGTGCGGCATGCCGCGCGCGAGCAAGGCGTTTCCTAAGGAGCAGGTGGAGCTACTCAAGGCCGAGGCAGCCGATGCGTTTATCAATATCGTGCTTGCCTGCGGCGGCCCGGCGCTCGATGCACTGGTGGGGCTTGCCCGTGCCGTAGAGGCGGAGTACCGTGCGCTCAAGGCCGACCAGTCCGCGCTCGACAATAACGATCTGTTGCGCATGGCGTACGAGGCGCTGCGCGATTATCCCGCCATCCGAGCCGCCTACGAGGGCCGCTTTAAGATGGTCATGATCGATGAGTTTCAGGATACCGACCAGATGCAGGTCGATTTGATTCGCTATCTGACGGGCGCGGGGGAGCGCGCGCTGTGCACCGTAGGCGATGCGCAGCAGTCGATCTACCGCTTCCGAGGCGCCGAGGTTGAGGTGTTTCGCCGCCAGGAGCGCAAGGTGGGCTCCTCTGCTGCGCCCGAGACGGCTGTCGCATCCGATGCCCCCGCCGGCGAGCTCGTCAAGCTTGTCCGCAACTTCCGCAGCCACGACGAGGTGCTGCGCTACGTGGCGCGCGTCTTTGACGGCGACACCGGTGGTTTGATGCAGGGGTTCTTGGATCTTGAACCGAGCGACAAACGCAAGGACAAGCTCAAGGCAAAGGCTTCGCGCCGCCAGGCGCTGTTCGTTGCCGGTGGTAGCACGCAGGAGCGAACGCAGGCGAAAGCTCGTGCGATTGCGGAGCGGTTCCAAGCGCTCGTCAAAGCGGGGCAGCCCCAGGGCGATATGGTGTTGCTGCTGGGTCGCATGACCAATGCCGACGTCTACGCACAGGCCTTCCGCGACCAAGGGCTCGACTGCGTGATCGCGGGCGGCTCAGTCTTTGCCCAGGCAGCCGAGGTGCAGACGGTGCGTGCCCTGGTCTGCGCGCTCGCCAATCCGGCCGATACGGCACAGGGTCTTATGCCGTTGCTGGCCTCGCCGATGTTTGCACTCGGCGCCCAGGAGTTCCTGGCGCTGGCGACCAAACTCGACGAGCAGACGGGCGAGACGTCGCGTCGCAACATCGATGCGGGCATCATGAGCGATTCCGATGTGCCGGGCTTGCAGGGCTTGCCGCTCGTAACGCGCGCCCGCGAGGTGCTGAGCTACGCGCTTCGTCGCGTGGGACGCGATTCGTTCGCCGCCATCGCGCGCGACGTGGTCAATGCCTCCGGCTGGTTCGTGCGTCTGGCGCAGCGCGGCCCCGAGGGCAAGGCCATTGCCGCCAACGTGCTCAAGGCGCTCGACGCTGTGGCCGAGGCAGAGGCCGAGTTCGGCAACTCGCCGCGCTCCATCGCGCTCGCCTTCGACCGCTTCTTGGCGGGCAAGGAGGCCCCGGGCGCCCTCAACGAGGAGGGTGACGGCGCGGTACGCATCATGACCGTGCATGCGTCCAAGGGTCTGGAGTATCCGGTCGTAGCGGTTGCCGAGTGTTTTGGCGTGCGCAAATCGTCCGGTGCGGCACAGATGGGTCGCGTCGAGGGCGGAGCGCAGGTCGTGGCACTGCCGGCACGCTTCGACGGCGTTAAGCTCGCCGACGGTACCTTTGTGAAGGGCGATGACGTCAAAAAGCAGTTTGAGCATGCGTTTAAGGGCAAGGGTACGTCGCTGTGGCTGCCGCCGGAGCTCATGGAGGACGTCTGTGCGACGGGCTCTCCCGCCGAGGCATTTGCCCGCCTGCGCAACGACGACCTGCAGCTTTCGCTCGAGGAACGGGCCCGCTTGCTCTACGTTGCCATGACGCGCGCGGGCGAGCTGGTGATCTTGGCGATGGATGCCGGCGTGAGCCGCGGCAAGGTGACGGCGCCGACCTTCGACGTCGAGACCGATCTGACCTACGACGTGCTGCGCCGCATCCTGCCGACCGACAGTCTGGACATACCGCAGCTCGATAGCGACCGTTTGGTGTTCGACAACTCCAAGCCGGGCGACTACGAGCTCATCTCGCTGGCGGACTTTACGTTTGGCGAGCAGGCGTTTGAGGCTAACGCTTCGCTGGATGCCGAGGGCAGGCTTGTTCGCGGCGATGTCGATGTCGCTGATAATGCTGCGCACTCAACTGTGCCCGGTCCTGCCGATCCCAAGCCCGATTCGTTTGAGCTTGTGTATCCCCAGGCAGTGGGTGTGCGCATGGGCATCTGTCCGTATCCGATGCGTGATTCGTATAGCTACTCGTCAATCGCCGCGGCGCTCCATGCCGAGTCCGAGGACCGTGCCGCCGAGGCACATGTGCCCATGGACGAGGCCGGCGATGATGCGGAGTCGGATGGCTCGGAGATGACGGATGCAGACGTGGCCGCCGTTGAGCCCGCCGGCAACCCCATGGCGCTGGGCTCGGCGTTCCATGCCGCCTGCCAGTGGCTCATCGAGATGGGTGCCGATGCGCTGCCCGCTGAGCGTGCCGATGCGCTGGCGCGCCTGTGGTGCCTGACGCCGGAGCAGCGTGAACGCTTCGACGTTGCCCTGGACCGCTGGCTCAAGTCGGCTGTTCGTGCCGACCTGCTCGCGTGGCCGTGCGTTCGCGCCGAGGTGCCGTTCTTTTCACTGGGCTGCGAGGACGAGGACATCGCTCGCTACGGTGCTTATGCCGAGGGCGCCATCGACGCTTTGGCGACGAACCCGGCGGATTCGTCATGCGCGCTGGTCATCGACTACAAGACGGGCGGCACGCCGGACGAGACGCCGGAGCAGCTGCAGGAGAAGCACGCCTTGCAGGCACGTGTCTATTCGGATGTCCTGCACAAGGCGGGCTTTGAGGCCGTGACCGTCAAGTTCGTCCGCGTGGAGCAGCCGAATCCAACCATCTTCGTCGAACCCGCCGAACCTCAGGTGGTCACCTACAACTTCTAGTCCTCAAATAACTTGCGGTGGAATAGTTCCTGTATTGCGACCCAGGTGGCCCAAGCGGGAACTATTTCACCGCAACTGCAAGAGGAGCCGTGTGGGTTTGGGCTAGGTTCGGGTGTCGTCCGCGCCGTGCGGTAGAATCGTAACCCTAAGATCACGAACCCGCATCGGAGCTCATTACATGGCATTTGTCCATCTGCACAACCACACTGTCTTTTCCATGCTCGACGGCGCAACCCGTATCCAGGATATGGTCAACCGCGCCGTAGAGCTGGGCATGCCCGCCGTGGCCATTACCGACCACGGCTACATGTATGGCGTGCCCGACCTGGCGCTGGCCTGCGACGCCGTCAACCACAACACGCCCGAGTACAAAACCTGGAGCCACGACAAGGCCTTCTTGGAAAAAGACCGCCGCGACGAGCTGGTGGAGCCCGATCCCGAGGAAAGCCCGCGCGAGCATGCCCAGTATGTGAAGGACATGGCCATGTGGGATGAGAAGGGCAACATCGACGAGCTCAAGCCGCCCCTGGTCATCAAACCCATCTTTGGCTGCGAGGTCTACTTTACGCCGGACGAGACCCTCGCTCGCGACCACAAGCCCGAGCTCTACCACATGATCCTTCTGGCCAAGGACCAGGAGGGCTACGTCAACCTGATGCAGACGGTCTCCGAGGCCGCCGTGCAGGGCTTTTACTACAAGCCGCGTGTGACGCTCGACAACCTGCGCCGCCACGCCAAGGGCATGATCTGCACGAGCGCCTGCATCGCGGGCATCATCCCTAAGTACATCGACCGCGGTGACATGGAGGGCGCCGTCAAGTGGGCCGAGACCTTCCGCGATACCTTTGACCCCGGCGACTTTTATATCGAGATCCAGGAACACGGCATCACCACCGACAACGGCCTGACCGACGAGCAGATGGACCGCACGCTTATCGATATCGCCAAGCAGGTGGGCGTCAAGGTCATTGCCACCAACGACTTCCACTACCTGCGCCGCGAGGATGCGCCCGTGCAGGATGTCATCATGTGCATCGGCATGAACGCCAAGGTCGACGACCCCAACCGCATGCGCATGACCGGCTCGGAGTTTTACATGAAGACCGAGGAGGAGATGCGGGCGATGTTCCCGTATTGCCCCGAGGCCTGCGACAACACGCTCGAGATCGCCGACAAGTGCTACGTGGAGCTGGACTGGGACTCTATCATCCTGCCGCGCTTCCCGTTGCTCGATCCCGGCGAGACGCACGAGAGCCAGTTCCGCCGCGAGTGCGAGAAGGGCCTGCGCCAGCACTACGGTGACGACTGGGCCACGCGCGAGATCGGCGGCGTCAACATCAAAGAGCGCTTTGAGTACGAATACAAGGTCATCTGCGACAAGGGCTTTGCCGCCTACTTTTTGATCGTTGCCGAGTACGTGCAATGGGCCAAGGACAACGGCATCGGCGTCGGCCCCGGCCGTGGCTCGGCCGCCGGCGCTATCGTCGCCTACGCCATGAACATCACCGCGTTCGACCCGCTCGAGAACGGCCTGATGTTCGAGAGGTTCCTGTCCCCGCAGCGTACCGAGATGCCCGATATCGATATGGACTTCGACGATGAGCGGCGCCTCGAGGTCGTGGAGCACGTTCGCCAGCTCTACGGCCCCGAGAAGGTCACCCACGTCATCACCTACTCGACCATTAAGGCCAAGCAGGCCATCAACGACGCCGCGCGCGTGCTGGACTATCCGGTCTACATGGGCCAGCGCCTGTCCAAGATGGTCTCGAGCGACCCCAAGGTCAAGCTCAAGCAGGTGCTCGAAAAGCAACCCGGCAAAGAGGATCTGTTTAACCCCGATTTTGCCGAGGCCTATAAAAAGGACGACGACGCTCGCCGCATCATCGACACGGCGCTCTCGATCGAGGGCCTCACTCGTGGCGAGGGCGTGCACGCGTGCGCCGTTTTGATCTGCCGTGACCCCGTCAACGAGCACGTGCCCACCAAGCTCGATACCAAGGGCGGCGTCGAGATTACCCAGTACGAGGGCCATACCGTTGCCGACATGGGCCTGCTCAAGATGGACTTCCTGGGCCTGCGCACGCTGACGGTTATCTCCAAGGCCAAGGCCAACATCAAAAAGAACTTCGGCATCGACATCAAAGAGGAAGAGATCCCCTTTGACGATCCCGAGATCTTTAAGCTCATGGGCTCCGGCCACACCGCCGGCGTCTTCCAGGTCGAGTCCGCCGGCATGACGGCCACGATCAAGAACATGAAGCCCACCGAGTACAAACACGTCGTAGCATTGATCGCCCTGTACCGCCCGGGCCCGTTGGGCGCCGGCATGGTCTCGTCCTACATCAACCGTATGAATGGTAAGGAGCCGGCGGTCTCCTACGACGACCGCCTGGACGACATCCTGGGCGAAACCTACGGCACCATGGTCTACCAGGAGCAGGTTATGCTCATCTCCGTCGAGATGTGCGGCTTCTCCAAGGGCGAATCGGACTCGCGTATCCGTAAGCCCGTGGCTAAAAAGAAGATCAAACTGCTCACGTCAACGGTGCTCCACTGGGAGGATGGCTCGGACGAGACCACCTACGACCACTGGATGAACGGCGCCATCAAGAACAACTACACGCGCGAGGTCGCCCAGAAGATTTGGGACGATGTTCTCGAGTTCGCGTCCTACGCCTTTAACAAGTCGCACTCCGCCGGCTACGCCATCCTGGTTATGCAGACGGCGTGGCTCAAGGCGCATTATCCGCACGAGTACATGGCGGCCGTTCTGACGTCCTATACGGGCAAGACCGACAAGATCGTGCATTACGTCTCGGCGTGCCGTCACGACGGCATCCCCGTGCTTTCGCCAGATGTCAACGAGTCCGGTACCGAGTTCACGGCTACCAAGGAAGGCGTGCGCTTTGGTTTGGCTGGCATCCGCGGCGTGGGCACCGGCGTGGCGCAGGCGATTATCGCCGAGCGCGAGGCGGGCGGTCCGTTTAAGACGCTGCACGACTTTGTCGAGCGCGTGGACTCGAGCCAGGCCAACCGCCGTGTGATCGAATCGCTCATCAAGGCAGGCGCCTTCGACTCCACGGGGTATCCGCGTCGCCAGATGATGCACTTTGTGGATAAGAACAACCCTGAGAACATCATCGATGCCGCGGTAAAGCGCCAGAAGGACCGCGCGAGCGGCCAGACGTCGTTCTTCGACATGTTTGGCGACGTTGAGGGCTCGGGCTTTGAGGTGAGCGTGCCCGATTCGGACGGCCAAGAGTGGGACCGCCACCTTAAGCTGAGCCAGGAGAAGGAGGTTCTGGGCATCTATGTCTCGGACCACCCGCTGCGCCCGTTTGAGTATGCACTAGCCAAGGCACGCGACTTCTCGTTCTCGCAGATCGACACTGGCTACGAAGTTCAGAATCCTACGGGCGGTACCATCAACCAGGAGATTCCCGAGGGCAAGGCGCTGTGGTGGGCCGGCATGGTCTCGAGCGTGTCCAAGCGCGTGACCAAAAACGGCGACCCCATGGGCATCGTGCAGCTCGAGGACATGGAAGGCGAGGCCACGGTCGTGGTGTTCCCCAAGACCTACAAGGAGGCCGAGGGGTACCTGTACGGCGAGGTCGATCCCGAGACCGGTGCGCAGCTGTCCGATGCGTTTGTGCGCATTAAGGGCAAGCTCGAGCGCTCGGACCGCGGCGACCAGATCATCGCGCAGGAGATTGTGCCGCTGGAGCTTAGCGAGGAGAAAAACAAGCCCAAGGTCTTTGAGGTCATGGTGCCCAACAGCCGCTTTAGCCAGGGCAATATGGCGCGCCTGGCCACGGTGCTCACCACCAACCCGGGCGGCGACCGCGTGGAGATCTTTATTGAGCAAGTCGACGGGCGTGTGCTGCGTGCCGAGGTGCCGGCCAAGGTCAATGCACGCTCGATTCCGCTGCTGGCAGAGGCAAAGGCCATCGTCGGCAACCAAGGCCGCGTGACGGTTATCTAAAATGATTTTGCCGGGGTAGCTAATTTGGGACGGGGCTATTTTAGCTACCCTTTGACTGACGGCGAATGAGTCGGGGTCGGAATACATCTCAACCGATGTATGGGGGTAGCTAAAATAGCCCCGTCCCAAATTAGCTACCTTGTGTGGATTGGAGGAAGTGATGGCGCAGGGGACGTTTGTGCAGGCGCTTCGCAAAGAGGCGGCGTTGAGCGGCACCTTTATGAAGGGGCGTTCGCTCATGCTCAACGGCGCCGTGCTGTCGATCGAGGACAGCGGCTCGCGCTTCTCCAAAAACGTGACGGTTGAGGGCTCGGTGCGCGGTTCGCGCGGCGACCTGTACAAGACGCACGTGGCGCTCGACATGGACGAGCACGAGGTGATCGACTATGACTGCGATTGCCCCGCTGCCTATCGCTACCCCGGTATGTGCAAGCACGCCATTGCCACGGCTCTGGCGTATTTGGATTCCAGCGGCGTTGAGCCTGTTGAGGGGCTGCGCACACCGGTCCGCACGTTTACGGCGCAGCCGAAACAGCCCGCGCGCACCGCGCCCAAAGCGCCGGCCGTCAATCCCAACTTTCCCTTTCCGGCGCCCGTCCCCACGAGCCCGAGCCTTATGGCGGCGCTCTCCGATCTTTCGGACGCGCGCATGGATGAGCTGGCGAGCATGCGCCGCAAGCTTGCCGGTGCCGTTGATCCCGACGCCCCCAAAGCGGCGTTGGAGCCCTCGTTGGTGCCGTACTACAATCCGCTGTTCGCCGACCGCTTTAGCTGGGCGCTCGAGTTCCGCATTCGCTGCGGTTCGGTGTCCTACGTGGTCAAGGACATCGACGGCATGGCCGATGCCTACGTGCGCGGCGGCACCTTCTCGTACGGCAAGAAGCTCACGTTTGTCCATACGCCCGAAGCCTTCGAAGACGTGTCGACAAAGCTGCTCAGCCTTGTCGTGACGACAGTTGCCTATCTCGATGACATCACAAGCTCACGTTCGGCGTCGTACGACTTTGCCCGCAGCGGTTTTGTCGCCGAGCGTCAGTTGCCGCTGTCCGAGCATAGCATCGTATATGTGCTGGACCTGTTGCGCGGCCAGACCATCTCTTTTGAGCCCGCCTGGTCGCGGGGGACGACGACGCATCGCACCTATGACGTGGCGGTCGAGCCGGCGCCGCAAGGGAAGGATGAAGCCCCGACCAAGCGCCCGCCGCTCCTTGCCTCCAAGATTGCGCCGGCGGTCGGCGGCAGCTACGACCTTCGCCTGCCCGCCGATATGTACTGCTTTGCATCGGGCGATGCTGCCTACCTGGTCGACACGCGCCGCGCGCGCCGTACCGACACGGCGTTTGCCCAACATGCGGCGCCGTTCCTATCGCGCTTGCTGCCCTGTCGCACGCCGGTCCATATCGCTACCGACCAGGTGGGCGAGTTCTGCCGCATGGCGCTGCCTATCTTGCGCGACTATACCGACCTGACCGCTCCCGCCGCGCTCGGCGCCGTGGCACCCGAGCCGAGTTTTGCCATGGCGATTGGCGTCGACGATGGTCTTGTGACCTGCAAGATTACGGTGACCTACGGCGATTGGTCGGCAGATCTCTTTAGTCTTGGTGCTCCGGGCAGTCCTTTCGAAGAGCAACGCCCCGGCGTTCCGCTCCGCGATGCCGTGGCGGAGTTTCGCGTTATGGACACGGCGGCCCTGTACTTCGATTTCTGCGAGGGCGGCCTGGCGTTTGAGGAGCGCGACGACGCCCGCCTGTTCCACTTGCTGACCGAGGGCCTGTCTGCCCTGTCCGAGCTGGGCGAGGTCATGCTCAGCGACCGCCTGCGCCAGATCTCGGTACGCCCTGCGCCCAAGCTCTCGGTGCGCGCCACCGTCAAGAGCAACTTGCTCGACGTCGAGCTGGGTGCGAGCGGGCTTTCGGCGGCAGACCTTGCCATCTACCTTGACTCCTACAAGCGTCACCAGACGTTTGCGCGCCTTACATCCGGCGACATCGTTCGCCTGGACGAGGGCGCTCGTGCCGCGTTTGGCCTTGCCGAGGACTTGGGCGTCGGTGCCGTCGACCTGCTCGACGGCGTGTCGCTTCCCGCGTCGAGTACCCTTTTTGTCGACAGCATGCTCGAGCGCACGCCGGCGCTCGAGGCTGATCGCGACGCCGCGTTCCGCTGTACCGTCGAGCGCCTGGACACGCTCGGCAAGATGGACTTTACGGTGCCCGCCTCGCTTAAGGCCACGCTGCGCGGCTATCAGGTCGACGGCTACCAGTGGCTCGGTTCACTTGAGCACCTGGGTCTTGGCGGCATCTTGGCCGACGATATGGGCCTGGGCAAAACACTGCAGATGATTGCGCACATTCTGGCGCGCGTGGAGGCGGGGGATACCAAGCCCACGCTTGTGGTATGTCCCGCGTCGCTCGTGTACAACTGGGCTGCCGAGTTGGAGTGCTTTGCCCCCTCGATTGATGTGTGCGCCATCGTGGGCGCCAAGGCCCAGCGTCGCGTGCAAATTGCCGGTGCCGCCGAGCACAACGTGGTGGTGACGTCGTATGACCTCATGCGCCGCGACATCGACGAATACGTCGAGCAGAACTTTGCCCGCGTGGTGCTCGACGAGGCCCAGTACATTAAAAACCCGCTCACCCAGGTGGCCCGCGCTGCCAAGCGCCTGCCGGCCGGCGTGCGCTTTGCCTTGACGGGCACGCCCATCGAAAACCGTCTGTCCGAGCTCTGGAGCATCTTCGACTTTTTGATGCCGGGCCTTCTGGGCACGCGCGACTCATTTGCCAAGCGCTTTGAGGGTCCCGTCGAACATACCGAGGGTGACAGCGCCGCTCGTCTGCAGGCGCTCGTGTCGCCGTTTGTGCTGCGTCGCGTCAAGGAAGATGTGGTGGCCGATCTGCCCGAGAAGATCGAGGATACGGTGATGGCGCAGCTTACCGGCGAGCAGCGCAAACTCTACCTGGCCAACCAGGACCGCATCGCCCAGCAAGTGCAGCACCGCGAGGCCGGGGAGTTTAAGAAAGACAAGCTCAAGGTGCTTGCCGAGCTCACCAAGCTGCGCCAGATCTGTTGCGATCCGCATCTGCACTATGCGGACTACAAGGCGGGAAGCGCCAAGCTCGATACGTGTATGGAGCTCGTCCATGGCGCGCTCGACGGCGGTCATCGCATCTTGCTGTTCAGCCAGTTTACGGGCATGCTCGATATCATCGGCAAGCGCCTGGCCAAGGAGGACATCGCCTTCCTTAAGCTCACGGGCGCATCTTCTAAAGAGAGTCGCGCCAAGATGGTTGCGCAGTTCCAGGCGGGCGAGGTGCCGGTGTTCTTGATTTCGCTCAAGGCGGGCGGCGTGGGCCTTAATTTGACGGCTGCCGACGTGGTCATCCACTACGACCCGTGGTGGAACGTGGCGGCGCAGGACCAGGCGACCGACCGTGCCCACCGCATTGGCCAGCAGCACACCGTGACCGTGTACAAGCTCATCGCCAAGGACACGATCGAGGAACGCATTATGCAGATGCAGGAGTCCAAGCGTAATCTGGTCAACAGTGTGCTCGGCGGCGATGGTATCTCGTCGGCGCTGTTTACCCGCGAGGATGTTCTGGCGCTGCTCGGCGGCGACGGTCGCTAGCTGCGCGCGGGATGGGGCTGCCGGGTCGGGCCGGGTCACCGGTTCGTCCTGGCCCGACCGCTTGCCTCCCCGTTATGTGTTCATTTGCAATGCCATGGATGGTTCGGCGCTCTTTGGGCATAAGAAGCGTCAAGTACATTGGCACATCAGCAAAGGAGAACATCATGGCGAAATTCTTTAAGGACTCCGATGGCAAGCTCGTTGCCGCCCTTGGCGACGGCGTTGCGACCCCTGCCGGCTGCACGGAGCTGACGGCGAACACCGAGGACGCGGCGCACGAGAAGCACGTGCCTGTTGTCGAGATCGAGCGCGACGGCCACGTCATTCGCGCACGCGTGGGCTCGACGGAGCACCCCATGCTGCCCGAGCACTACATCGAGTGGATCGCGCTTGAGGCCGAGGGGCGCCTGGAGGTCCATTACCTCGAGCCCGGCATGAAGCCCACGACGTTTTTCGCTGGCGGCTCCAAGACCGGTACCGTCTATGCCTACTGCAACCTGCATGGGCTGTGGTCCGCGACGTTCTAGGAGCGCGCCCCCGCTCGGGGTATCATAGCTAGCATATGCACATGCGAGCGCCGGCTGCATTATGCGGCCGGCGCTTTTACTACGACAACGACGATTTACGACGGAAAGGGCTGGGCCATGAAGCTCGCACTTGCACAGATCGATATGCGCCTGGGTGACATCGAGGGCATTTGCGGCCGCATCGAGGACCAGGCTCGCCTGGCTCATGAGCGCGGCGCGCGCGTGCTGTGCGTTCCGGCCCCGCTCTTTATGGGTGCCATGCCGGGCAGCCTGGTGGGCGCTGCCGATTTTGAGCACGATATGCTGACGGGCTTGACGGGCGTTGCCGAGCGCATCCAAGAGCTCGACATGATCTGCATCGTGCCCTCTGCGGTTTCGTTTGAGGGCCAGCCCCTGCTCGACTACATGATGCTTAAGGATGGTCGCGTGGTGCCCGCGCGCGCAAGCATCGCCCTGCAGCGTGGCGAGAGCAACGACGCGCGTTGGGCACCGCCGGTGTTTGACGTGGACGGCGTGCGCGTCGCCGTGGTGTTTGACCTAGACCGCGAGCTCGAGATGCTGCCGACCGGCGTCGACCTCATCGCCTATTTCCAGTTCAACGCGTTTGACATGACCGATCGCGAGACGGCCGCCATTGCCGCCGTGCGCAGCGGTGCCTACCGCAAGATCGCATCCAAGCGCAGCGTGTGGTTTGCCTGCATGGCGCCGGTCGGTGCCTATGACGAGTCGGTGTATACCGGCGGTTCGTTTGTGCTCGACGACTGCGGTCGCGTGGTGGCCCAGGCGCCGTGTTTTGAGGAGAGCCTGCTGGTTCAGGAGATTCAGCGCGGCGTGATGCTCGATGCCCTGGAGGATCACGAACTGCCCGAGTTCCGTTCCGAGGAGTGGCTGTGGCAGGCGCTGGTGCTTGCCGTGCGCGACAATGCCCGCGCTCGCGGTGCGTCGCGTGCCGTGGTGGCGCTCGAGGGCGATCTGTCGTCGTCCCTGTTGGCGGCGCTCGCCGTCGATGCCTTGGGTCCGCGTAATGTGATTGGCCTGGTGCTGGGGCGCAATCGCATCTTTACACCGGCGCAGGAGGAGGCAGAGGCTGCCCGCTGTTCCGCTGTTCGCTCAATCGCCGAGCGCCTGCACATTCGCACCGTCGAGCGCGATGCGCCAGATGCGGCGCGCGTACTCGACCGCGATGTGTCGGCGGGCGATGCCGAGCGCCTGCGTTCGCGTGCGCTGGGCCTGATGCTCGAGGATACGGCGCTCGAGCTGGGCGCCATGGCGCTGAGCCCGCTTTCCAAGACCGAGTATGCGCTGGCGGCGCCCGCGCTGTCCGGTGGCTACCAGGGCGACTTTGCGCCCTTTGGCGATGTGTATCTGTCGACACTCGAGTTTGTGGCACGCGTGCGCAACCGTGTCTCGGCCGTGGTGCCCCAAGAGCTCGTGACGCTCAACGCGGTGGAGGATTGCATGGATCGCGTGCTGGCGCAAGCGCTCTCGACGCTCGCCGGTCCGGTTGATATGCTCGATCGCGCGGCGCAGCTGCTTGGCGGGCTTGAGCCGGGCGAGGTCGATGGTGCGCTCGAGTCGCACGTAGACCGCAATCGACCTTTCGACGACATCCCGATGGCCGCCGCCAAGCCCGAGGCCTGCTCGCTGCTGCTGATACTCGTGCGCCAGGGTGAGGCTGCTCGTCGCATGCTACCGACGGCCCCGATCGTCTCGGCCCGTTCGTTTGCCGAGCGCGCCTGGCCGTACATGCTTGCATGGTCCGATCTGGGGCTCAACGGTAAGGAGCGCATGACGGTTGATTCGCTGGCACGCGCCGAGGTGCGCCGCTTTGCCGACGACGATACGAGTGACCGCATGCGCGGCGAGATGATGGGCCTGTTGGGCGAGCTGTTGGGTATTTCGCCTGAGCAGATGGAAGAGCTGCGCTCTGAGGACGGTCAGCGTCGTTTGCACGAGGGAATGAAAAAGTTCGAGGGCGAGGTTCAGGACGCCATCGACAAGATGATGGGCGGCCAGGGCGGACCACAGGGTGGGCCCCAGGGAGGCCCGATGCCGCATCCGCCGGTGGATCCCCGACAGTTCCCGTTCTTCTCGCAGAACTAACTATGGGATGGGATTCGCTCCCAACCCCGATACTTCAACTAAGCGTCTTGGCCCCGTTGTGTTATTCTAGAACAGACGTTCGTGAATGATGCGCGGGGCCTTGCCTTGCGCTGTGCTTGTGGCGAGGGGAGGTCGGCTTGGTTATCTTGGGTATCGACCCTGGTTTGGCCCATACGGGCTGGGGGATTATCGAGGAACGGCGTGGCGAGGTTCGCTGCCGTGCCTACGGTTGTATCGAGACCAGCGCGGGCAGCCCGCTCGCGGTGCGTCTGTCGCATATCGCCCGCGACCTCAAGGGCGTCGTCGAACGCTACCGTCCCGATACCGCGGCTATCGAGAGCATCTACTTTGGCGCTAACGTCCGCTCGGCCATCCCCACGGCGCATGCCCGCGGTGCCGCGCTCGTGGCGCTTTCGGAATGCGCGCTCGAGATTGGCGAATACACGCCCATGCAGATCAAGCAGGCCGTGGTGGGCACCGGTGCCGCAGATAAACGGCAGGTTGCCTACATGGTGCGCACGCTCACACAGCTCGATCACGACCCGCACCCAGACCATGCCGCCGATGCCCTGGCCTGCGCCATCTGTCACGTTAACCTAAGCCGCACCCGGGCGCTTACCGGCGGCGAGTTCTATCAACAGAGAGGAACCGGATACTGATGATCTCCCAGCTCCATGGAACGCTTGTCGAGGCCACGATGAGCTCGGCCGTCGTCGATGTATCGGGCGTAGGCTTTGAGCTTGGCATATCTGGCAGCACTGCTGCCACGCTGCCCACGCCCGGCGGTGAGGTTCGCCTCTATACCCGCATGCAGGTCCGTGAGGACGCCATGACGCTCTTTGGCTTTGCCTCCAAGGACGAACGCACGATGTTCGATCGGCTCGTTTCTGTCTCGGGCGTCGGTCCACGCCTGGCGCTTGCCGTGCTTTCCACCTATACCGTGGGGCAGCTGTATTCCCTGGTGATGGCCGAGGACGACAAGGGTATGGCCAAGGTGCCCGGTGTGGGCAAAAAGACCGCCCAGCGCCTTATCTTGGAGCTCAAGAGTACCTTTGCCAAGGACAAGGGCTTTGTTCCGGTCGACGTAATTCCCGGTCAGGTTGCGATGCCGGTTCCCGCCGCCGCTCCCTCGGCGATCGATGACGCCCGTGCGGCGCTCCTTTCCATGGGCTTTAGCCCGCAGGAGACCGATGTTGCCCTGAGCGGGTATGATGGGCAGGATATGCGTGTCGAGGATCTGCTCGGCGCGGCGCTTAAGCGACTCGGAATGGATGCGTGATGTGGGAAGCCGATGACTCTCAGGACCTTTGGGCGACGCCCGGCAACTCGCCGGCGGCATCCATGGCGCACGGTGAGCGCATGGTGGGCTCGGAGCTGACGCCCGAAGACCTCGATGTCGACCGTACCCTGCGTCCCCAGCGCCTGGACGACTACTGCGGTCAGGAGCATATCAAGCAGAGCCTTCGCGTGCTGATCGAGGCGGCGCAGAGCCGTGCCGAGACGCTCGACCACGTGATCTTTTCGGGCCCTCCGGGTCTGGGCAAGACCACGCTGGCCACCGTCATCGCCAACGAGCTGGGCGCTCAGATCAAGACGACGAGCGGCCCGGCCATCGCGCGTACCGGCGACCTAGCGGCTATCCTTACCAACCTGCAGCCGGGTGACGTACTGTTTATCGACGAGATCCACCGTCTTAACCGTTCGGTCGAGGAAGTTCTGTATCCCGCTATGGAGGACTTTGCGCTCGATATCGTGATCGGTAAAGGTCCGGCCGCACGTTCGATTCGCCTGGATATCCCTAAGTTTACGCTGGTGGCGGCAACGACCCGCTCGGGTATGCTGACCGGCCCGCTACGCGACCGCTTTGGCATTTCGTATCGCCTGGACTACTACACGGTCGAGGAGCTCGCTCAGATTGTGACGCGCTCGGCGACTATCCTGGGCGTTACGATCGACCATCCCAGCGCGCTCGAGATCGGCTCGCGCTCGCGTGGTACGCCGCGCTTGGCCAACCGTCTGCTCAAGCGTGTGCGCGACTATGCGCAGGTACGCGGCAACGGGCCTATTGAGCTTGATATTTGCCGTCAGGCGCTCGAGTTCTTCGAGATCGATGAGCTTGGTCTGGACTGGATGGACATTCGTATCTTGGAGACGCTTGCCAAGACGTTCTCCGGCCGTGCCGTAGGCCTGACGACCCTTGCCAGCGCGGTGGGCGAGGACCCGGGTACGCTCGAAGATGTCTACGAACCCTATCTGCTGCAGTGCGGCTTGATGATTCGCACGCCCCAGGGCCGTCAGGCAACCTTGCGCACCTTTGAGCACTTGGGCATCGAGCCAGCCGTTTAGAGGCGGGTTTGTTTTGGCTGGTCTGTAAGCTATCGCTGAGCATTGGATAAACATATCGCCATTCATCGGTTACGGGTGTTTTACTATTGCGCGCCCGTGCTATGCTGAAATGGTCTTTTTCTCATTCGGTAACGAAAGGACCGCCCATGCCTACTGACATCGAAATCGCACGTTCCGTCACGCCGCTGCCCATTACCGAGGTGGCTAAGAACGCCGGCGTCGACGTAAAGCACCTGATTCCGTATGGCTTCGACAAGGCTAAGGTTGACTATTCACTGCTCAACGAGCCGACCGATCACCAGGCCAAGCTCGTCCTCGTGACCGCCATCAACCCCACGCCCGCAGGCGAGGGCAAGACCACTACGACCATCGGCCTTGCCGACGGTCTGCGTCGTCGCGGCGTCAAGAGCGCCGTGGCCCTGCGCGAGCCTTCGCTCGGTCCCGTGTTTGGCGTGAAGGGCGGTGCCGCCGGTGGCGGTTGGGCCCAGGTCATCCCCATGGAGGATATCAACCTGCACTTTACCGGCGACTTCCACGCTATCGGTGCCGCCAATAACCTGCTGGCCGCCATGCTCGACAACCATATTCAGCAGGGCAACCAGCTCGGTATCGACGTTAAGCGCATCACCTGGAAGCGCGTTGTCGACATGAACGACCGCCAGCTGCGCCACGTTATCGACGGCATTGGCGGCAAGGCTCAGGGCGTGCCGCGCGAGGACGGCTTCGATATCACCGTTGCCTCCGAGGTCATGGCGATCTTGTGCCTGTCCACGAGTATCAACGACCTCAAGGAGCGCTTGGGCGAGATCGTCGTCGGCTACAGCTATGCCGGCGAGCCCGTCCGCGCCCGCGACCTCAAGGCTCAGGGCGCCATGGCTGCGCTGCTTAAGGATGCGCTCAAGCCCAACCTGGTGCAGACGCTCGAGGGTACGCCCGCGTTTGTCCACGGCGGTCCCTTCGCCAATATCGCCCACGGCTGCAACTCCATCATGGCCACGCGCATGGCCATGCGCTTTGGCGATGTCGCCATTACCGAGGCAGGCTTTGGCGCCGATCTGGGTGCCGAGAAGTTCCTCGACATCAAGTGCCGCATGACGGGCGTTCGCCCCAGCGCCGTCGTGATTGTCGCCACCGCCCGCGCGCTTAAGTATAACGGCGGCGTTGCCAAGGCCGACCTTAACGACGAGAACCTCGAGGCCCTCAAGGCCGGCATGCCCAACCTGCTGCGCCACGTCGACAACATTCAGAATGTCTACGGTCTGCCCTGCGTGGTCGCCATCAACCGCTTCCCGACGGACACCGAGGCAGAGCTTGCGCTCATCGAGTCCGAGTGCCAGAAGCTCGGCGTCAATGTTAAGCTTTCCGAGGTCTGGGCCAAGGGCGGCGAGGGCGCGCTCGAGCTGGCCGATGAGGTCATGCGCCTGATTGAGCAGCCGCGCGAGCTCAAGTTTGCCTACGAGGACGGCGCCGATGTTGCCGATGCCCTCGAGGCCGTTGCAACCAAGATCTACCGCGCCGACGGCGTCGACTTTACGCCGGCTGCCAAGCGTCAGCTTGCCGAGCTGCGCGAGAACGGCTTTGGTAACCTGCCGGTGTGCGTCGCCAAGACGCAGTACAGCTTTAGCGATAACGCCAAGGCTCTGGGCGCTCCCGAGGGCTTCCGCATCACCGTGCGCGAGCTCAAGGTTTCCGCCGGCGCCCACTTTGTGGTCGCGTTGACCGGCAGCGTTCTGACCATGCCGGGCCTGCCCAAGGTGCCCGCGGCCGAGAACATCGACGTCGACAACGACGGCAACATCACCGGCCTGTTCTAAGCCTGCCGCTCATAGCCGCTTGCCCGCCCCGCCGCGCCCCCATGGCCTGGCGGGGCTTTTTGATCCTTAGGCACGCGCATGTCTTGTAGATACCGACGGCCTTTGCCCATCATAGGCTTTTGCGCGGGTAGAATGCATGGATAACTTGATGCTTACAGGCGACGGAAAGGAAACGTTGCATGGACCAGGACAAGACGACCGTGATGGGCGGATATGGTTCCGCGCAGGCTGACGATAGCGCCGATGCGACCCGCGTTGTTCCCAACCCCGGTTATACCGACCCCGCCGCGACGCAGGCGTCCGCCGAACCCACACGAGTTATGGGCTATGGCGATACACCGCGGGATCCGTTTGATTATGCACCGCAGGATCCGTATGGCAATGCGGCGCCAGACCCGTATGACAATGCGGCGGCAGGCGCTTATGACAACCTGCCGCAAAATCCCATTTCGCAGCCTCAGCAGACGACGTATATGCCGCGCACGGCGCAGGCCCAGCCTCGATATGAGTCGCGCGATCCGTATGCGCGCCAACCTTATCGCGACTATCCCAAATCGATCCCGCAGTATGGTGAGGACGAGGAAGAGACGCCGTCGCGTTCGTCGAGCGTGATCAAGAAGATCCTCATTGTGCTGGCGATCTTCTTTGCCCTCTCGATTGTGTTCGCCATTGTGTCGGGCATGCTCAACAAGCGAGGGAGTTCAACGGCAGATACCACTGCCGAGCAAACCGAGTCCGCCTCGTCTAGCACCGTCGATCTGAGCGATATCCCGGGGCAGTACTGGTCCAACGCCAAGAAGCTCCTCAAGTCGCGCGGGGCCGATCTTTCGAATGCTGTGATTCTGACTGACGACGGCTCGACGCCTGTTGTCGATGCCAACTGGGTTGTTACTTCTGCCTACTATAACGACAACGGTAACCTCGAAATTCAGCTTACGCACAAGGACGGCTCGTCGGGCAATGCGTCCGGCGATCAAGGCACCACGGACAGCTCGAGCTCCAACACGCTGGAGGACCTGAGCAATAAGGCGCAGGAATTGGGAGACAAGGCGCAAGAGCTGGGCGATACGGCACAAAACCTGGGCGATACCGCGCAGAACTTGGGAGACATGGCGACGGATGCCTGGAACGCCCTACAAAACGGCATTTCGGGCGCACAGGGAAACTAGCGGCCGAGCGGCTAGAGCCTTAGCGGTGCAAACAAAAACGGGACGCAGGATCGCGTGACCGGGCGCATAGGCGCGCTGGTCGGCGGTCCTGCGTCCCGTTTTGCTGTCGATTACAGCTGCTCTGCCGGACGCTCGGGCGAGCTAAAGCCGGAGTCAAACGTGACGACGCATGATGCATCGGGCCTGCGCTCGTGCACGATGCGCGTGACGAGCCCCAGCAGCTCCTCGTCGGATATGTCAAAGCCGTCGGGACGCACCAGGTCAAACGAAACAAAGCCGTCGTGCTCGTGCAAGTCGTGGATGGAGAGTGCGGGGTCGATCTGCGCTACGCCGCGCTTGACCCAGCCGCGCAGGTCGTCACCGGTTGTTGCAATGGGGTCGCAGTGCAACGTGATGGCGATGCCCATCTGGCGTTTGATATCGTGTTCGATGGTGTCCAGGATCTCGTGGTGCTCAAAGGCATCGCCCTCGCCGGGCATTTCCACGTGTGCGCTGGCAAACTGACGGCCGGGGCCGTAGTCGTGCACCATGAGGTCGTGCGTGCCCAGGACCTGGGGGTACGACATGATCCTGTCGCGGATTTCCTGGACGAGCTTGGGGTCGGGCGCTTGTCCCAGCAGTGGGCTGATGGCGTCGCGCACCAGGCCCAGGCCGCTGATGCAGATGAAGATGCCCACGCCCAGGCCCGCCCAGCCATCGAGGTCAAAGCCGGTCGTCTGCGAAATAAGCGCCGCCACCAAGACCGAGCCCGAGGTGATGACGTCGTTTTTGGAGTCCTGCGCCGTGGCGATGAGCGTCTCCGAGTCGATGCGATCGCCCAGCGTGCGGTTGAACGCGGCCATCCAGAGCTTAACGAGCATGGATGTAGCCAGTGCCGCAAGGGAAACGAGCGTGTAGGCGGTGGGGGAGGGCTTGATGATCTTGGTAACGGACTCGAGCACCAGGTTGATGCCGACGGCACAAACGAGGACGGCGACAAACAGGCCGGCGAGGTATTCGTAGCGGCCGTGGCCATAGGGGTGACCTTCGTCAGCCGGGCGACTGGCAAGGCGGAATCCGAGCAGGCTCACAATGTTGCTCGACGCATCGGAGAGGTTGTTGAAGGCATCGGCGATAAGCGAGACGGAGCCGGCGAGCAGGCCCGCGATGCCCTTGGCTAGGCACAGGGTAATGTTGAGGCCAATGCAGATGAGACTTGCGGCAAAGCCTGCGTTGGTGCGGCAAATCGTATCGACCGGCTCGTCCACACTGCTGGGAACAAGCGTATGTACCAGCCGATTTACAAATAGCATGGCGTATCTCCTCGCATCCTCGTTTAAGGGGATAGTGTAGCTCGCATGAGCGCACCGTGCGCCGATGCTCAGAAAATGCAGCAATGGTCTGCTGGAGCTAACGAGCGGCCCTTCTTGTCCGACCAGGTGCTCCATTTTGGGCCACATGGGTATGGGCATGTGCCTGCCTACCCGACATACTTAATGTCGACAGCCCCTGTGCAAAGGAGGACGTATCCATGGACGAGATGTTTGCCATTAAATGCCAAAACTGCGGCGGCCCTATGTACTCACACCAGGCTAAACGCAGCTTTGAGTGCGCCTATTGCGGCACGGTCGTTCCGTGGCAGGCCGATGCGGGGGAGCCCAAGAGCGCCCTGGGCATTCGCCATACGCCGCTGACGGTTGTCGATGGGCTACTTAAGCTCACCCATGTGTCGCAACTCGAGCGCCCGGAGGACCCGGACTGGTATTTCTTTAATTCACACTGGCGTAATCAGTCGGTTCTGGAGCATCTGCTGTGGGAGGACCGCGGCACGGCGCAGGAGTTCCAAGAAGCCACGCACGTGAGCATTCCCTGCCCCTTCTGCGGCGCGTCCTTTGAAGGCGAGTCCACTCAGCGCGTGTTTGAGTGCCCGTCCTGCGGAAATAAGATCGGTGTCGCCGACCTTCTCAAGCCCGGTACCTTTAGCAAGCGCCTGACCATGGGCGTGGGTGCCGAGTATGTGCCTGAGCAGGGTATTCCCTGCGAAATCTCGCCGCAGCAGGCGCGTGCCAACGCGCTGCAGCTGGTGCGCCGGTACCCCGACGCCTTTGCCGGGCACGACGTGGAAGACGCGATTCAAAATGACATGATGCTCTTCTACTTCCCCATGGCGCTCGCGGACCTGCGCATGATGGCGTCCTTCCCGGGCAAGGGGCTGAGCAAGGAGACCCTGGTGTACTACGAGGTGCTCGACTGGGCGTATCCGCGGGCAAACTACCTGGACGTTCGCCTTATGGGCATTCTGGAGCCATGGGACTTTGCCAAGGTTGGGCCGTTTGACCCGGCCATGCAGGAAGGTGACTTCCGCGTTGTCTCCGTCGATGCGTCTACCAAGGACCAGGTGGTCATTGATAAGCTGGCGCTCGACATTGCCGGCAACGATGCCGAGGCGGTACTGGGGCTCAATAAAAAGAGCATCCGCACCTGGGCGCGCAAGGCCCGCAAGCATAAGGACGGCCTGGTGATGGTGCCGGTCTACTTTGTCGATCGCCCGGCGACGGACAGCCGCGATGGCGAGCAAGTGCGCATCGCCGTCAACGGCCAGACAGGCCGCGCGGCCGCGGTGGTGTTTAGCGACAAGCGTGAGACGCATGTGGTGGCGCCGCTCAACCCGAGCCTACATCTGTCCGGAGAAAGCACCGTGCACGCCACGCCCATCGAGGTCAAATACGTTAAATCGCCCTTCCTATACCAGATCGTGCGTCGTGGAGACGGCGAACAGCCGCGTCAGGTGGCAGCGGTTGCCGAGGGTTCCTACCGAGAAGAAAAGCCCAAACGCAAGGGGCTGCTTGCAGCGATCTTTGGGAAGTAGGGGAACGGTACGGGACAGTGCGCAGTAGTGCGAGCTGTCCGTCGTGGTAGATCTAAATAAACGGTGGGACGGCTGCAAAAGAGCCGCCCCACCGGGCAAAATCAAGGTGTGCCGCGGAACCCGCTCCTCAGTCGGTCAACTTTGGAAGCGCGGGCAACGCAGATGCTAATGTCTAAAGGGCCGGGGCAACCGCCCCTTTTCTGCGGCAGCGGGGATTCGAATACCAACACGGTGTACGGTCCCACGGTACTTTGCTCTGTGACGAACGGACCCATGACGGCGCATTCTGTAATCATCATTTATGCGGTCCCTTAATCATTTGCGTTGACTGACATTGTCTTCGTTGAAGGCGTGTCCCAAAACAAACACTGCTCTATCAACTCTTTACCGCACAGGGTATCGATCCACTCCTG
The DNA here is from genome assembly GCA_958420165.1 of uncultured Collinsella sp. Lineage (GTDB taxonomy): Bacteria > Actinomycetota > Coriobacteriia > Coriobacteriales > Coriobacteriaceae > Collinsella. The sequence goes on along the minus strand of CATZIU010000002.1, from coordinate 106,334 downwards.
CGGAATTGCGTCGATACCGTAGGCCGTGCCGGCGAGGGCGCCTGCGACGGCTGCGGTGGTGTCGGTGTCGTCGCCTAGGTTGACGGCGGCAAGCACGCAATCTTCGTAGCTGTTGGTGTTGACAAAGCACCAGGTGGCTGCCTTAAGCGTGTCGCGCACGAAGCCACCTGACTTGATCTCCTGCTCAGGCATGCCTTTCAGATGGAGTGCCCACGAGGGGAGCGCATCGTTCATCACATCCCTCATCAGCTCGACAAATATGATGCATGCGTCGGTCGACGTTCTGTGGGCGTGCGTAATCGCGGAGACCTCGCTGATCTCTTCGTCTGTCGCATCGGTGAACGCCAGGGGCGCGATGCGCATGAGCGAGCCGTTGCCGTTGTCGCGCTCGCCGGAGCCTCCTTTGCCGGTACGCAAGGCGCGGGCAGTCGTGCCGCCGTAATCGAAAACGCCGTCGATCGTATACTCGCCACGGGCAATCCAGCTTACGAACTTGTCGCGCATATCTGCGGTGTCGATGTGCCCGAGCTCCCTAATCGAGTCACAGGTAGCAAGCGTCATGGACGTGTCATCGCTCCAGGTGCCGGCGGGCCGCCCATGTGTGCCGTAGCCGATCATGTCCGTGCATTTGAACGTGCCGCGGGGCCTGAACTCGTAGGGAACGCCCAACGCGTCGCCGACGGCAAGCCCGTAGATGCAGTCGCGCAGTGTCGTTTTCGGTCTGTCTGTCATGGAGCGCTCCTCTTATGTCGGGGGGATATGAAACGCCGTCGGGGGCATCGGTCGCAACGTGCTGCTACCCTTGCGCTTCGCCATTAGTCGCTTCGTTGATGGCGCGGTACTCGGCACTCAGCTCGCGCGCCAGCTCTTCCTTGCTTGGAAGATACGGCAAGTATTTGGCGGCAAACACTTGGTCGTTGTCTTCGGGCAGCGTGTACTCGACAATCGAGTCGCTTTTGTCCGCGCAGAGCACGATGCCTATAGGCGGATTGTCGCCTTCGTTCATGAGCTCGCGCGTGTAGTAGTTCACATACATTTGCATCTGGCCCAGGTCCTGATGCGTAAGGTCATCGGTCTTAAGGTCGATGAGCACGAAGCAGCGCATCAGATAGTTGTAAAACACAAGGTCAATATAGAAATGGCGCCCATCAAAGGTGATGCGCTTTTGGCGCGCCTCGAAAGCGAAACCACGGCCAAGCTCCAGCAGGAACTTCTGAAGATGCGTGATGAGCGCCTGCTCTAGATCGCTCTCGCGGAACGCAGTATCGTCCGAGAAACCTAAAAACTCCAGTACATATGGGTCGCGGATGATATCCTCGGGGCGACGAGCCGGGGCGCTCTTTTGGATTTCCTGGGTGACGGCCTCCTTGTCCTTGCTGGCAAGCAGGCGCTCGCGGAACATGGTGTTGATCTGGCGCTCGAGCTGACGCGTGCTCCAACGAGAATCGGCGCATTCGTTCATGTACCAGGTGCGAGCTTCGGGGTCAGGAATGCGTATTAACCTGCGATAATGTGTCCAACTCAATTCGGGACGCAGTGAGTCCCGAATTGGAAATGCAAGATAGAACTGACGCATTTTACGCAGCTCTCTTGCTTCAAAACCTTTACCAAAATCCTTGGTAAGTCTGATTGCGAGGGCCTTGAGCAGCGCCTCTCCATACTTGGCGCGCTCCTCTCCGCCCTGCTCATCAACAATGCTCTTGCCGATCTCCCAATACGCCTCAACCATCGCAAAGTTAACGGCGGTATAGGCCTTGTCGCGAGCGGCGTTGAGAATCGAGGAAACCTGCTTGTAAAAAACTTCTGGCACGATTGCCGATTCTCCACGGTTTACCAGTTCGCCCATCACTGTCGCCCCACTTTCCTCTTGTGGAATGCATCTTTATTGCATTTAGTTTAAAGCCTCGCGCGGACACGAATTTCAATGTCACCTAGCGCCTTCGTGCAGGATTCCCGAAGTGACTAAAATGTGGCCATAGAGGCAGTTTTAGCGAACCCCGCGGGAGTGACACGCATGGATAACAACACTTTGCTGTTTCTGGACAAGGGTTCGGGTAGGTCTAAAGACGTCAAGATCTACCCTAACCGCATTGAGGTACTCAAGAAGGGCACTTTCGGCGGCAAGCACACCGAGATTGTCTACCTTAAGGACATCACGGGGGTCAACAGGATCAAGGGCCGCGACGTTTTTCTGCGCAACAGGCTGTTGACTGCCTGTGTTTTTAGCCTGAGCAGCCGCTCCCAGGCCCAGGAATTTGTGAACGTGCTGAACATAGTGATGTAGCCTATGGCGGCGTTCGGGCCAGGGTAAAAATCGGGGGCACAGAACGGTGTCCTACGCCCCCGATTGAGTCGATGTGTCTAAAAGGCCGGCTTGCCTATTCGCTATCGTCCCCAGCGTTTTCGCGGTCACTGGCAAGCATTGCCGCGCCAGCGACCGTTGTCGCCACGGCGGCGGCGGCGAGCCCGGCGGCGATGCCAGAGCCGTCGCCCGTGTCGGCGAGTTTTCCGGCCGAGCCCTTGCTCTTGTTGCCCTTGCCGTTCTTGTCGGCGCTGTCCGCGTTGGTACCGCTGTCGGTGCCGGTGCCGCCTGCACTGCCCGAAGTCGTCACAGTAAAGCTTGCGGCTCCGTCGGTGGCAAGCGTGTAGTTTTGCGCCGCGTCGCCCAACAGGCCTTTCGCACGCACCCAATACGTCCCCGCGGCAAATGCCTCGCCCTCGGCCATCGCCGTTCCCGGAGCGCCGTTCGCGTCGTGCACAAACTCGAGCTGGGCCGTGCAGGCATCGGTTTCGAGCTTGCCCTCGAGTGATGCCACAATCTTGGCGTGCACGTCTTCGCCGGCCTTAAGGCCTTCGAGTCCCTCAAAATGGGGCGTCAGCGCGCGTGGATCGATATCGATGGGCACGGAGCCCCGCAGCTCCGTAACGGTCTCGTTGCCCAAGGCGTCGACGTCCACATATTCGATGGCAAACGCATGGCCCGAAGCCGCCACGTTGAGTACGTTGCTGCTGTTGACAAGGCGGAAATGACCCTCGCCAACGGTCTTGCCATCTTGGAGTGAGGCATCGCTCAGCGAGTCGCCGTATGTCATGTGCATGCGGGTCGGGAGGTAGTACGAAGCTGTCTGCTTGTGCTGTGCGTAATTGCGCTGGTAGATGCTCCGCGCCAGTGCCGCATCAACAAAGTCGGATGCGATGATGCCAATGTGCTTGAGGCAATCTGACTTTGTTTTCTCGTTGCCGCTGGGGTTGATGTACTGGCTCTTGTACAGATGCTCGTTGACCACTCGCGCTGCGGTAAATGGGTTGCTTCCTTGTTTGTGATTCGTGCAGCTGGTGTAGTTGATGGACCAACAGCGCTCCAAGACCTGCTCCTTGGACCCATCATTGTCCATGACGTCAACCTTGCCGCGGGTGAGATTGGCCGTTTCCCGCAGTGCCATATCGACCCATTCGATCTTGTCGGTTCCGGTGCATTCGTAATGGTCCTGGGCATATACCTTGGTGCAATAGGCTTTTTTGTCGCCTGCTTTCCCCTCGGCTTCAAAGCCTTGCGCGTTTTGGACGAGACACATAGAGGAGCTGTCGGGGTGTGCTGCGATTTTGTCGTCCCATTGGGTGAGGTCGAGTCCCCACGTGTGGCCGCTTACGCTGTTGCCGGCGAGTCCAAATCGACGTAGCAGGACGATCTTTCCGCGCACCTCGCCCAGTGTGGGAACGCGGCTCGACGTATAGAACAGGTCGGGATCCTTGCCCATAACCTTGGCGAAGGCCGTCGTAACACTTTCGTCGGTAGCTTCGTCGTTGCCTCGTGACACAAGCATGATGAGCGCTTCTGACGGCTTTTCGCTCAAAAATGTTTTGAAGTAACCGATGACATCGGAGAGATGCATATAGCCCCCGTCTTTTTTGAGCAGGTAGCATCTTCCATGGTCGATGCCGGGGTCGCCGTTCTTGTCGTCCTTTCCGAGTCGGATATCAAAATAGCGAATGCCTTCGAGCAACTGCGTGGGGATGTAATCCTGCTGGCACTTTGCTTGTGAGGATTGGGGCTCGGTGTCGTTGTCCACGCTGCATGTGCCCGAATCATGCGTGCCCGGGATACTCAGCTCGTCGAGGTACTTGTTGTCGTCGACGTATTTCATCCAGCATGGTCCGTCGACGTAGCTGCTATACGTGGTCCAGTCGATACTTCTAACTGTGGTATTGATCTTGCCCATGTCGTAACCGACAAGTTCTAGCTCCCACGGAATGCTCTTACTCTTATGGCAGATCTTATTGTTGTCCTGGTCTTTGCCGTCCGATTCTATTGCCAGGTACTTAATGTCTTTTTTCTCGGTTTCTTTCTCGACCGTGCGGTCTCGAATGATATAGGTTCCGTTTGATTGACGTTCGAACGCAAAAGCGCGGCTGGGCTTGTTGTCATACTCGCCGCCCCATACGTGGATGACCTTTCCATCTTTGTCCGAGTCGTCGTCGACCGACCAAATGCTGTAGCCCGTCTTTTTATGCTCTTCGAAATTGAGCAAGGTGCGGATAGCATACCAGTTTGTATCGTCATTCTTGGTCGTTACGTTCTCAAGGATGAGCTTGCTGGACGTGCCGTCGTTAAACAGGTGGCAGACGTTGCCGCGAACGTTGCCGTCTTGGTTGACGCTCGCGGTGCGAAAATAGCCCGCGGGGCGAAGGCGAATGACGAAATTGTCGAGGCTGTCCGACGGTGCGGGTGTGTTGTCTGCAAATGCCGTTCGCAGGGGAATGCCCGGCGCTGCGGTTTCAGGCAGGCTTGCAAGTGGTGACAACGCCGCAAGCCCTAGGCCCAGCGTAAACGCTCGGCGGCTGATGGCATGGTGTTCGGTCATATCTCCTCCGTTCGCAGGGTGCGGTTATGCACTTGTTTTGGTCACTATACTGCCCAGATGTTTAAAGACGCCGGTTTAAATTGCCTGCGCGGCGCTATAAATCGGCGGGCGGACGTGTTGGGGCACTTGTCTATTTGTGCTGTTATCACGTCTGGGATGGTTTTGGAGCCCAGCATCCTGCGTTCGTCGGCTACCGGCATAAGAATGGGGAGGGTCGGCTTACCGGCCCTCCCTGGGTACGAAGCGCTGGGATACCGTCGCTTGTTTGCACTGCGTCCGTGTTTCCCGTTGCGCTCGCGAGTCGCTTAGCGCTTAATCTCGATATCGTCGAGCTTAACGTCCATGGCTTCGGTCTTGGCCTTGGCGATGTCGTCAGCAAATTCCAGAGACTTCATCATGGTCTCGACGGCGTCCTTGTGCTCCTCGACGTTGTCGATGCGCACGTAGACGCTGCCGCCGCCTGCTTCGGTGAAGTACTCAGTCGTCACGCCGCCCGAGTGTGTATAGGAAGCGTTGCGCCAAGTCTTGCCGTTGTACTTGACGGGGTCATTCTCGGTCCACTCAAAGCTGGCATTCCACTTTGCCTCGTAGTCGAACAGCTCGTCGGCGTTCTTGTCAGGATCGAAGACGGGGATGAAGCGATCGCTGGCGTGCTCGCTCTCGGTGAACTTAAACTGGGCCCTGTCGGCGGTATCGCCTGCGACGTCGGTGACCTCGACGCCCTCGGGGACCTCGACCTTAAACCAGATGAAGTCGGTCCTCATATCCACGGCTGGCTTTTCTGCACCGCCACCGCCACTTCCGGTAGCGCCGCCGCTGCCACCGCAGCCCACCAGGGCAACTGCGGCAAAGAGACTGATGCAGAGGGTGAGAATCGCTAAGGCCTTCTTTTTCATGGTCGTGTCCTCCTCGATCTGTAACCGCCCATGGATTACCTGCCTTTACTGTACGCGCGAGCGGCTCGTTCGGGTGGGCCATGTGTCCCATTCTGGGGGCCGGATTTGCGCCGACAAGTGGCAATGTTTTGCCGAACAAAAAGAGGGGAGGGCCGATGCTGTCGGCCCTCCCCGGGGTTGGGTGCCCGTTCATTTAATGGGGCGTTCGTGCGGGCGTGCGCGAACCCTTGCTACTTGATCTCGATGCTCGAAATCTCAACTTCGCGTGCCTCGGCAACTGCCTTCGCCATGTCATCGGGGAACTCGATGGAGTTGAGGAGCGCCTCGGTTTCTTTCTTATGCAGATCGAAGTTCGAGATGAGGACGTAGACGCTTCCCGGCTCAACGTCGGTAAAGAGGAGGGTTGAGACGCCGTTGTTGTCCTCGTACGTTCCGACGAGCCACGTCCTGCCGTTATACTCGACGGACCCGCCATCCTTCCACTGGAACGTATCACCTTTCTTTTCTGCCTGGTCGGCGTGGAATTCCTCTGCCGTCAGCGCTTTTTTCCAAACGGGGATAAAGCGATCGGCCGAACCGTTCTCGTCTTCGGGGAAGGTGAGCTGGACCCTGTCGGCGTTCTTGCCGGCGGAGTCGCTTACGCCAACGCCCTCGGGCATCTCGACCTTAAACCAGATAAAGTCAGTCTTTTCGGCGACGGGGGCCTTTTCCTTGCTCTCGCCCTTGGCGGCGCTGCTGCCTCCGCCCGATGCGTTCCCGCCGCAGCCCACGAGGGCGAGCGCGGCAAAGAGGGCGATGCAAAGGGAAAGGATCGATAGGGTCTTTTTCTTCATGGTGGCGTCCTCCTTGTCTGCCGATGACATCACGGCGCCGCATGCTGTTGGGGTACTGATTGCGCTGGCGGCGGATGTCTCTGTGTACTGTGCGGCTTATGCCTCCGTTCATCGCTTGTGGCCGTTGCGCGGCCGTGCCCCAACGGGTTCCTTACTTATAGATATGCCCCAGTTTGTACCGTTCGGGAGTCTCGAAAGGTGGGCCATGTGTCCCATGTTTGCAGCGCCGACGCCTATCGTTCGTCATAGAAATCCGCGATGGCCAGGTGTACTGACGCTAATGTGCTTATGGGCTAGACTTAGCATCATTACGTGTTTGATGCGGTTGGCCGGCGGTTGCCGCCCGACCGATCTATATGACTTGAAGGTGCATGCGTATGAGCCAAGAGATGATGGACAAGACCTGTCGCGGGTTTGCCGAGGCGCTGGCCGCGCGCGAGCCGGTTCCTGGCGGTGGCAGCGCGAGCGCCTTTGTGGGCGCGCTGGGCGCCTCGCTGTGTGGAATGGTTGCCCGCTACGGTGCGACCAATCCCGCGCTTGCTGATCGTGCGGATGACCTGACGCGCGCGTTTGCCCAGGCTGATGAGCTGGCGCAGGAACTAGTGGGTCTGGTTGCCGAGGATGTGCGCGCGTACGGCCAGGTGTCTGCGGCATACGGTATTCCTTGTGATGACCCGGCTCGACCCGTGGCGATTCAGGACGCGTTGCGCGTGGCGGCCATGCCGCCGTATCGGATCATGGATGCCTGCGCCCGCGCGCTGGCGCTGCTCGAGGACATGGCCGACAAGGGTTCGCGCCAGTTGCTGTCCGACGTGGCATGCGGCGCCGTGTTCTGCCGCGCCGCCATGCAAGGCGCGAGCCTGACGCTCTTTGCCAACACCACATCTATGAAAGACCGGGCGCGCGCCGAGGAACTCGAGGCGGCGTGCGATGAACTACTAGATACGTGGCTGCCGCGCGCCGATGCACTGGCGCGCCGTGCTGCTGACGCCGCAAGGAAGAGGGGATAGCCATGGCCGAACTGCTCAAGGGTGCTCCCGTTGCCCGCGCTTTGACCGAGGAACTTGCCGCTCGTTGCGCCGCCCTGCGCGAACAGGGCATCGTACCGACACTGGCCATCGTTCGTGTGGGCGAGCGCGAGGACGACCTGTCCTACGAGCGCGGCGCCCTCAAGCGCTGCGAGAAGATTGGCATTGAGGCTCGCCGCGTTTTGCTTCCCGCCGATGTTTCACAGGACGAGCTGTTGGCGGCTATTAAGGACATCGATGCCGACCCCGCTGTTCACGGCTGCCTGATGTTTCGTCCGTTGCCCGCTGGGCTTGACGAGGATGCAGTTGCCGCGGCACTCGAGCCCGCCAAGGATGTTGACTCCATGACGCCGGCCTCGCTGCTCACCACGCTTTCGGGGCGAGGCGAGGGCTTTGCTCCTTGCACGGCAGAAGCCGTGTTGGCGTTGCTGGACCATTACAGCGTTGAGCTGGATGGGGCCAAGGTCGCGGTCGTCGGTCGGTCGCTCGTGATTGGCCGTCCCGTTGCCGCCATGCTTACGGCTCGCAATGCCACGGTGACGATGTGCCATACGCATACGCGCGACTTGGCTGCCGAGTGCCGTGCGGCTGATATTGTGGTTGCGGCCGTTGGACGCGCACGCACGATTGGCGCGGATGCGGTTCGCGAGGGCCAGACGATCATCGATGTGGGCATTAACTGGGACGAGGCCGCTGGCAAGCTGGTCGGCGATGTCGATTTTGATGCTGCGGAACCGATCGTTGGCGCAATTACTCCCGTGCCGGGCGGCGTGGGGGCTGTAACGACGGCGATTCTCGCCAAGCACGTGATCGAGTCGGCGGAGCGCGCATCGAAATAGTCGTTTTTGACCACAGGGGTTGCCGGGGCGGCTGTTTCGCCCTTTTTGCGCCGAAGCGATACACTGGTACCGTTTGATTTCTTCGCTCAAGGAGGATGCGCATGCCGTGCACAACGATTTTGGTTGGTAAGAACGCGAGCTACGACGGGTCGACGCTGGTTGCCCGCAACGAGGACTCGTCCAACGGGGTGTTTGAGCCCAAGCGCATGCGTGTTGTGCACCCCGACGAGCAGCCGCGTGTCTACACGAGCGTCTTGAGCCACCTGACCGTTGAGCTGCCCGATAATCCCATGCGTTATACAAGCGTCCCCGACGTTGTCCCCGGTCATGGCATTTGGGCCGAGGCCGGCTTCAACGAGCTCAATGTTGGCATGTCCGCAACCGAGACGCTCACCACCAACGAGCGCGTCCGCGGCGCCGATCCGCTCGTGGACTACGTGCCCGCCAAGGGCAACGAGGGCGAGGACGGCTATGTTCCGGCGCAGCCCGGTGGTTTGGGCGAGGAGGATATGGTGACCCTGGTGCTGCCGTACGCCAAGTCCGCCCGCGACGGTGTGCGCATCCTGGGCGACCTGCTCGAACGCTACGGCACCTACGAGAACAACGGCATCGCCTTTAGTGATGTTGACGAGATCTGGTGGCTCGAGACCATCGGCGGCCACCACTGGATCGCCAAGCGCGTGCCCGATGATGCCTACGTGACCATGCCCAACCAGCTGGGTATCGATAGCTTTGACCTGGACGACGCCGAGGGCGCCCAGGTCGACCACATGTGCTCCGCCGACCTGCGCTCCTGGATGGCCGAGTGGCATCTGGATCTGACGCTGGGCGTTAAGGGCGATGGTCCCGCTGCGGTCTTTAACCCGCGCGAGGCCTTTGGCTCGCACAGCGACAGCGACCACGTCTACAACACGCCGCGCGCCTGGTACATGCAGCGCTGCCTCAACCCCAGCGATGTGTGGGACGGTCCCGACGCCGACTACACGCCCGAGAGCGACGACATCCCCTGGAGCCGCGTGCCCGAGCGCAAGGTGACCATCGAGGACATCAAGTACGTGCTTTCGAGCCACTACCAGGGCACAGAGTACGACTGCTACGGCAGCAAGGGCACGCCCGCCACGCGCGGCGCCTATCGTCCCATCGGCATCAACCGCAACAGCCAGCTTGCCGTGCTGCAGCTGCGCCCCTATGCGCAGCCGGCGTATCGCGCCGTGCAGTGGATGGCGTTTGGCTCCAACTCGTTTAACGCGCTCGTGCCGCTGTACGCCAATGTCGAGACCATGCCCGAGTACTATGCCGACACGCAGGCTCGCGTGACGTCCGAGAATTTCTATTGGGCAAATCGCCTGATCGGTGCCTTGGCCGATGTTCGCTTCCATGAGTGCGGTCGCGCGGTCGAGGATTATCAGGAGAAAGTTGGCGGCATGGGCCACAAGCAGATCCACGACGTCGATGCCGCCGTGGCCGCGCTGCCCGAGGCCGAGGCGCCCGCCGAGCTCGCCCGCGCCAACGAGGCCTTTGCCGAGCTCGTGCGCGTGGAGACCGATGCCCTGTTGGGCAAGGTGCTCTACACCACGAGCTGTGCCATGAAGAACTCCTTCGCGATGAATGACAACGTAAGGTAAAGACGGCCTTGCGGCGAACGAGCGGGACAAACGCCGTCAAAGGCTTCGCCCCGCTCGATTTCTATCTTGGCGATAAAACGATTTTGTGTCGTTCACCCAATCTTGGGTACAAGAACGCCAATGCAGTTGTTCATGATTGGAGCCAACCATGGTTATGAAATTCGATCAGCTTGTTAACGGTGCCATCAACGTGGGCTTCGGCGCCGCTGCCGTTGCCGTTGAGGGCGGCAAGAAGGTCCTTGACGACCTCAATACTAAGGGCGAGCAGGTCCGCAAGGACGCCGGCACCCCCGATATCGCCCGCAGCGTGTCCGATATGTTCGAGCAGGCCGGCGGCACCATTTCCGACCTGACCGAGCGCCTGGGCATGCAGGGCGAGACTGCGGCGCAGCGCGTGCTCGACGAGCTCATCCTGGCCCGCGTCCGCGTTATGACCGCCCCCGAGCGCACGGCCTTCCTGGCCCATGTGCGCGACATCGTCGACTCGGTCGAGGACAACGTGACTTCGGTGCCCGTCGAGTCCGTTGAGCCCGACGATGCAGAGGACACCGAAGAGGCCGAGTAGCAGCGCAGATGGCAGATTCCACCACTGATTACAACAATCTAGATCCCTTGGGTGACGAGACGGCGGTTGTCGATGAGGTTGAGGCCGCCGTCTCGGGCGCTCGCAAGAAGCCACGCGCTGTCGATATGGTCCCCGAGGAGCCCGACGCGATGGCGCCGGACGAGGAGTATCAGCTCACACCGGCAGGTCGTCGTGAGCGCATTGGGCAGATCGTTCGCCTGATCAAAAAGTACCGCGTATGGGATAACCTCACGCCGGTGCGTCTGCGTCGTCTGCTCGAAGAGCTCGGTCCCATGTTCGTCAAGATGGGGCAGATCCTGGCCAACCGGTCCGAGATTTTGCCGCAGCGGTTTTGCGACGAGCTGCGCCGCCTGCGCTCCGACGTAGACCCGGTGCCGTATGAGGTAGTGCTCCGCTGTCTGGAAGAGGAGTACGGCCAGCGCTTGGGGCAGATGTTCGACGCGATCGACCCCAACCCGCTCGGAAGCGCGTCGCTCGCGCAGGTACACCGTGCCCGCCTGGTGACGGGCGAGGACGTGGCCGTTAAGGTGCAGCGCCCCGGCGCGCAACAGGTTATGGCGCAGGACATCGACATCATTCGCTCGGTGGTGCGCATCGTTTCCAAGTTCGTCAACACCGATCAGTTTGTTGACCTGCACGGTGTGGTCGAAGAGCTGTGGACCTCATTTCGCGAGGAGACCAACTTTTTGGCCGAGGCCAAAAACCTCAACGATTTCTATGACTTCCACAAAAGCGTGCACGGCGTTTCGTGTCCCAAATCCTACCTGGACCTTTGCACCGAACACGTCGTGGTCATGGACTACATCGACGGCATCTCCATTGCCGATCCCGAGCGCCTGGTGGCCGAGGGCTATGACCTGGAAAAGATCGGCTCGGCGATCGTCGAGGACTATTCGACGCAGGTGCTCGACGACGGCTTTTTCCATGCCGACCCGCATGCGGGAAACATCATCCTCAAGGACGGCATTGTCTACTTTATTGACCTGGGCATGGTCGGGCGCATGTCGAGCCACGACCGCGGTATCGTCAAGGATATGATCTTTGCCGTGGCCGAGGGCGATGTGCCCAAGCTCAAGGATTCGCTCATGCGTTTTGCCGTGACGCGCGGTGATTCGGCCGAGCTCGATCATTCGGCCTTTTTGTCCGATTTGGACTTTATCGTAGCCGACTTTGCAGGACTCGATCTTAAGGACCTGGATATCGGCGAGTTTTTGACCTCGTTGCTAAACCTGGCGCGCAAAAACGACGTTGAGCTGCCGAGCGTGGTGACGATGTTCGCCCGCGGCATGGTGACGCTCGAGGGTCTGCTGACCGAGTACATGCCCAACGTCAACATGATCCAGATCATCCAAGCGCACATCAAAAACGAGAAGAGCGCCTATGCGCGCGTCCGCGAAATGGGGCGCGATCTTGCCGCGAGCAGCTATCGCGCGGCAAAAGGCTCGCTCGAGGCGGCCGAGTATCTGGGCTTGGCGTCGCGTATGCTCACGCGCGGTCAGCTTAAGGTAAACACGCAGATCATGAGCAGCGATAAGGCGCTGCGACAGCTGGGTGGAATTATCGACCGCATGTCGATGGCAATTGTGATTGCCGGCCTGTTTATCGGCTCGTCGGTGGTGTACTACGCGCGCATCGAGCCGGTTGTGTTCGGTATCCCGGTCATTGGCTTTATGGGCTACGTGAGCGCGCTGGTACTGGCGCTGATGCTGGGCCGCGAGATCTGGCGCAACAGTCACGGCGGCAAGCGTTAGCGATTCCCCGGAATCAGAGAAAGACGGATCCTTTTGCTCTGCACTCCATCCACGCCCTTTTCTATCGCAAACCATAGCTTTTACCTTGGGCTTCGCCTGTGTGCGGGGCCCTTTTGCGTGCTACCATACTGACAGTAATAATCGATGGCCTAGATGGTGGTGCGGAGACGCACGAACGCGCGGTTTTCCTGCGCGTTTGGGAGAATCGGGGTGCAAGTCCCCGGCTGTACCAGTAACCGTAATTCCTCTTGGCCCGGGATGTTCGCGTCGCAGATCGGACGACGCGCCCGGGTCGGTAAGGTTAAGTCGGATCGCCTCCCATCTTGCACGCGGGCGCGGCGCATGCCGCCGGTACGCGTTGGGCTCTGGAGGGAAGGGGGACCCCGATGGGGGTACTCAAGCGCAATATGCGCGATGACGTGGGGCAGCCGCTGGGCAATGCTCCAAGTGCAGACAATAGGAGACAAATGGATATGTTTGAGGACGAGTGCCAGCGCGCCTCGTGGCGTCGTCATGGAGCGATTGTCCGTGGAGTAGCCAAGCGCGGCCTGGTGGCATTCCTGGCCTTCGCGATGGCCTTTGGCACCACGCCCGCCCAGATGTGGGCCGAGGGCGCCGAGGGCATTGCCGAGGCCGTGGCGCAGGCGACAACGCCGGGCGAGGGTTCGGCTGCCGGCGAGGGCGCGGTTGCCGATGCTGGCTCGAATGGCGCCGCTGCTGAGGACGGCACGAATGCCGCCGAGGACGGCACGAATACCGCAGACAACGATAGCGCGTCAGCCGATGACGCCGCCAACGCTGAGAACCCTGCGGCGGCAGCATCTGTCGCCTCGGAGCAGGGCGAGCCGAAGGCCGTTGCCGCTTCCGCCACGACGCTTACGAGCGATGCCAAGGTCTACATTCAGGATTCCAAGGATAAGGACAACGCCTCTTCTTTCCAGTGGAAGTCTGGTGCGCTCAGCGCGGGCGACACGCTTTGGGCCAACATGTATGACGAGGTGGAGACCGAGGACTATTGGGGTGACCCCACCACCGAAACTCAGTCTGTTTCCAACCCCGGCACCTGGACCTACACCTGGCTTGCTGGCACGGTTAAGACAAGCAACGACGTCTCCGACTACACCGAGGTCGTAGGCCATGAGCAGTCCCTTACCGTCACCGACGCCATGGTGGGCAAGTACTTCATCTGCAAGGTGACGGCGGGTGGCAAGGACTACTACGGCCCCTCCGTCTCTTATGGCTCGGGCATCAATGCCAATTACATTCCCGGTCCCGTGTTGGGCGCTGGGCAGGCAAACCTCTACTCCGTCAAGCTGAGTAGCTCGTCTCCCGCCGTTGGCGACACTCTGACCGCTACGCCGTACACTGCGTACAACACGCCCGCCGCGAGCGACACCAAGGTGACCTACACCTGGTACGAGTCGACCAACAAAAACTCCGGCTGGGCCGAGATTGAAGGCGCGACGACTGCCTCCCTCACGCTAACCGACGCTCTCGAGGGCAAGTACGTCAAGGTCAAGGCAAGCGCCGGGGTAAACGACGTTGAGGCCACGACGAGCGACGCCGTGCTCAAGGCCGGCGCGGTCAAGCTCGCCGGCGTCGAGCTTTCTGCGCCTTCCACGGAGATCGGCGCGACCCTCACGGCTAAGGCGTACACCGGTTCGAGCTACAGCCCCTCTTACGTCGACAACTCCAAGGTCACCTACACCTGGAAGAAGTACAAGGGCACCCCGGCGCCCAGCAGCTCCACAAAGTGGGAGACCATCGAGGGGGAGTCCGGCCCCACGTTTACGGTGACTGACGACCTTGAGGGCTACTATGTCTCAGTGTCTGCGAACGCGGGCGCCAATGATGTAGCCTTTGGTGCTTGGTCGACCGGCTACGGCGTGGGTCCCTTCAAGCAAGCCGGTGCTGTGGACATCTACTCCGCCATCCTGGCCCCCGAAGGCTCCACCTCCGGCACCTTTGTCTATACCGTTGACGACACCGTCCAAGCCCTTGCTAAAGAGAAGAAGGACGCCTCCGATTACATCGATTCCTCGAAGCTGAGCTACCAGTGGCAGGTCGCAGATGTCAAGGGCGGCATCTACACCGATATTGAAGGTGCGACGTCGAGTACCCTTAAGCTCGCGGCTTACGAGGGCAAGTCGGTCCGTTGCCATGTAACCGCAAAGATTGGCGGCAGCGATTACACTACTAAGGGCACGAGCCGCATTGGTGCCGCTGGCTCCGTCAACATCACGAGCGTTAAGCTCGATAAGACGGGCGAGGTCAATGCGGGCGAAGCTATCACGGCGACCGCCAATGCGGCTTCGGGTGATGTGACCGCCAACGAGCGCGTCGCGTGGTCGTGGTACTGCGGCGATACAGCGAAGACGTGCACGACGAAGATCGATGGCGCGGCCACCAATACCTTTGCACCCGATGCGTCCTACGCCGGTAAATATGTCGTGGCATGTGCTAACGGCGGTTTTGGTGACGAGAAGTCGAGTGCTGTTCTCGTTGTCGAGGCTGGCTCCGTTGAGCTTTACGGTGTGACGGTTGAGGGCGCGTTGGCATCTGGCCAGATTGCCGCAGGCAAGGTTCTGACGGCCAAGGCGACCAAGGGCAACTACTACACTGACGTCTCCGCGACGGACACGGTCCACTATCAGTGGCAGTACTCCAACGACAAGAGCTCCTACGACAGCCACTTCGTCAACATTCCCGATTCGACCGACTCCGCAACGTACACGCCCACGGCCGATATGGTGGGCAAGTACATTCGTGTGATCGCCACGAGCAAGAACTCGGTGAAGAGCACCGAGAAGAAGAGCACCTACGGCGGTACGCAGTCCGTCGACCCCGTTGGCCCTGTGACGCTTGCCGGTCAGTACAAGCTCAAGTCCGTTGCGCCCAACGAGGCTTCTTCGACGACGCTCTCCGTTGGCACGGTGCTCACGCCGCGCGTGAAGATTCCCGGCTCCTCGAGCTGGTCTGATTCCGATCTGCCCGAGGACGCTAAGCTCACGCTCGCTTGGTATGCCAAGGGCGAGGATGATTCGGATTGGGTTGAAGTCACCGACGGCATTGACGCCGAGACCGGTGCGCTGACGCTCAACGATCCCCTCATCGGCAAGCGTATCAAACTCACGGCGAGCGCTCTCGACAACACGGTTGAATGGGTTTCGTCGGACAGCGTTACCGCGGCGGGGGAGTATAACCTGCTGCGCGTGACCACTACGCCGCAGATCAATAGCGATACGACCCATCTCGTCTCAGGTGATAGCGTTAAGGCGACGGCGCAGGCCAAGCGCGCCGACGGTTCGGCCACCAATGGTATCGACGTCACCGGTCAGGCGACTGTTGCTTGGTATGCGGCCGACGACGCGAAGGCTCCCGCGGCCGACTGGACGCTGCTGTCCGATATGTCGGGCGCCGAGGCGACGGTCTCGGCATCTGCTGCTGGCAAGTATCTGAAGGCTGTCGCCACGAGCGGAAGCTCGACGGTCGAGCTCGTCTCCACCAACAAGGTTATCGCCGCGGGTTCGCTCGAGGCTGCAGTCCAAAAGCTCAACGATGCTAACAAGCAGATTGTTGTTGACTACAGCGCCAAGGGCGGCAACGTCAATGATGCGCTGAAGGCACAGCTTGCTGATCTGGGATTTACCGACGT
The DNA here is from genome assembly GCA_958420165.1 of uncultured Collinsella sp. Lineage (GTDB taxonomy): Bacteria > Actinomycetota > Coriobacteriia > Coriobacteriales > Coriobacteriaceae > Collinsella. The sequence continues at coordinate 90,259 of CATZIU010000002.1, read as the reverse complement.
TGACCTTAAGGTCTCCGAGGGCGGCGTGCTCTTTAAGGCTGAGGACGCCAAGGCCACGGTCGGCATCTCCGATGCGCAGGACAAGACCAATGGCGATGTAACGTTCTTCTTCATTGACCCCAACGACTACACCGGTTACAACATCGACGGTCTGCGTAGCGCCGATGTGGCGTTTGAACTGTCGCGCGATGGCGAGAAGACCGAGTATTACCAGCCCAACAAGACGGTTCAGGTGGCTTGGGACGAGGCTCGTGTGCAGCAGATGCTCGACGATGCCGCCGAGCAGGTTGCCATCGGTTACGCTGCGGGCGATTCGGCCGAGTCCGTTACGTCCAACCTCACGCTTCCGTACCGCGCGGGCTCCAAGAGCAAGTTCGAGGTTAGCTGGAAGAGCTCCGACGGCGACGCCATTTGGCCGTCCGGCTATGGCTGGAGCGATTACACCGGCAAGGTGACGCGCGCCTCGAGCGATCGCGCCGTTACGCTGACCGCGACGGTTTCGTTTGTGAAGGGCGGCCCGAGCGATGTCGAGGGCACGCACGACTTCACCGTGACCGTCAAGGGCGACCCCGAGAAGGTTGCTGCCGACAAGAAGGCGCTGCAGGAGAAGGTCGACGCGGCGTTTATTTACAACAACATCAAGTACTCCGGTACCGATGCGGTTGCCAATAAGGACGGCCTGACCGATGACCTCCAGATGCCGCGCACGAGCACGCTCGGCGTCGACGGAAAATACTATAAGGTCGAGTACTCCGCGAGCACCGATGACGTGACCTTCAACGGCTATAAGGGCACGGTCTTCCGTCCCGAGGCCGGTAAGAGCGCCGTCTCCACGAAACTCACCTGCACGGTTACGGATAAGAACAACGCTGAGGTCACTGCCACAAAGACGCTTGACTTCACGGTTGCGCCGCAGGATCAGGCCGACCTCGACAATGAGCTTAAGCTCATGGAGGCCGCCAAGGCGGGCTACGCCGAGGCCATCCTCGACGGCCAGGACGCCGCCGGCGTGACCGCAAATATGCATGCCTTCCAGAAGGCGTATCTCGACGCCGATGGTAAGCTCGCGTGGAGCTACGACAAGGCGTCTACCGACGCTGCGGGCTCGGGCATCGTCCCGGTTGAGCTCGAGGGCTACGACGACATGAGCGGCCAGCAGTGGCGCCTCTTCAAGTCGAGCGACACTGGTGTCGTCTCTGCGGAGAACCTTCTTGTCACGCAGCCTGAGTACAACACCAAGGTCACCATTACTTCTCGCCTTTCCAGTGAGAAGTACGCGCGTTACGCCAAGCGCTATCCGGATAATGCCACGTACGCAAAGCTCGCCAACCAGGACGTCTCTGCGACAGTGACCGTGCTTGGAACGAGTGGTCAGGTCGCTCCTGAGGTTACAGCAACATGCTCGGTTATCGGCATCGATGCCGATGGCAACCAGCAGACCTGGACCGCCGCCGAGCCGTACACGTTAAAAACGGGGTCTACCGCCGCCGACCTCTCTGAGGCGCTCTTCAAGAAGCACGGCCTCACCGCCGATTACGGCATGGGAACCTGGGGCTGGTACCTCAATTCCATCACCTCGCCTGTCGACGCGGGCCGAACGCTTGGCTATGATTCGCAGACCGGAGCGTACTGGCAGCTCTTCATCAACGGCACGGCCGCATCGGTTGGTGCGGGCGGCTACGTGCTCGAGGCCGGCGACTCGGTCGTCTGGTGCTACTCCAAGTGCGGCGACCCGGCGCCCACCGACCAGCTCTCCGTGAGCTGCGAGGTTGTTGGCCAGGCTAAGGACGGTAGCCAGCAGACCTGGGCTCAGCCCACGACTATCCAAGTGAAGGAGGGCTCGACCGCGGCTGAGCTCTCTGAGCAGGTGTTCAAGCAGGCTGGCATTGGCGCCGACACCGGGACGGGCTCCTACGGCTGGTACCTCAACTCGCTCACCTCTCCGTTTGATGAGGACGTAAAGCTCTCGACCGAAAAGGTTGACGCTTCCACTTGGAATTACTGGCAGTTCTTTGTCAACGGCAAGCTCGCAAATGTGGGCGCCGGTAACTACACGCTCAAGGCCGGTGACAAAGTTTCCTGGGTCTACGGCTCTGACGGTACTATGCCTGGGCAGACAAAGGCTTCCCTGCAGATTATCGGTGTTGACAGCGGCGGTAATGTTCAGACGTGGGCGCCTGCAGCTGACTACACCATGGTTGATACCGCGACCGTGGCTGATGCGACTGAACTTGCCTTCAAGCAGAGTGGCATCTCTGCGGATTATGGTACGGGTACATGGGGCTGGTTCCTCAACTCAATTACATCGCCGTTTGATGAGCGAACGCTCGCATGGGACTCCACGACTGGGGCTTACTGGAAGCTCTTTATCGATGGCAAGCCTTCCGATTTGGGCGCGGGCAGCGTCCAGCTGAAGGACGCGAAGTCTATCGCCTGGGTCTATACGGCTGGCGACAAGCTGCCTGACCCCGATGCCCTCACGACCGACCCCAACGCGCCTAAGTCTAACTTCGACTCTGCCTGGCCTGCGTTTGCCGGCGGCAAAGTCAATGGCTCGGTTGCCGAAGTGCCGACTCCGTCTGGTGCGGCTGAATCTGCGTGGGATGAGCCCGCGGATATCAAGGGCGATGCAAAAGGCGTTTCGGACTTGCTCATTATCGACGGTAATATTTGCGCGGTTAAGGGCAACCGCATTGTGCTCATAGATTCTGAAACCGGAAAGAAGGAGCTTGCGAGCTGCTCTATTGGCGCGAACATTGGCTACTTCTGCCGTCCCGCCTATAAAGACGGCTATCTGGTTGTTCCTTTTGAGGACGGCTCGCTCGGCATTTTTGTTCTGGACAAGAAGGATGGGCAGTACTCGATAGCCTGTCGATACAAGACCCCTTCGCTCGGGATCAAAGATACCCAAGCTCTCACGTCCGTGACCATCTCCGGCGGCAAGGCCTACGCAGGCTTCACTGTTGTCGACGGTTCAGAAGGTGCGCTCGTGTGCGTTGACCTGGCTTCAGGCAAAGTGGACTGGACAACAGACAAAAAGAAGTCCGAGACCAACGAGAACGAGGGCTACTACTGGGCGGGCGCTGCGGCCTCCGGTGACGACATCATCATCGGTAACGAGTCCGGTAAGGTTGCCCTCATTGATGGCTCCAACGGCAAAGAGCTCTCGAGCGTAAGCGTAGGCACGCCCGTTCGCTCCGGCATCATTGCCGTCGAGGTTGGCGAGAACGGCGACGGCACGTATCTCGCGGTCTCCCGCGATAACGGAACGCTCTACAAGATTCGTCGCAGCGGGGGCAAGCTGACCCTCGAGGGCAAGCCCGTTGCCTTCGCGGCCATCTCCACCTCTACGCCGGCAGTGAGCAACGGCCTGGCGTATGTCTGCGGCATGGACATCGAGGGTTACGGAACGCTCTCTGTCATCGATCTGAGCACTATGAGCGTTAAAAAGAGCATCCGCGCAGACAAGGGCGAGTCCAAGAGCACCCCGCTCGTCTCGGTTCAAGGTAACGACACGTACGTGTACTTCACCTGCAACGCTCTGCCCGGTGGCGTTTACGCTTATAAACTGGGCGACGATGCGGCGCAAATGATATTCACGCCCGACGCAAAGTATCGTGAATACTGCACCGCTTCTATCATCTGTGATGAGAAGGGCAACCTGTACTACGCCAATGACTCGGGACGCCTCTTTAAGCTAGCGGGTGCCGAGTCCTGGAGAGTTGCGTTCGATGTACAGGGCGGTTCGTACGTCGCACCGCGTTATGTTGCCAAGAACAAGATGGTTTCCGAGCCGGCTGCCCCAACCCGCGACGGATATACGTTCCTCGGCTGGTACACCGCCGAAGGCGAGAAGTGGGACTTCGCCAAGGACGTCGTGACGGCCGATATGACGCTCTATGCCAAGTGGACCAAGAATGCCGTTAACCCTGGCGGTAGTGGTGGCTCTGGCTCTAATGGCGGCTCGGGTAATGCCGGTGCTGGTTCTGACCCCGGTAACGGCACAAACGGCCAGCAGAGCGGCGGTGCCGTTTCGCCTGGGCAGAAGCCTGTGTCGTCGACCACGACCAAGACCAAAACCAAGGACGGCAAGGATTCCAAGAAGGATTCCGACAAGTCCGACAAGAAGGACAGCAAGAAGTCTGATAAGAAGTCCGCTGAGGCTCCTGTGCAGCAGTCTGGCTTCAATCCGCTCGCCATCGCTGGTGTGGCGGCCGGCGTGATCGGTCTTGCCGTCATCGGTGTGTTCGTATTCACCAAGCGTCGGTAGGTGAGGACTGTGTCCAATAAACCTCAGGACGCCGACTCCAAGCAGCCCGACTCGTCGTTCATTCAACTCGACGATGCAAAGAAAAAGGGCGCCGCCTCGGCGGCGTCCGCCCCTCGGCGCAGGGCGCTGCTTGGCGCTCTGACGGCCGTCTGCATCGTCTTGATCGTTGTGTCGCTGGGTTTTGTCCAACCTTCTTCCAGCGGTGCATGGTCCATCGATTGGATCGCTCAGGCTGTGACAGGGGAGAGCGTCGTTGCCAAGGATGCGTCGGTTTCCGGCTCGATTACCGCTTCGGGCAAGGCTGCGCCCAAGGACTCCGAATCTTCGGACAATGCGAAGGACGGGTCGAAGGACTCAAAAAAGGATTCGAAGGAGAAGAAGTCCGAAAGCAAGGACGGCAAGACGTCCAACAACGCATCTGCTGGACAGGGCCCTGAATCCACCGGTGGATCGAGTTCTTCTGACGGCTCTTCTTCGGGCGGCGGCTCGGTGTCTGGCGGTGGGTCTGCATCCAACGGCGGCAGCGCCTCTGCGGGCAATCAGGGCGGCTCGCAGCAGCATGGCTATGTCACAGTGACGGTCTCGGTAACTTCGAGCGCCGTGGGCAATCCTGTCTCGTCTGGCGGCACGTTCACCTTTAACGAGGGCGCCACGGTCTACGATGCCCTGTGCGCTCTGGGCCTTTCCGTGAATGCGCATGGTTCGCCGTATGGCACGTATGTCGCAGCTATCGGCGGCTTGGCTGAGAAGGAGCACGGCAGCACGAGCGGCTGGATGTATTCCGTCAACGGCGTACCGCCCAAAATGGCTTGCAGCAGTTACGTTCTTTCCAATGGCGACAGCGTAGTCTGGTATTACGTAACGGGCTAGATACCTCGACATAACGCGCCAAACGGGCGGTTCGGACAAACATCCGGGCCGCCCGTTTTTCATGCGTAGAGGACTGGGTCGCCGGATCTCTCGGCAAACAAAAAAACCGGTTGGAACGAGAATTCCAACCGGTTATACCTTCAAGCTAATGTCGAGCAAACTACGACTGCGCGCCCTCGAGGAAGAAGCGACGGCTAAAGTAGTTGTACCAGGTGACCAGGAACGTTGCGATGGCTTTCATGGCCTGGTAGCCGATGCTCAAAAACGTGACGCCCACAAACATGTACAGGTCGTTGAGGCCCAAACCGATCACCGACAGGATGGTGAAGATCGTGAACTCGCGCTTGCGGCTCATGCCCTCGCGATGGTCGAACACGTACTTCATGCTGAGCCAGTAGTTGACAATGACGGACGTGATAAACGAGATCGTGGTGCTCATCAAAAAGTCGAGGTGGAACAGCTCGACGAGTGCAATGAGCATACCCCAGTCGATGCCAAAGGAGATAAGACCCACGACAGCGAACTTGAGGAACTGCTTGGTATGAGGTTGTGCCAGTGCCTTGCGCACGTAATCACATCCAATGCGTTGACGAATCGAGCAGAGGATACTTTAGAGCTTTTGCAAGGGAAACGTAAGGGCTTTGCCAAGAACTATACGAACTCGCCAAATATTCAAGAGGTAATCCGCAAACGTTGCAAATCTTCCCGTAAACGAGCAAGGCCCACGAACAACGCAGTGCTCGACGTGCGTCATCCGTGGGCCCCGTAGCTGTGCGGGAAAGTCGAGCTACTTGGTCTCGTCGCCCTCCAGGAAGATCTTTCGGGTCACAAAGTTGTAGACCATAACAAGCGCGGTGGCGCAAATCTTGGCGATATTGGCCTCGAGCCCCAGGCCGGCGTTGAGCGCCAGCACGATACCGTCGTTGAGCGCCAAGCCGATCACGGACAGCACGACAAAGATAATGAACTCGCGGCGGCGGCTCATGCCCTCCTTGTGCGCAAACACGTACTTCATGCTCGCGACGTAGTTAAAGATGAGCGAGACGATAAAGCCGCTGGTATTGGCGATCAGGATATTAAGGCCCAGGCCGTAGTGGAGCAGATTCATGATGCCAAAGTCGATGACCGTGGCGACGACGCCGACGACGCCAAACTTCATGATCTGCGCAAGGAGCTTTTGCATGGTACCTGCCTTAGGGTGGCGCCGGAGCGCCGCGGGGATGACAAACTCAGCAAGTTTAGCCAATCACCGCGGGTGGAGCTAGACGCGCTCTTCGATAGCACCGTTTCTATATGCATCGAGCAGCTGGCGCAGATCCTGGATCTGGCTGCGAATCTTGGCGCCAGTGTCGGTATCGCTGACCATGCGGCGGCGGTCGGCCTCGTCAAAGCGGTTGGTCTCGCTTTCGATGTCCACGTTGCGTGTGAGCGCCTCGGCAACGGTGGTAAAGGCCCGGTGCGACTTAAGGCGGCATCCGCGTGAGCTCGAGATAAGCGTGTAGCCGGCGATGCCCGTCTTGGGATGGTAGGCGCGGCAGAAGCCGCCATCGATGACCAGCAGCTTGCCCTCGGCTCGGATAGGCTGCTCGCCCTTGGTCGTCTTGACGGGTGTGTGGCCGTTGATGATGTGGCCGGTCGGCGAACATGCCATGGGGGCAACGCCGAACTCGTGCATGATGTCGTCGCAGACCGAGGGCGACTTGGTAAGCGTAAAGTACGGGTCCATCGGCTCGACCCAGGTGCTCTTATTGGCGATATAGGCGCGCTCAAAGGTACGCACCACGCGTCCGCTGGCGGGTGAGTTGAAGCCGATCCACAGGTACCACATCCAGTCGAGGGCATCGCGGTCGCCGACGCGCCAGGCACGGCGCGCGATATGGTCGCAAAAATCAAAATAATCGCGGCCGGCATGCCAGGTGCCCAGGCAGTTCATGCTGCTAAAGGTGCCGTCTTCGTTGAGCGGCACGCAGCCGTGGAACAGCAGGTTGCCGTTGGCGACCTTATACATGGAGCCGTGGGTATAGAGGAAATCGATGTGGCGATGCAGGTGATCGGCGGTGACAAACTCGGACACGAGTTTGTCGATGATGTGCTGCTCCTCGGGCGTGAGCGTGTAGGGGTCCGCCGGATCGACGGTGGGGAAGTCGTTGGTCGTGAGCGGCCACACGCTGCCGTCGGCAAGCGTGACTGTGCCGGCGTCGTGATCGATCTTGTCGAGCAGCAGGCGGTCGGCCATGTCGAACTCGGGGTGGCGCTGGATAATCTGGCCCTCGAGCTTAAAGAGCAGGACATTAATGGCTTTGACCAGCGGGCTTATCGGCTCGCCGGCGGTATAGGTGGCGTCGGCGAAGGCGACAAGCTCGCGCAACGAGATGCCATAGTCGTTCTCGAGAATCTCGTAGTTGTCGTAGCGCAGGTTGTTGCGCAGCACCGTGGCGATGCAGGCGGGCTCACCGGCCGCAGCGCCCATCCACAGCAGATCGTGGTTACCCCACTGAATATCGAGCGAATGATAGGTGAGCAGGCGGTCCATAATCTTGGCCGCACCGCCGCCACGGTCGAAGATGTCGCCCACCAAGTGCAGGTGGTCGACGGCGAGGCGCTTGATGAGCGAGGCAAGCGACTCGATAAAGTCGTCGGCGCTGGCGGTCTCCAAGATGGATTCGATAATGCGCTCGTGATAACGCACGCGGTAGTTGTTCTCGTCTGGATGCGTGTGCAGCAACTCGTCGATGATGTAGGCGTAATCACGCGGGATGGCCTTACGCACCTTGGAGCGGGTGTAGCGACTCGAAAGCGAGCGGGCAACCACAATGAGCTGGTCGAGCATGGTCTTGTACCAGGTGGGCGAGTCCTCGCGCCGGCTGCGGACAAGATCGATCTTCTCGCGCGGATAGTAGATGAGCGTGCACAGCTCGCCCTTTTCGTCAAAGGAGAGCGTGTCGCCAAAGATCTCGTCGACATGCTCGCGCACGACGCCCGAGCAGTTGTTGAGGATGTGCATAAAGGCTTCGTATTCGCCATGCACATCGCTCATAAAATGCTCGGTGCCCTTGGGCAGGTTGAGGATGGCCGAGAGGTTGATGATTTCGGTAAATGCGGATTGCTCGGTGGGGAACTGTCTCGACAGCAGGCGCAGATACTTGAAGTCTTGCGGATTGCGATCGAATGCGACCATGAAGCACCTTCCGATGTGGTTGGTAAAACTGATAAACAGCGTCAAACGTTTATCAGTATGCGCCGCTTTTGTTTCGATTGGGGATGGGAGATCGAATTGTTGGCCGAACGGTTTGGTAAATCGATTTAGTTGAGGTGGATATGGCGGTTGAATGGAGACGTAGGGTCGTTTTTTGCAGGCGCATACCTCTGGGATCGATAGAGATGATGACGGTAAGGATGTTCACTACCTTTGGTTCAATTTGGTAAATAGCGGACATTTGTACCGTATTCACACTTGCTGTGCGATAATTTGCGCAGCAATGAGTAAGGAGCCTCATATGAGTGATTTTGTCCTGACCTGTGAATCCGCCGCCGATCGAACCCGTGAGTTCTTTGCGTTGCGCAATATTCCTGTCGTGTGTTTTCATTACGAGATCGACGATGCTGTCTATACGGACGATCTGTATCAGTCGATTACGCCGGACGAGTTTTTTGCGCAGATTGCCGCGGGCGCCATGCCCAAGACGTCTCAGGTGAGCGTGGGTGAGTACGAGGAGTTTTGGGAGCCGTTTGTTGCCGAGGGCAAAGACGTGCTGCACCTGGCGTTGTCGTCGGGTATTTCGGGCACGTATGGATCGGCCTGCGTTGCGGCGCAGATGCTCGCGGATCGCTATCCCCAGGGCGGCAAGGTGCGCGTCATCGATTCGCTGGCTGCGTCTTCGGGCTTTGGCCTGCTGGTGGAGTGTGCCGCCGACGTTCGCGATAGCGGCGCTTCGCTCGACGAGACGGCCGCTTGGATTGAGGAGCATAAACTCAACCTGCACCACTGGTTCTTCTCGACCGATTTGTCGAGCTACCTGCGCGGCGGTCGCATTTCGGCCGCGAGCGCGATCATCGGCACGGCGCTTAAGATTTGCCCGCTTATGACGGTCGATTGCGAAGGTGAGCTGGCGCCACGCGAGAAGATTTGCACCAAGAAGCGCGCGATCTCCGAGATGGCCAAGACCGTGATGGCGCATGTGCAGGACGGCGCGAACTATTCGGGCAAGTGCATCATGTCGCACTCGGCGTGCCGCGCGGACGCCGAGGCCGTTGCGGCACTGATAGAGGAACAGGTTCCGCAGCTCAAAGGTAAGATTGAGATCAATAGCATCGGTGCTCTGATTGGCTCGCATACCGGCCCCGGCACGGTGGCCATCTTCTTTATGGGCGACAAGCGCATGGATTAATTTGCCCCATCACGTCGCTGCATGATTACTCAAACGAAAACGGCCCGCCTCACGTTGGTGAGGCGGGCCTAGCTATTTCTGTTAATGCTTCTTTCCGCGGAAGAAGAAACCGTGCAGCGAGGGTTTGAGTCCGCGGTTGGCGCGACGCTCCTCGATATGATCGTGGATCGAAGCGACGCGTTCGATGACTTCGTCGGGGATCGGCACGTCGGGATTCATGTTCTCGACCTGGCTGACCTCGGCGGCGGCGACCTGGTCGATAATGGGCACATCGTCGCGCGAGATGACGGGCGTGGCGTCTTCCTTCATCTTGCGGTAGCGCTGCATCATGTCGGTCTGCAGCTGCTGGGCCGAAGGCGGTGTCCAGATGATGGCGTTGGCGCCGGCGGCGATGGTTTCACGGATGCTCTCGGGCGTCTTGCCGCCCGGAGCGATGAGCGGCAGGTTGGGATAGTGTTCGCGCAGCTCGCGCAGGACCTGGGGCGTGTTCTTGCCGGCCGCGATGTTGAGGATCTTTGCTCCGGCGCGCACCTTGGCGTGAGCATCGTCGTCGCAGCGAACGACCGTGGCGATGACGGGGATGTCGGCGATGTTGGTGATGTGCTCGACCATCTCGGCAGTGGCGGGGGAATTGACCACGCAGCCCGCCGCGCCCTGCATCTCGGAGACGGCTGCCATCTGCACGGAGCGCTTGCCGGTGGTGGTGCCGCCGCCCACGCCCACAAAGACCGGGCACTCGGCAACGGTCAGCAGCGCCTGCGTAATGGCGGGCTGCGGCGTGAAGGGGTAGACGGCAAACACGGCGTCGGCATTGGAGTTGCGGATGACCGCCACGTCGGTGGTGTAGATGAGCGATTTGATGCGGCGGCCAAAGAGCGTAAAGCCGCTGGCCTCCTCGATCTCATCGGGCATACGGAGGGCCGCCTTGCGCAGGCGCCCGTCGATGGGCAGCGGCTCCATGGGCAAAAGGCCGTTGGGAGTTACGGCCACCTGGGGCTCGGTAAATTCGTCTGCAAGCTCTACCTCGGAGAAGTCGACCGAAGCGACGATGTCCTCGTGAACCTCGGCGGGAACATCGATGGGGGCTTGGTCGCTAGTCGCGGCAGGCGTATCGAAGGAGCTGGTGGCGACAAAGGCGTCGACGCGCTCGTTCAAATCGTTGAGAGAATCCATGGCGGTCCGTTTCTATGTTGTGCGGTCGGCAGTGTACGACCGGCGTTGCGAGTGCTAAATCGTTTGACGAGTTGATTTTTCCCCGCTGCGCCATCCGTTAGACTGAAGGGCCGGCGAACGTGAAGGAGCTGTGGTGGCGGGAATCGAGGTGCTATCTTGAATGTCCCGTATACAAAAGAGAGGTGACGCGGTATGGAATTCTCGGCAATGTTGGGCTCGATTGGCCTATGCGTGAGCGCAATCGTTGCCGCCGCGGTCATCTACTTTGTGGTCACGGCCATTAAGGGCAAAAAGGCCGAGCGCAAAGAACGCGAGGCACTTAAACAGCATCGTGACCAGCAGGACAAGTGCGCACGGCGATAGCTTGTTGAGTTTTGAATCCGTGCGCTAGCTGCGTTTTCGGACCAGGGCGATATAGAAGCCCTCAAAGTCGCGACTGGGCGGAATGGTCAGCGTGCCTGGCATGCCGTTGGCAATGGCCGAGACGTGGCCCGCGGCAATGGCCTCGGTAAGGGCGTTGCACTCGATATGCGGTTCCTCGCCGACCTGCTGGGCGCGGCGTGCTTCGCTTTCGCTCGGTGTGCCGTCGAGGGGGATGAGCTCACAGTCCATGTGCTTGTCGAGGGCCTCTTGCAGGGCATCCTCGTTTTCCTGCGGCAAGATCGAACACGTCGAATAGACGAGCGTACCGCCCGGTTTGAGGGCCCCCATGGCGCGGTCCAGAAGCGCGCGCTGCGAGCGGGCGCACTTGATGAGCAGCTGCTCAGTGAGGCCGCGCAGGCTCTTTTCGTTGCCGCTGATGACGGTGCCCGTACCGGTGCAGGGGGCGTCGAGCAGGATACGGTCAAAGCGGAAGAACTCGTCAAGCTCGCGTGCGTCAATACGCATGACGGGCACGTTTTTGGCGCCCTGGCGGCCCAAGTTGGCCTCGAGCTTTTCGGCGCGGGGAATGCTCATCTCACAGGCTGTGAGGTGCGCCTGTCCCTGGGTGAGGGCGGCGATCTGCGTTGTCTTGCCGCCGGGGGCCGCGCACATGTCCAGGATGTCCTCGCCGGCCTGAGCGCCCAACACCAAAGGCGGCATCATGGACGACAGGCTCTGCAGGTAGATCTTGCCGTCACGGTAGATGTCGAGATCCCACAGGTCGGAAACCTGGGCTTCGGGAAGGATGAAGGCATCCGAGTACCATGCGACGGAGCGGTGGGCGATGCCGGCGGCGTCGAGTGCCGCGGCAATGTCCCTGGCGGTCGCCTTGAGCGTGTTGGCGCGCAGCGTGACCGGGCGCGTGGCTGCGGCACCAAAGCCCTCGATCATGAGCTCAGCATCGGCAGGCGTATAGGCGCCGGCAACCGTGTCGACCATAAAGCGCGGCAGGTCGGCGGCGGAGTGTTGGGCGGCAAGCTGGTCGGAAAGCTCGGTAGCGGCAAACTGCCTGAGCTTGAGCTCGGGCTTAACCTGCTTTTTCTGCTTACGACGACGCGGCTTGGACATCCGTCTTTCCTTCCCATCCCAAATTGACTACTTTCCGGGCACGTTGCTGCTGGCGTGCTTTAGTACTGGCTCTCGTGCTTGCTAAAGAAGTCGAAGCGCGGGGGCAGCGGCTTCACGTGGTGCTCGCCGGGCTTCTCGCCCAGGCTCTCCACAAACTCGTCCGTGGAGGCAAAGATGTTGTCCCAGCTAAAGAAGGCGACCGGGTCGACGTCGAAGTACTCGCAGATGAGCTCGCAGCCGGCCGGGACGATGCCGTGCATGAGCACGGTCGCCACGCGCAGCTCGGTAAAGGCGTCGACCAGGGCCTGCTTCATAGCGGCGTTGGCCGGCTCGCCCTCGAGCTTGTTGGCGGCCTTGGAGGCATCGCTCCAGCGCTTGTTGGCGGCGCGCAGGTAGTCGTCGCACACGGCGAGCGCGCGGTGCGTCTCGAACTTGTACATGGCCTGCTCAAAGGCAAGGGCGGCCTGCTCGGCGGCCTCGACCACGACGGCAGAGGCTGCGCCGGCCGGAATGCAACCGTTGCGATAGGGGCTCTCGTCGCCCTCCTTGACGGCGACGCCGTAGAAGCAGCTGCGGGCCAGGCGGTTGAACACGCCGGTCAAGAGGGCGCTCTCCTTAAGGGCCGGGTCGATAACGCGCTTGTCGTCGCAGGCGCGCACCTCGTTGCCGTCCTTGTCCTTGCCGGTCACGCGCGTGTCGTATGCCTTGGGGCTAAAGCTCACCGGCTTCTCGGATAGGCCGAGCGACAGCCAATGCGCGCGCATCTGCTCGCAGGTGTAGTGGTTGAGCAGGTCGTCTGCCGGCGGGGGAGGCGTCTGCGAGGACGAGCTGGCCTTTTTGCCCATGTAGAGCAGGTGGTAGCAGGCGCTGACGGTGCTCTGCGTGAGGTTCCAGCCCAGGGCCTCCCACATGGCGGTCTGCGCGATGCAGTAGAAGTAGATGTTGTCCTGGCCGATGAACTGGTAGATCTGCGCGTCGTCCGAGCACCACCAGTCGCGCCAGTCGAGCGAGCTGTGCTGGTAGGTGGGTGCGGGTACCTGCGTGGAATCGGCAGCGGGCTCGCCCATGAGGGCGGCGTCCTGGGCGGCGACACCCTCGGTCACGCCGGCTGCCTTGGCATCGCGCGCGAGCACGGTACGCGTATAGCTGATGGGCGCCCACAGACTCTCGGGCCAGCACCAGCAGGTGACGTCGGTCACGCCGTCGACCTCGGGCACCGGAACGCCCCAGTCGATGTTACCGGTGATGCGGAAGGGTACGAGCGCCTTGCCGCTGCGGAAGCGCACGCCGCCGTTGGCGAGCACCGCGTGGGCGTCGTCGCGCTCCTTCCAGCTGGGGAAGGTGACGGTAAAGCTGCTCTTGTTGCCCTCGGGCTCCAGCACGGTGTGCTCGGGCAGTTGATCCTCGACGGCGTCGAAGGCCTCGCGGAACTTGTTCTGAATATAGAGCTGTGCCGGCAGCAGCCACTCTTCCATGGTCTTGGAGACCACGGAGCGAACCTGCGGGTTCTGGGCGAGCTTGGCGGTGTAGGTCTTCATAAAGTCGAGGTAGGCCGGCAGGTCGAAGTAGAGGTTGTCGACCGGGCGCAGCTCGGGCACCTCGCCGGTGAGCTGGCTCTTGGGCGCGATGAGCTCCTCGGGCTCAAACTGGTGACCCAGGTCGCACTCGTCGGCGTACGCCTTCTCGGACTTGCAGCCCTGAATGGGGCAGCGGCCGATCACCTGACGGCCGTTGAGGAACGTGCCGGCCTTGGCATCGTAGAACTGCAGCGTGGAGCGCTTGGAGATGGTGCCCTGCTCGTGCAGGCGCTCGATAATCTCGGCGGTCACCTCGTTGTGAATCTGCGCAGCCGGCTCAAGGCCCGAGCCGCCGTAGATATCGCAGCTGATGTTGTAGTTGTTGAGGGTCGCGGCCTGGCGGGAGTGATTGGACTCGACGTACTCGCTAATGGACTTGTCGTAGCCTTCGTTTTCCTTGAGCTTGCGGTAGCTCTCCATGATGGGTGAGCCGTAGCAGTCGGTGCCCGAGGTGAAGATGACGTTCTCGCGGCCCAGACGGTCGCGCAGGAAGCGGGCGAAGAAGTCGGCCGGGACAAAGACGCCACCAACGTGGCCAAAGTGAAGGCCCTTGTTGCCGTAGGGCTCGCCGGCGGTAACGATGGCGCGGCGAGGCCAGCTGGGACGGTCGTTCATGGAGTATTTGGATGCCATGGGACTCCTTCGCATATGGTGAGAGCGCGGCCGGGCGCAAGGCCTGGCGACGCGGTGGTCAATTCGTGCATATCGTTCGACATTATCGCACATGCGGACGGGTACGTGGCAGGGGCGCTATCCTAAGATGCTATGAATGAGATTTCCAACATACATGCGTTTGAGGACGAGGATTTTCTGCACGCCTGCTTTGTGTGGGGGATGGCCGTGCTCGGTGCATTTGCCGTGTGCCTGGTGCCGGTGTTTATGCTGCTGGGTGGGCCCGCGGACCTGGATGCGGCTGACGCGGGCGGTTGGATGGCCGTCTTGGGCTGGATAGTCGGCTTGGCTGCGGTTTCGGCGGCGTCGTTTGCCGTGCACGAGCTGGTGCACGGTGTGTTTTTTAAGCTTCTGGCGCCTGCGGGCGCGAAGGTGACCTTTGGGGCGAATCGCGAGACGGCGATGATCTATGCCTGCGCCGAGGGCGTGGTCTATTCGCGCCGGCGGTACGTGGCAGTTTGCCTGGCGCCGACGGTTGTTGTGACGGCGGCGTTTGCCCTGGGGTTTGCGTTTTCGGGCTATCCGCTGCTGTGCTACCTGGCGGCCGGCTTGCATTTGTCGGGCTGTGTGGGCGACTGGTATTACGTGCGGACCATCCTGCGCGACCGCCGCATTGTCGCCTGCGAGGACACGTCCTTTGGCGTCCGCTTTTTCGCAAGGTAGTCTTTTGGGATGATTTTTCTGGGACGGGGATTAAAAAATCATTGTGGGAGAGGAGATGTCCATGAAGCCGTTGCTGCTGCATGCTTGCTGCGCGCCGTGCTCGCTGGAGCCGGTTCGCCTGCTGCGCGAGGAAGGGTTTGAGCCCACAATCTGCTGGACAAACCCCAATATTCAACCGCGTGATGAATGGCAGCGGCGTTTGGACGAGCTGCGCCGGTGGTGTGCCGATGGCGACATCGAGCTCATCGAGGCGGGGGAGGACCGCGAGCGCTGGGAGGTCGGCGTGGCCCCGCTGGGCGCCGATCGACCCCGTCGCTGTCGCGCGTGCTATGCCCTGCGTCTGGCCGAGGCGTGTCGTGTGGCCCAGGAGCGTGGGTTTGAGTTTGTGGGTACGACGCTCGCCGTCTCGCCGTATCAGTTGTTCGAAACCTGCAATGACGTGCTTGAGCGCTTGGCGGCGGCACATGGGCTCGTCCCGGTCATACGCGATTTTCGCCCGTATTACCCCGAGGCCACGCGTCGTTCGCGCGAGCTTGGCATGTATCGACAGAATTACTGCGGCTGCCGGTTCTCGGCCGTCGAGGCGGCCATGGACCGCGCCCGCATCCGCGACGAGCGCAAAGCCGCCAAAAAGTAGTTCATTTGGGACGTCAGCCTGCTAGGATGTAGAGCGGACTTTAGCTATATAAGGAGAATCCGACGTGTCTATGCGTACCGATGATTTTGACTATAACCTTCCTGAGGAACTGATCGCCCAGGCTCCTGCCGAGCCGCGCGACTCCTGCCGCCTGCTGGTGGTGGATCGCAAGGGCTCCCAGGCGGGAACGCCGCTGGAGCATGGCGGCACCGTTGAGCACCGCATCTTCCGCGACATCATCGACTATATCGAGCCGGGCGATGTGCTCGTCATCAACAAGACGCGCGTGATGCCGGCCCGCCTGATCGGTCGCAAAGCCGGCTCGGGTGGCGTGGTCGAGACGCTGCTGCTCAAGCGCCGCGAGGACGTGGATCCGCTGGGCCATGTTTGGGAGTGCCTGGTCAAGCCGGGTAAGCGTCTGAAGCCCGGTGCTCAGATTGAGTATCGCGCCGGTGGCGCCCATGCGCCCGAGGGCGCACCCGTGGTGCTGACGGCCGAGGTCATCGACTTTGTCACTGATAGCCGCGGTGGCCGTCTGGTGCGCTTTGAGCCGGCCGGTTGCAATGCTGCCGGCGAGCCGCGCACGCTCGACGAGGCCATTCACGCCGCCGGTCACGTGCCGCTGCCGCCCTACATCACCGATTACGAGGGCGACCCCGAGAAGTACCAGACCGTCTACGCCATGAAGGAGGAGCACTCGGCTGCCGCTCCCACGGCGGGTCTGCACTTTACGCCCGAGCTCATGGCCGCTATCGAGGCCAAGGGTGCCAAGTTTGCCGCCGTTGAACTCGAAGTGGGCATCGATACCTTCCGCTTGGTGGAGGAGGACGACCCTACGCAGCACGTCATGCACACCGAGCGCTACCACGTGTCGCAGGAGGTTGTCGACGCCGTGCATAAGGCGAAGGCCGAGGGGCATCGCGTGATCGCCGTCGGCACCACCGCAGTGCGTTCGCTCGAGAGCGCCTTTGACGCGGACGCGCCGGTGTCCGATCCGGCCGTGACGGCGCGCTATTTTGAAGGCCGCGAGGACGGCGCCGACACGCTCGGCCGCGGCGACATCGTGGTGCGCGAGAACGCGACAACGCAGCTCTACCTCATGCCCGGCTCAACCTATCACGTGGTCGACGCGCTGATCACCAACTTCCACGTGCCGCGCTCCACGCTCATGATGCTCGTGAGCGCACTTGCCACCCGCGACCAGATTATGGATGCCTACGCCGCCGCTATCGAAGAACGTTACCGCTTCTTCAGCTTTGGCGACGCCATGCTCATTTTGTAGTTACGCGGTTCTACGAACCGCGTAACTGCTCGACGCTGCAAACGCCCCTAAGCGGCAATCTGACGTTCAATCGTCGGGCATGACCAAAAGGTCAATGCCCTCCTCTTTCACGTCACCTTGCTCGCTTAGGGGCGTTTTCGCTGACTTCGCCTAAACATTGGCGTTGCCGTGATTCAACCTGCCAAAAAGGGACAGGTTTATTTTGGCGGGTTTTATCTGGGCAAACGTTGTTGGTGCAATGGGGACTGGTCTATATACACCAAGTTGGTGCAAAGTAGCCTGACCCCTTTGCACCAATAAAAAAGTTGCGGTGAGATAGTTCTTGAATTGGCCTTATTGATGGCTAAACAGGAACTATCTCACCGCAACTGCCTTGAGTGTTTTTTGGCAGCTAGTTTACTTGCTCGCGAAGAGCCCGATCAGGACGATCACGAGGATTACGGCGATGATGCAGACGATGGCTCCGGTGAATTTGATGCGTGAGTCGCGGGTACGCTCGCGCACGTCGTCCTCGGCGGCTTCGAGTTGAGCCACTTCGCGCTCGGTTTCGGCGTGCTCGGCCTTATCGCGGGCCAGGGAGCCCGCGAGCGATTCGGTAATCTCGGGATGGTCATGCACCTCGGTCGCCTGCTCGATGATCGACTGTGCGTGTGCGACGTCCGCCTGGGCATTGGCAATAGCCTGCTCTTGCTCTCGACGCGCCTTGTCCTCGGCGGCGATCTTCTCGCGCAGTTCGCGCTGGCGCGTTGCGGCGGCGGCTTTTGCGGTCTGCAGCTCGTCGCGCGCGGCATCGGCCTCGGCCGTCACGGCCTGATGGGCACGCTTGGCGTCGGCGATGGGGGCTTGCGCCTGCTCGACGGCGTGCTCGGCGGCCGCGAGCGAGTGCTCAAGATCGGCGGTGATGTTCGGGACATCTTCCTCGGCTTTGCGCAGGGCATCGGCCGTGTCGGAGATCTGCATCGAAAGCTCGCTGGTGCGCACCGTGTAATTGGCGGGATTCGCCGAAGGATTGCGCTGCAGCTCGGCATACTCGCGGCGCAGCGTTTCGAGTTGAGCGCGCGTGGCATCGACGGTTTGCTGCGCTGCGGCAACGCCGGCGTCGCGCTCGGCTTGCACCTTGTCGCGGATGCGCTTGGAATCCTCGAGGCGTCGAACGAGGCGGTTACCGGTTTCGCGCGAGCTTGCTTCGCGCGCCTCCACGGCATCGAGTGCGGCTTTGAGACGCCGCTCGGTGGCATCGTCCTCTTCTTTTATTTGCTCGAGCTGCGCCTTGAGCTCTGTTGCCTTGGCAGCATGGGTATCGCGGCCGATTTCTGCCGCCGCGGCGGCCTTTTGTGCTGTGTCGATAGTCTGGCGCTGCTCGGCGACGATTTGGTCGTAGCGGCCTGCGATATCCTGACGCGTCTCGAGTTCCTCGCCTTGATCGGCGATGCGCTGCTCAAGTTCGGCCAGGTGGGCACGGGCGTCCGCGAGTGCCTTCTTTGCGGCGTTCATCTCGCGCATGGCCGAGGCACCCTGGGCGATAAAGGCGCCCACGGCGCTGGCGGTGTTTGAGACGGCGCCTCCCAGATCGCGGCTGGCTGCGGGGGCATGCGGGGCGGTCGGGTGGGCGGCGTTTGCCGTGCCCGCATCGGGCGCCTGTGACGTGGCGATGCTGCCGGTGCCGCCCTCGACCACGGAAAAGCCGGCAGCGTGCGGGTCGACTGCATCGGCGCCAATGGTAGGGTGCTCAAGCTGCAGGAACGAGGGCAGGGTGCTGCCTTGGTCGGCAACGGGGGTCTCGCCGGGCACGAAGGTCGAGGCGGCCTCGGCGGCCTCCTCTTCTTCGGCGTCAATATCGGCGTCGGCCACGGCGTTTTTCATCGCTTTGACGGCATCCATCATGGAGTCCATGACGGCATCGAGCTCTTCTTCCGAAGACACCTCGATAGGGCCTTCTGCTTGCGGGGCGGCGTCCTTTTCGGGGGCGTCGTCCTGAGCGGCCGAATCGTCGTTTTGCTCGTCGGCATTTTCGGCCGTAGGGATTTCCGTCGCAGCGCCGTTATCCAGAGTGGCGTCGTCGACGTCGGTATCATTGCAGGTCGCAGCGTCAGTATCTGCGGCGACGTCTGCTGAATCATCAATATGCTGTTGAGTCTGGGGGTCCAGCTCGTCTGTCATAGGCATGTGCTCCTCATCGTTGTTTGTCACCCTATGATAAAGTCTCGCGCCGACATCCCGCGCCCCGCAGCAAAGTTTCAAAACGTGTTCGATGACTCGCTTGGATAGCAAAAATTCGTCCTCTAAATTCAGTTTACGCTTGACATTCCCTTCGCCGAATGACGTTGCGCCGTTCGCCTGGTGCGGTCTTTATTTTTCACTTGAACCCGCTAAAGTTGCATTTCAGCTTTTGGCGCGTGAAGTTGGATACGCGCAGTCGGCGGGCGTGCCCGTCGCGATTCGAAAGGACTTTGTATGGGACTTTTCACTGGTAAGACCGTGATCGTCACCGGCGGCGGCAAGGCCACGCTTAAGGACGGCTCCGCTGGCTCCATCGGTTACGGCATCGATATCGCTTTTGCCAAGGAGGGCGCAAACCTCGTCATTACCGGTCGCAACGTTGCCAAGCTCGAGGCTGCCAAGGAGTCCCTCGAGGCCGAGTACGGCGTCAAGGTTCTGCCTGTTCAGGCCGATGTCTCGGCTGGTCAGGACAACGAGGCCGTTGTTCAGAACGTCATCGACAAGGCCATTGAGGAGTTCGGCCGCATCGACGCCGTCGTCAACAATGCTCAGGCCAGCGCCTCGGGCGTGACCATCGCCGACCACACCATGGATCAGTTTAACCTGGCCATTTATTCCGGTCTGTATGCCACCTATCTGTACATGCAGAAGGCCTATCCGCACCTGAAGGAGACCAAGGGCTCCGTGGTCAACTTTGCTTCGGGCGCCGGCCTGTTTGGCAACTACGGCCAGTGCAGCTACGCCGCCGCCAAGGAAGGCATCCGCGGCTTGACCCGCGTTGCCGCCAACGAGTGGGGCAAGGACGGCATCAACGTCAACATCGTGTGCCCGCTTGCTTGGACCGCTGCGCTCGAGAACTTCCAGGATGCCTATCCCGAGGCGTTCAAGGCCAACGTCCACATGCCGCCGGCAGGCCACTACGGCGACGTCGAGAAGGAGATTGGCCGCGTGGTCGTTCAGCTCTGCGGCCCCGACTTTAAGTACATGAACGGCGAGACTGTCACCCTCGAGGGTGGCATGGGCCAGCGTCCGTAGGAGTTACGGCGTTTTGCCAAACGCCGTAACGGGCCGACGCTGCGCGGTCGCCAGGGCGACAACTTGTCATTCAAAGAGGGCGGCATGACCAGAAGGTCTATGCCGTCCTCTTTTCATGCCAATTTGTTCGCTCTGGTGGGCGCTCGCTGTCAGTGCCAAAACATCGGCATTGCCATGATCCAAGGTAGTCATTGGGGACGTTCTTAAACGACTACATAGTATGAGAGTGGATAATCTCCCGGTTTGAGTCTGCATTCGAGCTCAAAGTGGGAGATTATCCACTCTCATTTGCTATGCGTTCGAAAATCCACGCTCTTTTGTTTTCTGCCTACATTTGGAGGAAGAGCTCGTGGAGGCGGGTGTTGTCGTCGAGTTCGGGGTGAAAGGTAACACCGAGCTGATTGTCTTGACGGGCGGCGACGATACGGCCGTCGACTTCGGCTAGGGCCTTGGTATTGCCGTGCACCTCGACGATGCGGGGCGCACGGATAAATGTTAATGGCACTTCACCGTCGATGCCGTCTACCTGCCCCTTGGTGTGAAAGCTGCCGAGCTGTCTGCCATAGGCATTACGCTCAACGAGTACATCCATGGTTGCCAGGCGCGGCGCCCCTTTATCGTCATGGGCGGCAAGGTCGTGAGCCAGTAGAATCAGGCCGGCGCAGGTGCCAAGGACAGGCATGCCTTCAACAATGCGGGTGCGAAGCCCCTCGAGCATACCGAGTTCGGCAAGTAGCTTGCCCTGAACGGTGGACTCGCCGCCGGGGAGGACCAGGCGGTCAAAGTTCTGCTGCAAATCGGCCGCCTGCCTCAGCTCAATACAGTGTACGCCCAGCTCGGATAGTCTTGCCTCGTGCTCGGCAAAAGCGCCTTGGACCGCCAGCACGGCGACCGTTTGGTCTGCGTAATCACTCATGTGCGATTCTTTCTGCTGGACTAGCGCCCGCGCTCCTCCATGATGATTTCGATCTCGTCGGCGTTGATGCCCACCATGGCCTCGCCCAGGTCTTCCGAAAGCTCGGCGATGAGCTTGGCATCGGTGAAGTTTGCCACGGCCTTGACGATGGCGGCGGCGCGCTTGGCGGGGTCGCCGCTCTTAAAGATGCCCGAGCCGACAAAGACGCCCTCGGCGCCCAGCTGCATCATCAGCGCGGCGTCGGCGGGGGTCGCTACGCCGCCGGCGGCAAAGTTCACCACGGGAAGCTTGCCCGTGGCATGAACCTCGCGTACCAGTTCGACCGGAACCTGCAGCTGTTTGGCTGCCTCAAAGAGCTCATCATCGCGCAGAGCGACAACGTCACGGATCTGCTTTTGGATCTTGCGCATGTGACGCACAGCCTGGACCACGTCGCCCGTGCCCGGCTCGCCCTTGGTGCGAATCATCGTGGCGCCCTCGGCAACACGGCGCAGCGCCTCGCCCAGATCGCGGGCGCCGCAGACAAACGGCACGTCAAACTGGGTCTTGTCGATGTGATAAACGTCATCGGCGGGGGAGAGAACCTCGGACTCGTCGATGTAATCGATCTCGATGGCCTGCAGGATCTGCGCCTCGACAATGTGACCGATGCGGCACTTGGCCATGACGGGGATGGAGACGGCCTCTTGGATGCCCTTGATCATCTTGGGATCGCTCATACGCGAGACGCCGCCTGCGGCACGGATGTCGGCCGGGATGCGCTCGAGAGCCATGACGGCGCAGGCGCCTGCCTCCTCGGCGATGCGTGCCTGCTCGGGAGTGGTGACGTCCATGATGACGCCGCCCTTGAGCATCTGCGCGAGCTCGCGGTTGAGTTTGACGCGATCGGCCTTGCTGGTCTGTTCTACCATGGTTGCTCCCTTGGTTGGCATGTGCATTGTTTGACGGAACATCCTATCGGGGAGCTGGGTATGGCGAAATACTCAGTTTTCGAGATAATTACAAGGTCAGACTAATACCAGATTGAACAGCGCGATAAGGTCAGGTGGCAAACACATGCTTGACTACAATTTGGAAAAACGCGGCGAAGCATCGCTCTATGAGTATGTTTACCAGCAAATTCGAGATGATATCGTAGCTGGACGCATTGCGGCGGGGGAACATCTTCCGTCTAAGCGCGCCTTTGCCAGTCATCTGGGAATCAGTGTCATTACCATCGAGAATGCATATAACCAGTTACTTGCCGAGGGCTATATTTGCTCAATGCCGCGTCGGGGCTACTACGCTTGCGAGCTTCCGGATGCACCGGTTTTGCCTTCGGCTGCGGAGGGCATCGACCGAGATGCCGTCTCCGCGGGCCCCAGCGCACATGATATCAACGGACAGGTCGAGCGATTTGATGCGCTTTCTCCTTCCGCTTTGGAGGCGGCGCGGCTTTGGCAAAGCGCGCTGCGGGCGACGCTGGCATCCGAAGACGAACGCGAAATCTTTTCGACTGCGCCGGCACAGGGCACCGCTCGGCTACGACGCGCAATTGCTCACCACCTGCGCGGGACAAGGGGTATGAATGTCGACCCCGACAACATCGTTATCGGTGCGGGCGCCCAGCTGCTCGATACCATGTTGGTTCAGTTGCTTGGAGCCGACAAGGTGTATGCCGTTGAGGATCCGGGCTATTTGCGCCTGACGCGCATCTATCAGGCCATGGGCTGCAAAGTTCGACATATCCCGTTGGATGATGAGGGCGTGGTCTTGAGCACTCTGCAGAAAAGCGGGACCGATGTCCTTCATCTGATGCCGTCCCATCAGTATCCGACCGGCCTTGTGACGAGCATTGCGCGTCGCTACGCGCTGCTCAGCTGGGCCGCCGAGCGACCGGGTCGGTATCTCATCGAAGATGACTTTGATTGTGAGTTTCGCCTTGCCGGCAAACCGATTCCCGCGCTCGCGTCGATCGATGCCGCCCAGTCGGTTATCTACACCAACACGTTTTCGAAGAGCCTGTCATCGGCGTTGCGTCTAGCGTACATGGTGCTGCCCGACGAGCTAATGGAGCGGTTTAGGCGCAACCTTGGTTTTTACGCCTCGTCGGTGAGTTCTGTTGACCAGGTCGCTTTGGCTCGTTTGCTGGAATCGGGTGATTACGAGCGACATGTGAACCGCGTGCGCGTTCGTGCTCGTGAGGCGCGTGATAGCCTGACGGCGCTTGTGCGGAAAGCGTTTCCGACGGGGGAGGTCTCAATCGAGCATGCAGACGCGGGCCTTTACTGCACTGTGGTTGCGGAGCGCGGAACGGGTGGAAGCTCTTTTGTGCGGGCCCTCACGCGCTCGGGTATTCCGTTTATCGATATCAGTGACTGTTATTGGTGTGCCGATGGTGCATTTGTCCCTGAAAACTCGACTCAAATTCTTGTCCAGTATGACGATCTGGGTCCGGAAGTGCTTAATAACTTGGAACTGCAGCCAATGGGGGGCACTCTGCAACCTAAGTGAGTAGACTTTTAGCACTTTGGCGACCAGGCCGTTTTGAAACAAGCTATCTACTTGCGACTTTATAAAGCAGTACGGATGGTCTGTTCGGCAAGTTCCAAAAAGTCTACTCACTTGCCGCGCAAAGTTCCCGCATGAGAAAAAATGGGGTTTTCAACAGGGCTTCGTCCAGCTCTCGGCAAGCTTCTGGCCAGTTGGAGAGGGTTGTTGAAAACTTAGCAGTCCGTTCGGCGCCATTTTTGGTGCGTTCGCGCCAATGCGAGACCGACTGGGTTGAAATCTGTGTTTTCCTGTGCCTATGAAGGATCTACTTTGTGACATATCGGCTTTTAGGTACTGGCGTTTGCCTCCTCAAGTCCGCGCTTTGTGCCCGCCGCTTCCGCGGCCGGAAGAAGACCGGCAGCGATATGACCTTGCCCATAACCCGACGGCTGCGGTTGCGCTCGGTTTTCCGCTGTATACATTGGTTCGTACGAGAAACAAACGGACTTGTCCTGCCAGCATTAGGCAGCGGCTGTTCCTTGGTGAGCTCCCCAGGAATCTGTGTTGGAAACGGAGCATGGATTTTTGGTCACGTCTCCTCTGCTGACGGCATTTATCATGTCTCGACATCTGACTGATCTCCAGCTTCTTTTTGTGTTGGCGGAGATGTGTGGCTTGTTTGCGGTGTGTGCTCTGCCGGTGGCGCTTGAGGCGGAGCTTTCGCGTGCAATTGATTCGGGCGCGATTTCGACAACGTTCGGTTGGGTGCGCTGCCCGTCCGAGGACGGCATCACTTCAAATTTATGGCGTCGAGACGCTTTGGTTTTGGGCAGAGACCTTGACCGTTTTTGTTCAGATGTTTGCGGGATGCGTTACGGCAATAGATTTATGGCGGTATCGCAACTCGTTCCATTGGGCGCCGCGTCGCCTTTTGAGGTCGAGGCGTATTTATTGCTTGGACTGCCGCGAGCCCTGGGAGGCGAAGGGTTTTGCGGCATAGAGCTCAATGTCGAAGTGACGCTAAGCACAAGTGCTCGAGCGATTGTGGGAAAGTCCTGTGTATATGTCGACCTACTTCTCTCTTCGCCGGACGGCAAGCGACAGGTGGCCATTGAATGTCAGGGAAAGGCCTCGCACGGACGCGCAGGGGATGGCTTGCGTGACGCTGACCGCATGACAGCCCTTCAGGCCATGGGCTACGATGTACTTCTCCTGACACACAGACAGATATCCGATGAGGATAGATTCCGCGCGATCGTTAAGGCCGTATGCAGGATGCTCGATGCTGAATATCGTGATAAAAGTTCGGATGAGCAAAGGGCTGAGGCATTACTCCGGTCTGAACTATTTGTTGACTGGACAAAATTGGGAGTAATCGACGGAAAGATGCCCGTTAGACACAAAGCAGTTCGATCGTGGACGGCTGCGGAACTAAGTGAGTAGACTTTTGGCTTGATGGCGACCAGGTCGTTTTGCAGCAAGTCATTTACCTGCGGCTTTATAAAGCAATATGGATGGTGTGCTCGGCAAGTTCCAAAAAGTCTACTCACTTAGTTTTTGATGAGAAGCCGATGCTGAAGATAACCCTATTTCAGGGCGTCAACGAGTCCTCGAGACACAAAAGGGCCCGAACCATGCGGTCCGGGCCTCATCGAGCTAGAGGTTATGTCTCAGGCGGTTGGCTTAGCCAAAGTAACGCTTGAGCAGGCCGGCGAAAGCCTTGCCGTGGCGGGCCTCGTCGCGAGCCATCTCGTGCACGGTGTCATGGATGGCATCGAGGCCAGCGGCCTTGGCGCGCTTAGCAAGATCGGTCTTGCCGGCGGTGGCGCCGTTCTCGGCCTCAACGCGCATCTCGAGGTTCTTCTTGGTGGAGTCGGTCACGACCTCGCCCAGGAGCTCAGCGAACTTGGCGGCATGCTCGGCCTCCTCGTGGGCAGCCTTCTCCCAGTACAGGCCGATCTCGGGGTAGCCCTCGCGATGAGCGACGCGAGCCATGGCCAGGTACATACCGACCTCAGAGCACTCGCCCTCAAAGTTGGCGCGCAGGTCGGCAACGATGTCCTCGGAGACGCCCTCCATCTTGGCGACGCCCACGACGTGCTCGGCAGCCCACTCGAGCTGGCCCTCCTCCTGCTTCAGGAAACGAGAACCGGGAACGCCGCACTGGGGGCACTTGAAGTCCTCGGGCAGCTGGTCGCCGTCGAACTCTTCCACATAACCGCAAACGGGGCAAACAAACTTCATGATTCGATCCTTTCGATCGATGGCGATGGTGCGCTCGCCCGGTCCCATAAGGGCCCTCTCCGGACGTGCGTCTTGACGAGTTCTATTATCCATAAATGAGACTGAAAGTGAAGCCTATTAGGAATGATTTTTAATAAAACAATTTTGAGATATGAAGATGTTGATTGATTAACGATTGGCAGGCCGTCTCTGACCGCCGCTGAGTACAATCGGTCGAGCAAATGTTGACGAATCAACAAATGAAGGAGTTTCCTTTATGCATCTAGCCCGCCGCGCCTGGTGCCGAACGTATCAAACGGTTTTTCGCATCGCATTGCCGGTGCTGCCCTATACCGAGCCACGCATTTTGGAGCATGCCGAGGATATGCCCGCGGTGCTTCAAAAGCGCTCGATACAGCGGGTTCTTATGGTAACGGATCCCGGCATTGCCCGTCTGGGGCTCACGGCGCCGCTCGAGACGGCGCTCGCATCCAGGGGAATTGGCGTTACGGTCTATGCCGAAACGCGTGCGAACCCCACGGTCTCAAACGTGGAGGAAGCGGCGGCGCTGTATCGCGAGAACGACTGCCGGGCCATTATCGGCTTTGGCGGTGGCTCGGCCATGGACTGTGCCAAGGGCGTGGGAGCGCGCATCGCGCAGCCAAACAAGCCCATCAACAAGATGCGTGGCCTGTTGCGTGTCCACCGTCTCCTGCCGCTGCTTATTGCGGTTCCCACTACCGCCGGTACGGGAAGCGAAGTCACGCTCGCGGCGGTAATCACCGATAACGAGACGCACTATAAATACCCCATTAACGACTTTGTGCTCATCCCGCGTTTTGCAGTCCACGACCCCGAGTTTACGCGCGGGTTGCCGGCGTCCATTACGGGGCAGACGGGTATGGATGCCCTGACGCATGCTGTCGAGGCCTTTATCGGCCGTAGCACCACGCCCTACACGCGCAAGATGGCGCGTCAGGCGGTCCAGCTCATCCGCGACAATTTGCTCGAGGCCTATGAGCATGGCGACGACATGCGTGCGCGCCGCAATATGCTTTCGGCGGCGTATAAGGCGGGCGTTGCGTTTACCCGCTCCTATGTCGGATATGTGCATGCCATCGCGCACAGTCTGGGCGGCCGATACGGAATTCCGCATGGTTTAGCCAACGCGATCATCCTGCCGCACATGCTTCGCGCTTATGGTGACGCCGCCGCCCCCAAGCTTGCCGATCTTGCTCGCATGGCGGGCATTGCGCCGGCTACCGCGCAGGACAGTCTTGCGGCCGAGGCCTTTATCGATTGGGTCGACCGCATGAACGAGGCCCTGGGAATCCCCAAATATGTCTCGGGTATTCGCCGCTCCGATATTCCGCAAATGGCGGCCCATGCCGATGCCGAGGCCAATCCCCTGTACCCCGTTCCTCTTTTAATGGACCGCCTGGAGCTCGAGCATATGTACGAAGTTGTTGCAGGTGGTATGTTTGAGGACGAGAACTAGGAGGTTGCCATGAACACCGAGGAAATTGCGCGCATCGTCGGCGATCAGCGCACCTACTTTAAGACGCACGCTACGTTTGATGTCGATGCTCGCCGCCGCGCCCTCGTGCGCCTGCGCGAGGCGGTGCGGGCACACGAGACCGATATCGCCCATGCGCTCAAGACCGATTTGGGAAAGTCGCATGACGAGGCCTATATGTGCGAGATCGGCACGTCGCTTTCCGAGATTCGTCATCAGATCGCTCATGTGGCTCGATGGAGTCGTCCGCGACTGCGTCCGTGCGACCTTGCCAATGCCGTGAGCGTGTGCAAGACGCAAGCCGTGCCCTATGGCGTCACACTCATCATGGCGCCCTGGAACTATCCATTTTTGTTGACGCTCGAGCCGCTCGCTGGCGCCCTTGCCGCGGGCAATACCGTGGTCATCAAGCCGAGTGCCTATGCGCCGGCTTCGAGCGCGGTGCTCAGGCAGATTTGCGAGGAAGCATTTGATCCGCGCCTGGTGACGGTCGTCGAAGGCGGGCGTGCCGAGAACGAGGCGTTGCTCGATGAATGCTGGGACAAGATCTTCTTTACCGGTAGTGTTCCGGTCGGCAAGCTCGTCATGGAGCGCGCGAGCAAAAACCTCACGCCTGTGACGCTTGAGCTGGGCGGAAAGAGTCCCTGCATCGTGGATGCGACGGCAAACTTGAAGGTCGCGGCACGACGTATCGCCTTTGGTAAATGGCTCAACGTGGGGCAGACCTGCGTGGCGCCCGACTACCTGCTGGTCGATACGCGCGTGCACGGTGAGCTGTTGGGCCTCATCAAGGAGGAGGTCCGTCGCATGTTTGGCGAGCACCCGCTCGACAACGAGGATTACGGGCATATCGTCAACGCCAAGCATTTCGCGCGCGTACGCGGGCTAATCGACCCCGATAAGGTCGTGCTTGGAGGCGCAGCGCGCGAGACTTCGCTCAAGATCGAGCCGACGATTTTGGACGGCGTGTCCCCCGATGACGCCGTGATGCAGGAAGAAATCTTCGGCCCCATCTTGCCAGTGCTGACGTTTGAGAGCCTAGACGAGGCCGAGACGTTCATCACGAATCGCCCGACGCCGCTGGCCCTGTATATCTTTAGTCAGGGTCGCGCGGTTCGGCAGCGCTTTGTGCGCTACGTGCCCTTTGGCGGCGGCTGTGTTAACGATACCATCATGCATCTGGCTACGAGCCATATGGGCTTTGGCGGCATGGGTGCGAGCGGTATGGGGCAGTACCATGGCCGCGAGAGCTTCGATACGTTTAGCCACAAGAAGAGCATCGTGAACAAGGCAACGTGGCTGGACGTGCCGTTTCGGTATGCGCCCTACGCAAGCTGGAAGCACAAGTTCGTGCGCATGTTTGTGCATTAGAATCAGATAAGATAGGGCGTGGGTGGGGTCAATGGGATTGATAGACGGTATCCGTAGATTCGCTGGCATATCCTTGGCGGTAACAGCGGCATTGTTCTGTCTGGCGGCATGCTCGCCCGCCGCGTCGGACTCGAGCGGAGACGGTGCCTCGTCTGCCCAAGAGAAAACGGGCTCGTCCCCATCTGTTTATACATCCGCTGAAATTGAAGTCATGCTGGCCGAGCTTGAGTCGGGGCAAGAGCCGGAGCAAAAGCCCGCATTGACCGAGCGCCCTGATGGGAAGGCTATTGCCGAGGGTCTTCCTTTTAAAGATATGGATGCGAGCCTGATTGATCAAACCTGGCTTGGCGTACATGACGAAGAGGGGGAGGCTATTAGCGGCGCTAGTCTGTTTTCTGGTGGAACACCGTATTATTGGCGCGCTCAGAACGGAACGGATGACGTGGTGTTCGAAGCTATCGTTCGCGATGGTCGAGTGATAAAGGTAAGCAAGTTTAACCAGGGAAGGAATTACTGGGCAGTGCCTGGTCAAATCCTCGGTCGAGACCTGCCCGATCGGACGGCGAGCGGCGCGATGGTCGACAAAGGCACGCTCGATGCGGTGCCCGACGATCCGACAGACTACGCGAGCCCGGATGAATATGCCGACAATAACGAGGCGGCGTTTGCTTCAAACGGTGCGAGCGACCCTTGGCAATCCGCTTACGACTATTGGTGCGGAAATGCTGCTTAGTCGCGGGTGAATTTGTGTCCGCACGAGTCCGTAGACTTCTCAATAAGGTTAAGCGTCGGTTTATTCGGCCGTTAGAGGAGTTGCCATGTACGAGCCTTCACGTGTTCTTCTGTCGTTTCACATTGCGGGATTTCAGTATGCCGACGGCGCATTGGTTCTGGGCGATCTTAAGGTTGGCGATAAGCTGACGCTGTGTGCGGAGCGCGATAATCCCCATGACCCCGAGGCGGTTGCGATCTATTACGGCAACACCAAGCTCGGCTATGTTCCGGGAAACGAGGTCGGCCCGCTGTCCTTGATGATGTATTACGGCCACGAGGACGTGTTTGAGGCCCGCGTGCAGCAGGTTGCCCCCGAGCGTAGCCCGTGGCATCAGGTG
Source organism: uncultured Collinsella sp. (assembly GCA_958420165.1). Classification (GTDB taxonomy): domain Bacteria; phylum Actinomycetota; class Coriobacteriia; order Coriobacteriales; family Coriobacteriaceae; genus Collinsella. Next base: position 60,371 of record CATZIU010000002.1, on the reverse strand, counting down.
CGCGTTGGCCTCTATGTGGTGGATGCTCGCTAGTCGGCAATGGAGGCGGCCATGTTTGATGACGATGATCTGTTCGATCTGACAGACGATCCGTTTGAGTGGGATATGCTGCTCGATGACGATGAGCTGGAGCAGGACCGTAAGAAGCGGCAGGACAAGAACGCCCGGGGCGACGCTTCGAAAAAGCAAGACAAGCGCCGCCGCGGACTGTTCGGCGGGCTCTTTGGATAACCGTCGCATCGCTGCGTCTGTATACTTAGCACGAGTTGAACACGTTGCGAAATGAGGACAGAGACGATGATGTGGTTTACCGCCGACCTGCACCTGGGTGATACGAATATCTTGCACGACATGGATCGACCGTTTGATTCGGTCGAGGAGATGAACCGCAAGGTCATCGACGCCATCAATGAGTGCGTGGCGGTGGATGATCGCCTCTATATTCTGGGTGACTTTACCTATCGTTTGCCCCTGGCGGAGGCGGTGCGCCTGCGCGAGCGTATCGAATGCCAGAACGTGACGCTCATCCGTGGTAACCATGACGGCGATTGGGAAGATCCGGACGCGCCGCGCATTTGGGAAGACGTGCGTGATTATCTGGAGATTGCTCCCGGCTATGCCAAGGGCCATCGCCTGGTTATGAGCCATTACCCCATGCTCAGCTGGAATGGCAAGGCGCGTGGCGCCATCATGCTGCACGGGCATATCCACAGCAGGGGGGACCGCACCAACGCGCGCAACCGCGATCGCGAACGCCCCATCTTTCGCTTCGATGTCGGCCTCGATGCCAACGACTACAAGCCCGTAAGCCGTGATCAAATCCTCGGCTTCTTTGGACTGTAACTCTCGAACCACCACAAAGGGGACAGGCACCTTTGTGGTGGTTCTGACGCCGTTGCCATTATGGCGTCGGTGCCTTTTTTGTCCGTGCGGCGCGGTAGAGTGTAGGCGGTTGAAATTTGCGTCCATCGAGGAGCTGCTATGAATGAGATCAAGTGCCCGCATTGTGGCGAAGTTTTTAAGGTCGACGCGTCCGGCTATGCGGATATCGTCAAGCAAGTGCGCAATGCCGAGTTTTCGCACGACCTGGATGAGCGTGTGAAGGCAGTTCAGCGCGAGGGCGAGCAGGCGCTGGAGCTTGAGCGCTCGCGTTCGACGGCTGCTCTGCAAAAGGCAGAGTCTCAGCGCAATGCTCAGCTTGTCGAGCAGAAGAACGCTGCAGCTCAGCAGCTGGCACAAGAGGTTGCCAAGCGCGATGCTGAGGTTGCCGAGCTGCGCGCCAAGCTCGAGGGCGCTGCCACAGAGCGCGAGAGTGCAAGCCAGCGCGCGGCGGTTGAGGCCCGTGCCGACGCTCAAAAGGAGAATGCCGAGCTCCAGCGCGAGATCGACAATTTGCGTGCGCAGTTGGGGCGCAAGGATGATGAAGCCAAGCTTGCCGAGTCGGCGGCGCGCAATGCTGCTCAAAATGATTTAGCTGCACGTGATGCTCAGATTGCCGAGCTGCAGGCCAGGCTCGCCGCGGCGGACAAGGCCCAGGAGATGGCGCTTGCCGCTGCTGCGGCAGAGTCGCAGCGCGAGCTCGATGCTGCTCGCAGCGAGGCCGAGCGCGCGCTTGCTGACTACCGCGCGAAGGTACAAGAGAAGTTTTCCGCCGCAAAGGCACAGTCTGAACAAGAGGCCGAGGGCCTGCGTGCCCAACTGCGCGAGCAGGAGCTGACGGCAAAAATGAACCTGTCAGAGGCAGTCGCTGCAGCGAATCGCGAGCGCGATGAGGCGCGTGCCAAACTGACGAGCGAACTGGCGGTGCGCGATTCTCGCGAGGAGCAAGCCAAGGCGGCACACGAGCTCGAGCTTGCGCAAGCCAAGCGCGCGAGCGATGACCTGATTCGCTACAAGGATGAAGAGATCGAGCGCCTTAAGGACATGAAGGTCCGCCTGTCCACCAAGATGGTGGGCGAGTCGCTCGAGCAGCACTGCGAGACCGAGTTTAACCGTCTGCGCATGACGGCATTTCCTAACGCGTACTTCGAGAAGGATAACGATGCGTCCGAGGGCACCAAAGGCGACTTTATCTTCCGCGAGTGCGATGCGAGCGGCAACGAGGTCATTTCGATTATGTTCGAGATGAAAAACGAGAACGACGAGACCGTGACCAAGCATAAAAACGAGGACTTCTTTAAGAAACTCGATCATGATCGTCGCCAGAAAGGCTGTGAGTACGCGGTGCTCTGCACGCTGCTCGAGCCCGAGAGCGAGCTCTATAACGCGGGAATCGTGGACGTGAGCTATCGCTACGAGAAGATGTACGTGATTCGTCCGCAGTTCTTCATTCCCATGATCACGCTTCTTCGCAACGCCGCCATGGGTTCGCTACGCTATAAGCAGGAGCTGGCGGAGTACAAACAGCAGAATATCGACGTCACGAACTTCGAAGCCAAAATGGAGAAGTTCAAGAATGATTTCGGTCGCAACTACGAGATCGCGAGCCGCAAGTTCCAAACGGCGATCGATGAGATTGACAAGACGATTAGCCATCTGCAGAAAACCAAGGAGGCGTTGCTGTCCTCCGAGAACAATCTGCGCCTTGCCAACAAGAAAGCCGACGATCTTACCATCCGCAAGCTCACGTGGGGCAACAAGACCATGAAGGCCGCCTTTGACGAGGCGCGCGGGGCTGCGCCAGAGACAAACGATGAGCCAGCCGAGGCGGATTCGTATGAGGTCGAGGATGCCGAGTAAGGCATAGCATATAGTGCAAAAGCGGGGCCGCTGGCGATATTGCCAACGGTCCCGCTTCGTTCCGGTATGTTCGGCTAGTCCTCGAGCAGGTCCTCGATAAAGCCGACGCGGTAGTTTTTGAAGATGACCTCGCCGCCGTCTTGCGTGGCGTCCAGATCGACATCGCCCATGATGCCAAAGTCGTGGTCGCCGTCCTCGTCGGCAAAGATCTGGTGCACGTGCCACACGTGTGCGGTCTTCTCATCGGACTCATCGATGGAAAACATCGCGGCACTGCGGGCATCTCCGTCGGTGAGAATTTCCTCGTGCTGCTCGTGATAGGCGTCGAGCGCCTTTTGCCAGCGGATCTCGCTCATGCCCCAGTCGTCGTCGAGCTCGCCCAGGTCGCGAACGTGCTCGCGGGCGGCAAGGGTCACGCGGCGGAAGAGCGCGTTGCGCACCAGCAGCGTGCAGCCGCGGCGGTCCGCCACGACTTCGTCGATGCCTTGCGGCGGCGCGGCGTCGAGGGCTGCCGGGTTGCCGGCGTTCTCCCACTCGTCCACCAGGCTCGAGTCCACCGAGCGCACCACAAAGCCCAGCCACGAAATGATGTCACGCAAGCGCTCATCGCGCTTCTCGATGGGCACGGTGCGGTCGAGCGAACGGTAGGCCTCGGCTAGGTAGCGCAGCAGAATGCCCTCGGAGCGGGCGATGCCGAGCTTTTGTATATAGCCCTTAAAGTCGCTCGCGCTCTCCAGCATGTCGCGCAGGACGCTCTTGGGCGAGAGCTGGTAGTCGTTGGCCCAGGGCACTTCCTGGCAGTACTTGTCAAAGGCGGCGTCGAGCAAATCCTCGAGCGGCTTTTCGTACGTAACGTCTTGAATGCGCTCCAGACGCTCCTCATATTCAATGCCATCGGCCTTCATCTCGGCCATAGCGCGATCGCGTGCGGCGCGCTCCTGTGCGCGCAGCACCTGCTTGGGATCCTCGAGCGTTGCTTCGACCATCGAGATCAGGTCCATGGTATAGGTCTCGCTCTCGGGATCGAGCAACTCCAGCGCGGCAAGCAAAAACGGCGAGAGCGGCTGGTCGAGCGCAAAGTCCTCGGGCAGGTCGACCGTCAGCGCGTAGTCGATGTCTGGCGCGGCGTCAGTCGGGGCGTCGGGCGCGGGCGGCACCTCGGTGCGAACGACGACGCCGGAATCGATGAGCGTGGCGAAGATTTCGTCGGCGCGAACCTCGAGCTTGGCCTTTTCCTCGGGGGTCTGCAGGCTCGTCTCGATGAGGTCGTGTACGCGGGCTCGGGCATCGCCACCCTGCTCGACCACGCTAATCACCATGGAGTGTGTGATGCGCAGGCGCGGCTTGAGCGTCTCGGGCTGCGTCTCGATCAGACGCTCAAAGGTCTGCTTGTTCCAGGTGACAAAGCCCTCGGGGGCCTTTTTCTTTTTAATCTTGCGGAGCTTCTTGGGGTCGTCGCCCGCCTTGGCCATGAGCTTGGCGTTCTCGATCTCGTGCTCCGGGGCCTCGGCAATGACCATGCCCTCGGTATCAAAGCCCGAGCGGCCGGCGCGACCGGCAATCTGATGGAACTCGCGGGCGCGCAGACGGCGCATCTTGTAGCCATCGAACTTGGTGAGCGCGGTGAGCACCACGGTATGGATGGGCACGTTGATGCCGACGCCGAGCGTATCGGTGCCGCAAATGACGGGCAGCAGGCCCTGCTGCGCCAGGCGTTCGACCAGTAGGCGATAGCGCGGCAGCATACCGGCGTGGTGCACGCCGACGCCGCAGCCGAGCAAGCGCTTGAGGATCTTGCCGAAAGCCGTGGAGAAGCTCGTGCCTTTGGCGGCTTCCTTAATAGCCTCGCGCTGCTCCTTGCTGGCGATGCCAAAGTTGGCGAGGGATTGCGCCGTCGCAAGGGCGGCGTCCTGGCTAAAGTGCACGATATAGAGCGGGGCCTCTCCACGGCGCATGGCGAGCTCGACCGTGCCCTCGAGCGAGGTCGTCACGTAGTCGTAGCTCAACGGCACGGGGCGCGGGGCATCGACGACCAAGTCGCAGGTAGCACCGGTGTGTTCCTCGAGTGAGGCGGCGATGGCGGTGACATCGCCGAGCGTGGCACTCATGAGCATGAATTGCGTGTGGGGCAGGGTGAGCAGCGGCACCTGCCAGGCCCAACCGCGGTCGGGGTCGGCAAAGTAGTGGAACTCGTCCATGGCCACGCAGCCCACGTCGGCATCTTCGCCCTCGCGCAGTGCGTCGTTGGCAAGGATCTCTGCCGTGCAGCAGATGACGGGTGCCTTGGTGTTGATATGCGTGTCGCCGGTGATCATGCCTACGTTATCGCGGCCGAGCACCTGCACCAGGTCGAAGAACTTTTCGCTGACCAGAGCCTTGATAGGAGCCGTGTAGTAGCAGCGCTTGCCCTGTGCCATGCCCATAAAGAGCATGCCCAGCGCGACAAGCGACTTGCCCGATCCGGTCGGTGTGCCCAAAATGACGTGATCGCCGGCAGCCAGGTCCATGAGGGCCTCTTCTTGGTGATCCCACAGCTCAATGCCGCGATCGCTCGTCCATTCAAAGAAGCGTTCGAAGGCCTGGTCGGGCGTGAGCCATGGTTCGGGCTCGCTGCCGTCCTCGGGCTCCCACCAGGTGGGGGAGAGCGCGCCGAGCGAGCCGAACTCGGCTTCGGTTCCCGTGCCGCCCGAGAATGAGCTGGCGGCGCCGGCGCCGGAGACGGTGCTGGCGGAAGTGTCTGTCGCGGTCTGTGCCATTTGGTTGCTTTCTCTCGCGTTTGTCCGCCATCCATTATGGCGTAGCGGCGGCGTGGGGCGCCAGCGCGCGAGAAAATGCAGGAAATGGGCGCGCGGTGTTAGCGTTCCTGAGGCAGGCGATTTTTACCCTTGCGGGCACGGTTTCTAAAGTTCTCGACGGCCTCTTCCATGCCTAGAGGCACATAGGTGAGCTCATCGAGATCGTCGGGCAGGTAGCAGGCGAGGCTCTGCTCCTGCGCGCGGCCCGCCGCGAGCTGTTCATCGCTGGGCTGCGCGCCGGGTGTGGCGCAAATGCCATAGACGACGGCACCCATCTCGCGCGTGCGGCATTCATATTCGGTCTCGGGATGCTCGGGATGGTCGCGGCGGACGTCGTCACTTACCCAAAGCGTGTCGTAGCCTGCCGCGGCAAACTGTCCCAGGGCGTAATCGCGCAATGGCTTGCTGTCGGTTCGCAACGTGACGGTGGCACCGCCCGAAAAGAGCGGGCGGTAGAGCACCAGATGGTCGATATGGACGAGCCGTTTTTTGGCGTACTTGGCCTTGGGCTGCGGCGTGGGAAAGTTGATGGTGATGGCATCGAGCTCGCCTGCGGCAAACAGCTGCGTCAGCGATGCGGCGCCTCGGGGCAGGACGAGTGCGTTTGATAGTTCCTGCTCGCAGATTTTTTGCGAGGCATAGGCGATGCAGATGGGCTCCTGGTCTATGCCGATAAAGAGGGTGTTTGGCTCGTGGGCCGCGCGCTCTACAAGGTACGTTCCCTTGCCACAGCCAAGATCCAGGTGAAGGTGTTCGAAGGGCTTGCTGCCAACTGGCGCACAGGCCTCGCGCCAATCTCCGGCATAAGCCTCGGGGTTCGTCTCAATCGCATCGGCGTAGCGCTCCAGGCGCTCCTCGAGTACAAAGTTCTTAGGCGTGCGAACGTGGACGGCTCCCATGAGGCTCCTTGGTCATAAGTGTGGAACGCATGGTTGCACGTTCCGTCAATGGGTTGAAAAAAGGGTGGGCATAGTTTGCCCGAAAGATGCGATGCGGCTCGACGGCAAGTCGTCGGTGCTTACAGACGCTTGAGAATCACATAGCGGTTGAGCTCGCCGCTGCGACCGTCGGCATGGAAGCGCTCAAGCTCGCGCACGGGGACCTCGCCGCTCTTGTAGAACGTGCGGACGCCGCGCACCAGGTCGGTGATCTGCTGATCGTCAAAGTGATGGCAATAACGGTAGGCGTGGCGGTCGTTTTGCCAGCCGATGAGGTGGTCGCCGGCTTCAAACTGCGCTGAATCGTAACCCTCAAACGGCGGGGTGAGCTCGGCGCGGGCCTCGGCTCGAACGGCCTTGCGCGCCATGCGCTCGTCGTTCATGAACTCCCAAAAGCTGATGGCGATGATGCCGCCTGGGCGCGTCTGCCGCACCAGGGCGTCGAGCACGCGTACGCGGTACTCGCATGACGGTACGTGGTGCATAAAGCCAAAGCAGACCGAGATGTCGGCGAGTGGGGCGTCGAAAAGCACGTCGGGCGTCTCGGCGGGGTTGAGCTTCATGAGAGCGTCGAGCACATCGAGTTCCTGGAAGTGCAGGTTGGGAATGCGCAGGGCGTGACCACGCGCATCGATGGCTAGGTCTTGGCACGAGTCGACACCATAGAACTCAAACGGGCAGCTGGCATCCGCCGAGGGGTTTGCGCCGTCGACGCCCTTGGCGGCAAGTGCGCCGCCGGCGGCAAAGTTCTCGAATCGCATATTGCCGCAGGCGAGATCGAAGACGCGGACGGGATGCTCGATCGTGGCGACGTCGAGCTGTTCGAGCGCGATGTCCATGGTGCGCACCCAGCCGGGCCATGGGGCCTGACGCGTATCGGAAAAGGAGGCGGAGTGCTCGCGATAGAACGTGTTGTTGAGCTGGATGAGCGATGAGGCGAAATCGCGGTTCACGGCGCGGGACTCCCTCCGTTGGCGGTGCGGAATAAACAGTACGACCATACTACCGTTAACGCCGCAACGGGGACAACCGGGCTAGGTGCCATTGCTTTGTTTGGACACATTTCCGCAGCTCATGTGTGTCCGCAACCGCCGGTTGTCAAAAATCTCACTAGAATAGGTGGCATGCTTTTGGCGGTGGCGGATAGATTTTTAACTGTGCAAGGCGCCTTAAGAACAAAAACGGTCCGGCGGCACGGCTGGCATCACATAGGAGGAACCATGAATGTAGAAACTGCGCAGCGGCTCGCCGACCTTCGCCGCAGCAAGGGTTTTAGCCAAGAAGGGCTGGCACGAAAGCTGGGACTGTCGCGCCAGGCGGTCAGCAAATGGGAGCGCGCGGAGAGCTCGCCCGATACCGAGAATCTGATCTCGCTCGCCAAACTCTATGGCGTGAGCCTGGACGAGCTGCTCAATCCGAGCGATGAGATCGAGGACGATATCGAGTTTGAGAACAAGGACCGCGCCCGTCAGCGCGAGGCCGAGGCGGCGGAGCGCGCCCGCACCCATGAGGCGGCGGCACGCGCCACGGAGGCAGCTACGCAGGCAAGTGATGCCGCGGCCAAGGCGGCGCAGGCGGCAAGCTGGAGTGCGCAGGCCGCCAATGCCGCTACGGCGCAGGCGACGAGTGGCACCGCGGTTGGCTCGACTCCGGTGAAGGGCCCGTTCCAGTCGTTCCCGTATTGGGCCGTGTGCTGGCTGCTGTTCTTTTTGCTGATGTTCCTGTTTGGTGCCGGCCCCTTTGCCGCGCTGATCTTCTTTACGATCCCCATCTATCACTGGGTGGCGCGTGCGCTCGATGGTGATTGGGCGCGCGGGGATATTCAGGTTGGTCCGGCGTCGGTGGCGATCAAGGCCCAGGGGAAGGATGCTTCTGCGGAACCTGATGCTGACGTGGCTACCACGACCACCGCTGAGCCATGTGCCAAAGAGGGTGACGAATGATGAAGCTTTCGCATGAATCCAAGGTACGCCTGGGTGTTGGCATCGGAGCGTTTGTGCTCATTGTTGGGCTTGTCTTTGGCGTTTCGCGGACATTGATTCATTTTGATGGCCCGTGGGATCTCGACGATGTTGTATCCGGCCTGTCTGGTATGGACGATGTGGTGGACGAGGGCGATCTTTTGGATGACGGTAACTATTCCGCTCGGCCTCAGCAGCTTTCGAGCGAAACCTTTGATGCCGACGCGTTCACATCGCTTGACTTGGACGTGACGTCGGGCACGGTCGAGGTCAAACACGTCTCCGGCGGGCCAGTGCGCGTAATTGAAAGCGGTCGCGTGGCAACGGGGACCGTTGCCTTCGATGCGGCAACCCAGAACCTGGCCGAAATCAAGGGCTCTACGCTCAAGATTCGCCAGTTCGATTGCGATGACGAGCGCGCCATTGACCGCACGGTTACCGTCGAACTGCCGCGCGACGTTGCCGATAACATGGTGGGCATTACAGCGAATGTAGAATCGGGCGACCTGACGGTCGCGGGCATTGCGTGTCATGACCTCAACCTGACTTTGGACTCTGGAGACGTTGAGTTTACGGGCACCGTGACCGATACCCTGAATGCCGAGGTCGGTTCGGGCGATGTGACGTTCGAGCTCTACCAGGCCCCCGCGAAGTCGATGGACGTGAGTGTGGGCTCGGGCGATGTGGAGATGACGGTTCCGAACTCGACGGGCTTTAAGGCGAGCCTCACCTTGGGCAGCGGCGACTTCGAGAGCGATTTCCTTCCGCTTGACTACGACGGCGAGACCATTTTGAATCTTGAATTCGATAATGGCGATAAGTCCGCCACGTATCGTTTTGAGGTTGGTTCGGGCGACATGTCGTTTGATTCGGAATGATGGCTGCGGGCTGGTCCGCAAGCATAGATGCTTAGACGCGCTGTTTGATGAAGGCGCCGAAGCCGAGATCGGCTTCGGCGCCTTTGCCTTTACAATGGGGGCATGGAACAGATCATCTTGAACATACTCGAGGCTCTGCGTCGCGGCGAGACCGTAGACGACAAAGCGCTCGTCAAACTGATACATGCCGAGGCGCGCCGTGAGGGCGCCGACAAACGCGATTTGGCCAAGCGCCGTCTGCTGCCGTTCTACCAGCGGGTTAAACGTGAGGAGCCGGCTCGGTGGGCTGCGTGGAATGTCGGTTCCGATCTGGAACGCCAACTGCTGCAGGTGCTGCGTATGAAGCCTCGTCGCACGGCTTCGGGCGTGGCGACCATAACCGTCATCACCAAGCCGTGGCCGTGCTCGGGCGATTGCCTGTTTTGCCCCAACGATCTGCGTATGCCCAAAAGCTATCTGCATGCCGAGCCGGCGTGCGCCCGTGCGGAGCAAAATTGCTTTGACCCGTATCTGCAGGTGAGCGCTCGTCTGACGGCGCTTTCGCAGATGGGGCATGCGACCGACAAGATAGAGCTCATCGTGCTCGGTGGCACCTGGAGCGACTATCCGCAAGGGTATCAAACGTGGTTTATGTCGGAGCTTTTCCGTGCGCTCAATGACGATGCCGTCGCCGGCGTGGCGGCTAATCCCATGCTGGCGCGTCCAGGCATCAGTCGTGTCGAGGCGGGGCGCCTGCTCGATGACGCTCCCGCTGATGCCCTGCCGCCGGTGGTAACAGAGCTCCGCGAGCGCTATCGGGCCGCCGGCATTGCGACCGACGAGGCCGAGCTTGCGAGCGGCGTTGCCGATGAGCAAGAGCGTGTGGATGCTGCCGTGGGCGGCTATAACCGCGCGGTGCGTCGTCTGTACGGCCCCGGTACGCCGTGGGGCGAGGTTGCCGAGTGGCAGACGACAACGATGGAGGAGCTTGAGCGTCAGCAGCGCATCAACGAGACGGCGAAGCATCGCGTGGTGGGGCTCGTTATCGAGACGCGCCCCGATGCCGTAACGCCGCAGGCCCTCACGCTCATTCGCCGCCTGGGTTGTACCAAGATTCAGATGGGTATTCAGAGTCTCGACCAACATTTGCTCGATATCAACGAGCGTCGCATTTCGGTGGCGCAGATCGAGCGGGCGTTTTCGCTTGCGCGCTTGTTTGGCTTTAAGATCCACGCGCACTTTATGCTCAACTTGCTGGGCGCCACGCCTGATGGGGACAAGCGCGACTACGAGCGCTTTATGACCGAGGGCGCCTTTATGCCCGACGAGGTCAAGGTCTACCCGTGCGCGCTCATCGAGGGCTCGCGTCTGGTGGGCTGTTACGAGCGTGGCGAGTGGCGCCCCTATACCGAGGACGAGCTGCTCGATGTGTTGGCCGACGACATCGTGGTGACGCCGGCGTTCTGCCGCATCAGCCGCATGATCCGCGACTTTAGCTCCGATGACATCATGGTAGGCAACAAGAAACCCAACCTGCGCCAGCTCGTTGAGAACCGCCTGGCTGCTCGGGGTGACGGTGCGACGGTGCGTGAGATTCGCTATCGCGAGATCAGCACGGCGGGCGCCGACCTGGACGAGTTGACCCTTGACGAGGAAGTGGCGTACGAGACGCCGGTGACGCGCGAGCGCTTTTTGCAGTGGGTGACACCGCAGGGCAAAATCGCGGGCTTTTTGCGCCTGTCGCTGCCCGACCGCGCGTTTGTTGCCGCGCATGCGGACGAGTTGCCGACGGTGTCGGACGAGGCGATGATTCGCGAGGTTCACGTGTATGGCATGGCGGCGCGCGTGGGCGATCAAGGCCAGGCGGCGCAGCATCACGGGTTGGGGCGTTTGCTCGTAGAGCGTGCGTGCGAGATTGCCCGGGATGCGGGTTATGCGCGTATCAACGTGATTAGCGCGATTGGCACACGTGAGTACTATCGTCATCTTGGATTTTATGACCATGGCCTTTATCTGCAAAAGGAGCTCTAGATGAACAAGCCGAGTGTTTCTGCCGGCGTCGTTGCCGGCGTTGCTCTGGGGGCCGCGGCGCTTGGCGCGGCCGCTGTCGCTGTCCGTGCTGCCTGTCTGCAGGTTGCGCGAACCCGCAATGGGTTGGCGCGTGTGAAACGCGTGCACGATGAGGGCGGCGACGAAGTCCGTGTATTGGTGCAAGGCGGCGTTTACCAAAGCGCAAGCTACGTTGGCGAGCGTTGGGCGGAGCCCGTCTTTGCGTACTACCGCGCGTTTGACGACGTGTTTGAGGCTGAGGACGCAATGCGTGATGCTTACGGGCATGGTATCGACCGTATGCTCATGCTGGGCGGCGGCGGGTTTGCCTATCCCAAGTTTGCACTGATGTCGCACGAGGACTTGCGCATGGACGTCGTTGAGTACGATGCCGAGATTACGCGCCTGGCGCGCCGTTGGTTCTACCTGGACGAGCTGGAGCGCACGGTGGGCGATCGCCTGCGAGTGATTACCGCTGAGGCTCGCTCGTATCTGGGCGTGACGAGCGTGGGTCATCGTCGCTACGACGTGGTCGTGAGCGATTGCTTTGGCGGTGCCGAGCCCGTACGCGAGCTGGCGACGGTTGAGGCATTGCGTTTGGTGCGAGGCAGCCTGAACCCCGGGGGCATCTATGTTGCCAATATCGTGAGTGCGAACAGGGGGAGCGACGTGACGTTCCTGCGCGACTGTGCCGCCACGGCGCTTGAGGTGTTCGACCATGCTTGGGTGGTCCCCTGTGGCGATGCAGAGTTCGGCGGCGAGGAGAATTATCTGCTCATCGCCAGCGACGGCGACTACGCCTTTGCCGAAGCCGTGCCCTTCGACGTCGACTTCCTTGGCGCTGCCCTCCACGACTAGCACGTTTTCCTGCGACCAGTCTTTTTGTGGTGGGGCTCTTTTAGCTACTTCTTGGTTATGCCCAAAGTGGCTCAACAGGCCCCGTCCCAAAAAGACTGGTCTTAGGCGTGGTCGCGCCAGCCGAGAACGCGCTGCTTCATACCCTCGATGTCGAGCACGCCTTCGGCAAAGCCCTTGCGCACGAGCTCTTCGGGAACAAACTCGTCGTAGCGGTCAAAATAAGGCACCTCGCCGGGATAGACGAGCTCGATGGGATCGAAGTCCTTCTCGGCCTCGGCGGCGAGCACCTCAAAGAACGTCTCCTCGTCGGCCTTCATCTTAAACTGCATAAAGTACGGGCGTGATGGGTCGAGTCCGCGAAGGCCCAACTCCGCGGCACATTTAATCTTGAGCATACGCTCGAGGGCCAAAAAGGCGTAGCTGCCCAGCCAGGGGAAGAGCACCCAGGTGTCGCCGCCCAGGTTAATGAGCGGTTTAGTTCCCGCGCCCGAAATCTCGGCCGTATGACGAGCCTGCGCAAGGCGGGCCCGTGCGTTACCCATAAGGTACGGATACGCGGCGTGTTCGTTGAGCGCCTTGCGCATGCGCTCGAGTACGTGTGTATTGATGTCACCGGGACAGTCGCCAAAGTAGGCCGGCACCCGGCCCTTGACCTGCGTGGCAAAGACGGTATGACGCTTCCAGTCCACTTCCTCGACAATCCAGCAGTGTCCGGCGATGGCGATGCGCTCACCGGGCGGTGGCGGATTGACGATCGTGCCCAACTCGGCCGACTCGCTGCGAACGGTGAACTCCTCGTTTTCCTGGAACACGGCGTAAAACTTAAAGTTGTTAATGATGCGCTCGCCCGCGAGGCCCACAATGAGCCCACCGCCCTCGGTGACCTGGATGTGGTCGATCTTGATGAGGTGGCGCAGCAGTACGCGATAGTCATCGGCCGAGACGCGGTGGAAATAGCTGAGCGTGAGCACGCGCTGGGCAAGCTCAGCCGGCGTGAGTTCGCCGGTGCTGGCGAGGGTCGACATGGTCTGGTGATAGAGCAGGCTGTAGGGGAGTCGATCGAGCTCGGGCGGCTCGACCCACTTTTCCTCGCGATAGAGTTGTACGAGCGCGATGCCCTGGAGGAGCTTCCAAGGTATCGTTTCAGGCATCATCGTGCGCGGCTCGGGCTCTTCCTCGCGCATGACAAACCACATCTCGGGCGGAAGATCGCGGCGTCCCGTGCGCCCCATGCGCTGCAAAAAGGAGCTGACGGTAAACGGTGCATCGATCTGGAACGCGCGCTCCAGGCGACCGATATCAATGCCGAGCTCCAGCGTGGAGGTGGTGACGGTTGTCTGTGCCTGTTCTTCGTCGCGCATGAGCTCTTCTGCCGTCTCGCGTAGCGATGCCGAGAGGTTGCCGTGATGGATAAGGAAGCGGTCGGGCTCGTGCCGGCTCTCGCAGTAGCTACGCAGCATGGAGCATACGGCCTCTGCCTCCTCGCGCGAGTTGGCAAAGACCAAGCACTTTCGGCCGCGCGTGTGCTCAAAGATATATCCCATACCGGGGTCGGCGTTGTCTGGTGCTGTATCGGTGGGGTTGAGTAATGCCTGTTCGGGTGCTTGGGGGATGTCGACTTCGCCCTCGGGGGCCGAGGAAGCTTGGCGGTCCTTGGGAGCGGCCTTGCCCTGTGCCCGCTCACGACGTTGACGGCGCTCCTCTTGTGTGGGCTGTCCGCTGTGACGCATGTCTTGGGCGCCGGCGGGCAGTGCCGCGGATGCCGCCGCATCGATGCGCTCGCACGCAAGCACTTCGGCCTCTTGAGGACCCATGCTCTCGAATCCCCGCTGCTGTGCCTGGGGACCTGAGTTGTAGAAGTGCTCCATGGAGATGCGCCACACGCGGCGCGGCTCCTCAAAACGGGGGATAACGCAGTCGCGTCCCGTTCCCTGTGAGAGAAAAGCGCCCGTGCGCTCGGGGTCGCCGATGGTAGCGGAAAGGCCAATGCGACGGGGCTGCACGCCTGCCATGCGCGACAGGCGCTCAATAAGGCAGAGCGTCTGCCCGCCTCGATCGCCGCGCATAAGCGAATGGACCTCGTCAATGACCACATAGCGCAGGTCGCAGAACATGCGCGGGATCGCCATATGCTTATGGATCAGGAGTGCCTCGAGCGACTCGGGCGTAATCTGCAAGATGCCGCTCGGTTTTTTGATGAGCTTAGCCTTGTGCGATTGCGAGACGTCGCCATGCCAGTGCCAGACGGGGATGTCGGCTTCTTCGCATAGGTCATTGAGACGGACGAACTGATCATTGATGAGTGCCTTGAGGGGGCCGATGTAGAGGGCGCCAACGCTTGCGGGCGGGCTCTCCCAAAACTCGGTCAGGATGGGAAAGAAGGCTGCCTCGGTTTTGCCGGAAGCTGTGGATGCCGTCAGGAGCACATTGTCTTGCGTGTTAAAGATAGCATCTGCCGCCGCAACCTGAATGGAGCGCAGACTCTCCCAATCGTGGGAGTAGATGAAGTCTTGGATAAACGGGGCGTAGCGGTCAAAAGCGTTCACGGGGCCTCCTTTCAAAAGCGAATCTCTCAATGCGGCGGGCAGTGGCTTGCTGCATGACTGTCTCAACGTTTGCCCAGATAAAACCTGCCAAAATAAACCTGTCCCTTTTTGGCAGGTTAGATGGTGAACTCGGCGAAATTGCGGTCGCCGCTTGCGGTGCCGGTGTCGCCTGTTGCTACTGCCGGCGCCAGCGCGTCGCCGCCGACGCTTTGCAGCAGCTCTGCCACGTTGGCGTCGGGGTTTTGACACAGGATGTCGAGCAGCTCGATAAAGTCACGAATGACTTCACGCGGCGTCAGATGCGTGTCGGCTCCCACACGACCGAACTCGATCTTGAGAAAGTCCACCAAGTCGCTCTCGGTAAGCGTGGGCGTCCAGCCAAAGTATCCGGCATGGATCTGCATGAGTTTTTCGATGAGTACCAGCAGCTCCTCATAGGTGAGTGGCTGCAAGCGGATGATGGGCGCGAGCATGTCCTTGAGGTCCTCGCGCGCAAAGCGGCCCTGAGCGAGTCGGCTGCGCAGGGCCTCGTAGGAGAACACGCCGCGGCGCCGGTCTTCGATGGAGGTTGGCGTGCCGCCCATGATCATGCCCAGGTACTGCGCCTTGCCCTGGAGCGTGTCGTTGTACATGGTCAGGATCTTCTCGTAGTTGTATTGGCGTGTGATGGCGTTGGGAATTTTATACAGATTCACGAGCTCGTCGATGAGCACCAGCATGCCCTTGTAGCCGCTGCAGACCAAAAAGCGCGCAATGAGCTTAACGTAGTCGTACCAGTCGTCATCGCTGATGATGGTCGAGGAGCCCAGCTCGGCGCGTGCCTCACTCTTGGTGCGGTACTCGCCGCGAATCCATTTGGTCACGCGGCTCATGACTTCTTCGTCGCCCTCGGATACTGCCGCGCGGTAGCGGCGGAGCATGCGGGCGAAGTCGAAGCCGTGGACCATTTCCTCGAGCGGGGCCAGTTGGGCATTGACGGCAGACTCGTCGGCATCGGCACACGAGGCGACCCAGCGATCCAGGATAAGGTTGAGCGCACCGCCCTCGGGGCGCGTTTTAGTCGATATATTGCGGATGAGCTCGCGGTAGGTGGCAAGGCCCTGCCCCTGACCGCCCTGCAGGCGGCGCTCAGGGGATAGGTCGGCATCGGCGACGACGAATCCCTCGCCCATGGCGTGCGTGCGGATGGTCTGGAGCAAAAAGCTCTTGCCGGTTCCGTAGCGACCGACCAGAAAGCGGAAGCTTGCGCCGCCGTCGGCGATGAGACTCAGGTCGGTGAGCAGGGCGCGAATCTCGACCTCGCGTCCCACGGTGATATAGGGAAGCCCGATGCGCGGGACCACGCCGCCCTTGAGCGAGTTGAGAATGACGGCAGCGACGCGCTTGGGCACACGGGGTGCTGCGGATGCGTTATCACTCATGGTCTAGGTATCCTCTCACGTCTGCTTCGTAGTCCTCGATAATGTGCGGTCCTGCCGCGCCAAATTCAATTACGGTGTCACCAACCAGGTCAAAGAGCGCCTCGTTGATGGTATCGACGAGCATGTCCTCGCTCTGTCCCGAGCGCGCCACTGCCGATGTCGCTTGCACTGCGTTTTGCTCGAGGAGCGCGCGAAGGAAGGCATCTGCGGCGGGCGCGAGTTCGGTCGCGGCGTCAGTGGACGCAGCCGCTGCGGGCGGGGGCGTCGGCGCAAGAAGCGGCGCCACGACACCAAACTGTTCGGTGGAAATGGTTGGCTCGTCGGCCTCGTCCTGCCCTGCGGCCGTCGTGGCCGGTTCGACAAACGCGTCTGCTGCGGGCTCGGTTTTCGGCTGCTCGGAGCCCGCCGTATCGACCTCTGCGAGCACATCGTCCTCGCGCTCCTCATCGATCAAAAGCGCCTCACGCGTTTGTGCGGCGGCGCTCCGAATGTGTCCCAGCTGACTCAAATCGATATCGATCTTGACGGGCTGGTGCGCGGCGTCCCACGAAAGCCATGCCACGATCTCGTCATCGATGATCTTGGCCAGATATTTGGGGACCTTCTCCTCCTTTAGGGGATGGGTGGGGTCTAGGGCCAGGCGCAGGCGTTGGTCGCAGGCGCGCATCATCTCACCGAGCTTGCTACTTTTTTGTCTGCTGCCGTGGATGCGCATGCATTCCCAAAAGCCATTTTGGCAGCGATAGATGTGAATGGGGTCCAGGCGATATTCGCAGTCCTCGTGGCGCTCGGGCGCAAAGAACACGGCCGAGGCAAACATGGTGTAGGGCATGGCCGTCTCCTCCCCAAACAAGCTCGCTACGATGCCGGTCTTTCGGTGCGTGTCATAGTAGCGCGCCATACGGACATACACGGCGCATGCCACGTGGCGTAGGTCGCGATGGTGGCCGCGATCGAGTCTTGAGTTATTGAGGTTATACGTGGAGAGGGCGTTGATGGCGGCCATGAGTCGCTCCTCGCGCGCCTCGTCGGGCGGAAGGGGGAGCGTAGGCTTGGAGGTCTTGCGACGCGCAGGCGCCAGGTCTGACGGCGTCGGCGCGGGCGCAAGGTCTCGCGCCGCACGCCGCAGTTCGATGAGGGCGTTGTCGAATGCGACGGTTTTAGAGTCGCGAAGCAGCTTGGGGTCGAGCCCGTGGAACACGGCGTAATCTTGCAACCACACGCGTGCAAACCGGTCGATGCCGGGCTCGAAGGCACGATAGGCATCCCAAAAAGCCTTGATCTTTTTAAAACCATCAAGTGGGTCATCTACGCCAATGCCGCAGATCAGCTCATAGAGATACAGAAAGGCAAAGGACGTAGACGTTTCCTCGACGGTTCCGCGGCGCACTTGGGTGCGCCAGGTAAAATAGCCGCGCAGCTGCCGATCGCTCATGGCGTTATAGGTGGGAAAGTACGACTTGAATGTGCCGTTGTAGGGACAGTCGTCCTCAAAGTCGGCCATCAGCAGGCCTTGGCGGTAGAAAAGCTCGGCTTCCGAAAGCCAACGTCCCGCGCCACCCTTGGGGTCTTCTTGCCAGCGCGATATCTCGCGCATCTTGCGGTACTGGTCGGGAAGGAAATTCTGCATCTGACGACCGGTTTTGAGAATCGGCTCGTCAGCATAGACTTCGTTTGAGAAGCGAGCAGACTGATGGGTCCGGGCCTCGGCCATAATGCGCTCGATGAGCATCTTGATGTCCTGGTCGGCCACCGTCTCTCCTCTCCTAACGCAGCTTCGGTGACCTCATATCATAGCACAGCATCAAACAGGTGTTCGAGATACCACTACGTAGATAGATTTAGAACAGGAGCGCGTAGATGACGGCTACGACAACGGAGGGGAGCATATTGGCCGTGCGGAAGGTCTGGGGACGGATGAGGTTGACGCCGACGCAGAAGATGAGCATAGAGCCCACGAGCGATAGGCTGTCGAGGGCGGCGGCGGTCATGATGGGGGAGAGCGCGCCGGCAAACAGCGTAATCGTTCCCTGGAATACGGCAACGGGAAGGGCGGAGAAGATGCAGCCGCGACCGAGTGAGGCCGTCATGGTGCAGACGATGATGCAGTCCAGCGCTCCCTTGAGGGCGAGCGTGGACCAGTCGCCGAGCAGGCCGTCTTGGATTGATCCCACGATAGCCATGGCGCCGATGCAGACGGTCAGCGATGTCGAGACAAAGGCATTGGTGAACTCGTTGTCTCCCTCGCTGCCGGTTTTGCGTTTGAGCCATTCGCCCAGGTTTTCGATGCCGGCTTCCAGGTTTATGGCCTCGCCGATGAGCGAGCCAAGGGCAAACGAGACGATGAGCATGGTGGTGCCGGTGGTCGCCAGCGCTTTTCCGTCAATGACGAGCATCTTTTGCATGGTGCCGCCCAGTCCGATAAACAGAACGCACAGTCCCGACGCCTTCATGAGCGTGTCTTGGATGCGGGGTGTGATAAAGCGTCCGCTTATAAGGCCCAGCAGTCCGCCCGCAATCAAAAGTGCGACGTTGATGACCGTTCCCAAACCCGGCATGAACCCTCCCATATTGATGCCAACCTGGCAATCGTAACAGAACGGGCCGCATGGTGCGGCATGACTCATCCTATACGTTATATAAGTGGTATTAATGACGGCATTTGGTGCCCAAGCCTCAGCCTCCCATCACGACATAGGGGCTGTAATCGAAGCGCAGCGTCATGAGTCGCTGCGGGGACTCAATGGCCGCGGCGATGATATCGGCATCTCGAGCTCGGTCAAATCCCCCGAGCTCAATTTGATACGAGACGTCTTCCATTTTATGGAGTATCCGGTTATTCAGGAGGTTCTCACCGTCGAATTCCTCGGTTTTGCCCCCGTCCGAGGTTACGGCATACAGGTGCAGTTTTGCGGTGGTCGCAGGGTCGACGACCGTGAGGTTGTCGATTTGGTTGGCCGTGCCCTTTGCCCCAAGCAAGGTGAGCAGGGTGGGGGCTACGACCTCGCCCGATGGCAGAAAAACAACTTCGACGGTTTTAGGGAATGCGATAATGGCTGCTTTGCGGACGGGTTTATCGGTGGCGGCGACCTCAATGCTCGCGGCGTCGACGGTTTCCGTGCGGTCGAGCGCGACCATCATGTAACAATTGCCCTCGTCGATGCCCGTCGGCATGGCATAGTCCAAGTTTTCGCCAGCTTGCGTGCCGCCCACTGCGGCGGCCGTCTCGCTTGGCTCGCTGAAAGTGGCTGAAGGACCGCTCGATGGCGGTGTTATGCCGACTGGTGTTCCATTGTTCCCAGGCGCTATTTCACCGCTGTTCTCGCTGGAGTCGCTTGCGATGTCAGCTGTCGAGGGGGCGAGTCCGACCGCTCCCGCTCCGCTCCATTCCATCTCGAGGAGCGCCGGATCGACAAGGACGTGATGCACATCTTGCGTTTGGGTGCTGATATCGACAGGACCGGGATCTGCCCCTCGCGTTAGGCTTAGCGATCCGGTCCGCTGTTTGCCCCGAAGCTTCTGGCTTTCTGTGCCGCTCGCGTAGAACATCAGAGGGATCTCGCCATTTGGTGTGGCGTCGGTGCCCGCCTTGGTCATTTTCAGCGATGCGGTGAATGAGATAGCGGGCTGCGTGCCATCGGTGCTCGAGGGGACGCAGCCCAGGCATACACCTCCTCCGTCTTCGAAAAATGTGCTGTCGAAGGCGACCGTCGCCCCGTCCGCCGAGTCATCGGACAGGGTGATGTCGAAGCGCAGCTCCACGTCGCAGGAATCGTCATCGGCATCAGTTGCAGCCGCACGCCATGTGCAGATGGCGCATCCCGTTAGAGGACCGTCCGTTGTGCGCGAGCGCTCGGTATCCACGACTATCGAGCTGTTCGTGCAGCGACGGAGGCACCCTGAGGTCGAAATGCTTGCCTGCGCAAGCGAGAGGCGTTGGCGCGCGATGGTGCTCATCTGGTTTGTGGCGAGACAGTTGACGGCAGGTAAGGGGACGTCTACGGCGGGTGTCGCTAGAGCGGCGACGGGCATGCCGGTGACAAGCGCGCTGCAGAGCGCGGCAACGGGCAAAAGGTTCTTTGATGCCATGGGCTCTCCTTACCTGTTCTGGACGGTCTCGATTTGTGTGGCTACTGGCTGCGTTTGATGTGCAGGCCAAGGCCGATGGCGCTTGCACCTGCCGCGGCGATTCCTGCTGCCAGGAGCTGTCGCGTGTCGCCCGTTTGCGCTAGGGGTTCATGTTGGCCGCTGCGTTCGAGCTCCGATAGATCGACAGTCACTTGTGTGGCAGCTTGCGCCTGCTCTTGTTGGGCAAAGGCGGCGATCGGGGCAAACGTTACAACGCCGACGATAGCGGCAAGGACAATCGCCTTAGGCCGTGTGCGCACCGGGCTCGACCGTCCACGTAATGCTCGCGACTTGGTCGCCCGTGCCGGTCACATGGAAGATGTCTCGCGTGACGCGGGCGACATTGCCACTCGTCTTGAGCTTAATCCTGTCCGTACCATTGGCGATGCCCTGGTAGCCCATGTCGAAGGATGCATTTTTGGAAAGGTCGAGGCCTGCTTCCTGCGTCGCGGCATGAGCGTCTTGGAGTGCCTTGTCGGGGCCGACCTTAAAATCGATGGAGTTCTGGGCGGTTCCCGTCTTGGCGTCGGCGACGATGCTCCAGGAGTTCTTGGCGCCGATTTTCATGTTGGTAACGTGGATGCCATAGGCCGAAAGATTGTCGATGGTGGTTGTATTCTCGGAAGGGCCCTGAAGCGTGCCATCGGCCTTGGCGACAAATGGGATGACGGTCGGAGTCTTAAACGCGATGTTGTCGATTTCGGTTCTGATGGTCACGTCGGTGGTTCCAACACGTCCCTCCGCCAGAGCGGTGGTCGGCGCGGCGCCCATTGCGAGTGCGAGCGCCAGCCCTGCGCCCACGACGAGCGCCCTGGTCCCGCTCAAGTTCCTGGTGATGTCCATAATCGTTCCTTTCTATTCGTCACGGAACGTTTCCGTGAGGGTTAGACGAAAACGGTACGGGTGCGCATTTTCATAACAGGCGGCAGATCTAGTCTTCGGCCTGCGCAACCCGCACCTTGATGCGCGTGGGATTGCCATGGGCGTCGTAGGTCTTGGCGTCGAGCGCTTGAATCTCGATATACGCCTCACCTTCTTTGATGTCGCCTGCAGGGCAGGTCTCAACGGTCTTGCCGGTCTCGACCACGCCCGATTCATAGACGGTCTCGTCGTTTTGGATCACGCGGAAACGCTGGGGAAACTTGTTATCCTGGACGTTTTGTACGTTGACGCGCAGTTTGCCGCCTTTTTGTAGCTGGGCGACCGGTGCGACCGAGATCGTCATCATGTTGTCGCGGACGATGGCATCGAGCTCGTCCTGGATTTCTTGGCGCGACTTACCCTCTGCCGCTGTGACCGAGGCACCCGTCTCGGCGATAGGCTTTGACTGCCAGGCGTAAAGGCCGACGGCGATAAGGGCGCAGGCGATGGCCAAACAGACGGCGCCGAGCCTTTTTCGATGTTTTGACCCCAGGGGGCTTGACCGCTTCCGTGCGTTCATGCGGCATCCTTAGTGGTATAGACGCGCGCGAACATGGACGGATCGGCGCCAAAGAGCATGTGGAGCATGAGGCGTCGCGAGTAGATGAGCTCGTCGAAGTTTGGGTCGAGTTTGATGTCGTGGATGTGGGCGATATGGTGGGCGAGTGCCGAAAACGATTCGGGATCGCAGATCACGTCGGCGGTGACGTGATAGACGGCCGCATCGGGAAACGCCTCCTCGTCGAAGGGCAGAAGATATGGGTCATCGTCAACTTCGATGGCGATGCCGTACTGGGGCCAGTAATATGCCATGGGAACCTCCCTGCTTTTGGGCCAAACCTTCTATTGGTTTTGGCTGTCGATGCCGACCGTATCAGCCACAGCTTGACCAATTTCTGACCAAATGCTTGACGGGTTTACATCGTCGCAGGTGAGAGACGCTAAAAAATATCTCAAGTTTTTTCGAGCGCCAATTGTGCGCGTGGCTGCGATGGGAGGGGCG
Organism: uncultured Collinsella sp.; assembly: GCA_958420165.1. GTDB lineage: Bacteria > Actinomycetota > Coriobacteriia > Coriobacteriales > Coriobacteriaceae > Collinsella. The sequence goes on along the minus strand of CATZIU010000002.1, from coordinate 38,155 downwards.
CGTTAAATAGAGCGTCTGCCGAGAAAACGTCGCCGTTCGCCGAATTGCACAAACGTAAAATTCGCCAATTATGGAGACGGTCTCAGTCACGTCGACGAAACGATGCGGTAACATCTCCCTGCAAACACTGTAGTTAACTAAAGGGGGAGTTCGCGTGTCTGCAGCCATCAAACCCTTCAGCGACGAGTTCGAAGAATATGGTCGCGATGAATCTCGCACATCGGGCGAGGCGTCGAGTATCTCGTTTCCGACAACGGAGGACGAAGTCCGCGCCATTCTGCGAAAGCTCCATACCGAGCATGTTCCGATAACGGTCCAAGGCGCTCGAACCGGTCTGGCTGCCGGCGCCGTGCCCCACGGCGGCCATATCCTCAACACTTCTCGTATGAATCGCTACCTGGGTCTTCGCCGCGACGAGCAAGGCCGTTTTCTGCTGCGCGTGGAGCCGGGCGTCGTGCTTTCGGAGTTACGCAAGCAGCTGGGTAAGAAGGCATTGCCGACCGCTGGCTGGGATCAGGCATCGCTTGAGGCCTACGAGGAGTTCCAGGCAGCTCCCGAGCAGTTCTTTCCCACCGATCCCACCGAGGCATCTGCCTGCTTGGGCGGTATGGCGGCGTGCAATGCCTCCGGTGCCCGCAGCTACGCCTATGGTCCCATGCGTCCGCACGTTACGGGGCTTCACGTGGCACTGGCAGACGGCGATTTGCTCGAGCTTCATCGAGGTCGGGCGCACGCTGACGCACGCCGCTTGTCGCTCGTGACGGCAGGGGGTCGCGCGCTCGAGCTTGATCTTCCCGGCTATACCATGCCCAAGACCAAAAACGCGTCGGGTTATTTCGTTTCGGACGATATGGATGCCATCGATCTATTTATCGGTGCGTGCGGGACACTCGGCGTCATTACCGAGCTCGAGATCGCCCTGCAGGCGGCACCTTCGGTCGTATGGGGCGTGAGCTGCTTTTTCGACAGCGAGGACAAGGCGGTGTCCTTTACCGATTCCGTGCGTCCCGTGCTGTCCCATGCCGCCGCTATCGAGTATTTCGATGCCGGTGCCTTGGATATCCTTCGCCGCCAGCGCGAGCAGTCGACCGCGTTTGCCTCACTGCCGGCACTCGACGATGAGGCAAAGGTCTGTGTCTATGTGGAGCTCGACTGCGACGACGAGGCACAGGCGACCGAGGAGTTGTACCACTTGGGATGGGTTTTGGAGCTTGCGGGCGGCCGCGACGACGCGACCTGGGTTGCGCGCACCGAGGCCGATCGCGAATGCCAGCGGTTCTTCCGCCACGCCGTCCCCGAGAGTGTCAACATGCTCATCGACGAGCGTCGCCGCACCGACCCCACCATTACCAAACTGGGCTCGGATATGTCGGTACCCAACGCGCGCCTGGCCGATGTCGTTGCCTTCTATCGCCGCACACTGGCCGAAAGCGGGCTTGAGTCTGCCGCCTGGGGACATATCGGCAACAACCATCTGCATGTGAATATCCTGCCGCGCGATGCGCAGGACTACCGTCGCGGTAGTGAGCTGTTTGCCCGGTGGGCTGCGGAGATAACGGCTATGGGCGGCGCCGTCTCTGCCGAGCACGGCGTCGGCAAGATCAAAGCGGGCTTTTTGGAGACGATGTACGGCCACGAGGCCATGGTCGAATCGGCTCGGCTCAAGCTGCAGCTCGATCCTGCCGGGCAGCTGGGTCGTGGCAACCTGTTTTCGGAGAAGCTCTTGGATGAACTCGTCCAGAAAGGGGGCGCGTGAAGATGAGCGATTTCCATATGGTGGTGTGCGTCAAGGCGGTGCCAGGAAGCACCGAGGTCAAGATGGACCCCAAAACCAATACCATCGTGCGTGATGGCAAACAGGCGGTCATTAATCCCTTCGATGCAAGTGCCCTCGAATGCGCTCTGGCGCTCAAGGACGACTTTATCGGCTTTGGCATGGATGTACGCGTGACGGTGGTGTCGATGGGCATCCCTGCAACCGAATCGCTGCTGCGCGACTGCATTGCCCGCGGCGCCGACGATGCATTGCTGCTCACCGACCGTGCTTTTGCGGGCGCGGACACGTTGGCGACCACCTATGCTCTCAAGTGCGGCATCGAGGCGCTCGACGAGGACTTCGATCTGCTCATCTGCGGCAAGATGGCGGTGGATGGCGATACTGCCCAGATTGGCCCCGAGCTGGCCGGCGCCTTCGAGATTCCCTGCGTGACCGATGTGAGCTGCGTGCAGAGCGCGGGCTTTACGACGCGCGGTGCGCTTTCGCTCGTTCACGGTTGCGATGCCGGCGAGGAGACGGTCTATCTGGAGATGCCGTGCGCGATGACGATCGCCAAGGAGATCGGCCAGCTGCGCATGCCGAGCATCGCCGGCATTCGCGCGGCCGAGGAAGCGGACGTGCGGGTGGTCTGTGCTGCCGATGTGCATGCCGACCCTTCGCGTTGCGGCCTTACCGGATCGCCGACGCAGGTCGTGCGCTCGTTTGTGCCCGACCGCGACCAAACGTGCGAGGCCATCGAGGGCACACCGGTCGAGCAAGCGGCAAAGCTTGCCAAGATTATCGAGGGGATGGCATAGATGAGCGGACTGATAATCGATAGCGAGGCATGTGTTGGCTGCGGTCGCTGCGTTCGCGCCTGTGCCTCGGGCGGCATTGTGGTGGAGGGCGAGCGCCCCAACCGCTGCGCCCATGTGACCGACGGCTGTATCTTGTGCGGCGGGTGCGTCGACGCTTGCCCCGTCAATGCCATTTCGATCGAGCGTGACGAGGCCGCCGGCGCGGTTGACCTCGATACGTATCGAGACATTTGGGTATTCGTTCAGACCGACGAGCACGATGTCGTGGCCCCGGTGGCCTACGAGCTCATGGGCAAGGGGCGCGAGCTTGCCGATGCCCGCGGTTGCCGTCTGGTGGCATTGGCCGGCATGGGCCTTGAGAGTTCGCTTGAGGACCTGGAACATCTGGTCTGCGCCGGTGCCGACGAGGTCGTGGTCTGCCGCGACGAGCGGCTGCGTCAAAACGACGCGGAGGTCTATGCTCGCTTGATTTGCGATTTGGTGGCAGAGCGCAGGCCCGAGGCCATTCTGTACGGCGCGACCGCCTTTGGCCGTGAGCTGGCGCCCGGTGTGGCCGTACGCTTGCAGACGGGCCTTACGGCCGACTGTACGGTGCTTTCGATGGATACGGAGACGGGTCTACTGCAGCAGACCCGCCCGGCGTTTGGCGGCAACTTGATGGCCACCATTATCTGCCCCAATCATCGTCCCCAGATGGCAACGGTGCGTCCCGGCATCTTTGGGGCGCCCGAGTTTGATTACAGCCGCTCTGGCACAATTACCCAGGTATCGCTTGCGGATGATGTTAAGGCCCGCGTCGAGATCTCGATTCCCGCCGAGGAGTGGGGACAGCAGGCATCAATTGCCGATGCCGAGCGCCTGGTCGTGGTGGGCCGCGGCATTGGCTCCAAGAAGAACCTGCCCCTGATGCGAAAACTCGCCGATGCGCTGGGTGCCGAGCTTGGTTGCACGCGTCCCGTCGTGGAGGCGGGTTGGCTGGAGTACCGCCACCAGATCGGCCAGACCGGCGTGTCGGTTTCGCCTAAGCTCCTCGTGAGCATCGGCGTTTCGGGTGCTATCCAGCACCTAGCCGGCATCGGCGGCGCGGAGTGCATCATCGCCGTCAACGAGGACCCGGATGCTCCCATCTTTGGCGCTGCGCAGTACAAAGTTGTCGGCGACGCCGTTGAAGTCGTCGAGGAGCTTCTGGCCCAGCTCGAGCGTTAGGCGCCGGCCAGCCAGGCTCGCATCTCTTTCTTTAGGCGTTCCCAGGTTGCTTGCGTGACGGGGTCGGTAAAGGGGCGCGTGATACCAAAGGGCGCGTCGAGCAGGCGGTAGATATCGCCCTGTTCGCGCGCCAGTGCGCGGCTTGCGGGATAGACGAGCTCATACATAAAGCAGATGAGCCCCACCAAGTAGTCCGCGGGCTCATCGCGCTCATCGCGTGCGACGCAGCGGTGCTCGTCAAAGGCGGTAAGCGCCGGTGTCGAGAACCGGCTGGCGAGAAATGTGTCCTCATCAACCTTGAGGATGGTATCGACGGTGCTGTCGGCGATGGTTCGCATGATGTCGATCTTGTCGCCATCGCGCACGATATCGCAGAAGCTCCGCGTGCGCTCGTCGAGCTGCGCGGGTAGACGGAAATCGCTGTGATAGGCAATGCTCGCTCGAATGAGTTCGTCTTCTGCCGGATCGTCGATAAAGTCGCGGATACTTGTTGTCGCGGGCGCGTCTGCAGGGTTTTCGCCAAAGAGAACCTCGACGCCCAACGCCGCATGACTCATGCTTTCGGCATCCTTAAACGTATCCCAGCGTCGCAGCTGCTCAAAGCGGCCCATGTCGTGCAGCAGGCCGCAAAGCCACGCCAAGTCAATGTCCTGCGGTGACCAGCCCTGTTCGCGTGCCACGGCATCGCATGCCTCGGCAACGTGGTACGTATGCTCGATTTTGAGCGCGATACGCAGATTGGCGGCATCGTAGGCATCGGTGTAGGTCTTGAAGGCCGCGGCAGCCCGCGTTCGATCGATAGCTGTCATAATGACTTCCTAAAAAGTTGTGTCTTTCTGTGTCTTTCGATCCGGGGGCAATTGTAGGTGAACTCGGTTACCATCGGGCGATGATTCTGCCGCGTGGTTGAATCTGGTTCGGAAATCTTGTCGGGACGAGGAACGCTATGGTGCTCAAAATCGTTAAAACCGTCTGGCCGGTGATGCTTACCTATGTTGCGATAGCCGCGCCGTGCGGAATGATTATGGCGCAGACGGGAATGGAACCCTGGATGGTTTTTGCCCTGAGCAGCACGTTCGTGACGGGCAGCGGGCAGTTTATGATCTGCAATCTGTGGCTGGCAGGTGTGCCTGCAGCATCGATCGTCGCGAGCGTCGCCGCAATCTCCTCGCGCTTTGCGCTTTACTCGGCATCGATCGCACCGCATTTGAGGGGTGTTTCGAAGCGTCAGACGCTGGCTGTTGCCGCGACACTTACCGAGGAGGCATATGGCATCTCGCTTGCCAAGTTGGTTAAAGGGGAGGATTGGGGCCCGCGCGAGTCCTTTGTGCTCAACGTGATCCTCATCGCAACATGGGGCGTTTCGTGTACGACGGGCGCCATCGTCGGTGCCGTTGTCGATGTTCCCACCGCTATTGCGGGTTTTGTCTGCACATCGCTCTTTATCTGCCTGCTCTTTTCGCAGCGACTGTCGAGCGGCAATGTCGTAGCTGCCAGTTTGGCTGCGGTGTCCGTCGCCATATGCAAGTTCTTGGGGTGGACGAATATCGCCGTGCCGGTAAGCGTGCTCGTCGGCGTTGTCGCGGCGCTTGCGTGCGATGCCCTCGCCGAAGGAAGGGGTGCTCGCGATGCCCGTTAATGAGTTTTTGGTCCTGTGGCTGTCGTCGTGGGCGGCCATCGCATTTTTCCGCATTGCCCCGGCGTTTGCCTTGCGCGGGAGAACGCTGTCGCCCCGCGTTACCGAGGCCTTGGGTTATATTCCGCCCGCCGCCTTTGCGGCACTGGTCGCTAACGATTTGATAAGCCCTGGCGCTTTCGACGCCGGCTTGTGGCAGGGCTTAATTCCCTGGATTGCGGCTGCCGGTGTCGTGGCGGTGGCAATCAAGACAAAGTCGATGTTGTGGTGCTGCGTCTCGGGCATCGTGTTCTATTTCGTTTTGAGCCTCGTATAAGAGCAGGATGCGTTATCGTCCCGGCCTAACGAATCAAATTTCCCACCGAGGCGGTCTGCTTCTTCTGGTACCATGGTCAAACTTTACTGTAGCAAAGCGTGACGTGGGCTTTTGTTCCGCGTCAGCGGAAATGGGGGTTTCATGGCACAGGGAGCGACCGCCAACGAGCAAAAGAAATTCAAAGTACCGCGCATCCCGGGTGACATCATGATCTACCCGATGATCGTCGGCCTTTTGCTCAATACCTTCTGTCCGCAGGTCTTTGAGATCGGCGGCTTCTTTACGGCCGCCTGCCGCGGCGGCTCCAACACCATCGTTGCCGCGATCTTGCTGTTTGTGGGCGCCGGCATCAGCTTTAAGTCCACGCCGGGTGCCATCAAGACCGGCATCGTCGTGCTGATTCCTAAGCTTGTGGTGGCAGCCGCGCTGGGCCTGGGCGTTGCGTATTTCTTTAACGACAACCTTTTGGGCCTGAGCTCGGTTTCCATCATCGGCGGCATTACGTTTTGCAACATGGCGCTCTACACGGGTATCATGGGCGAGTTCGGCGATGAGTCCGAGCAGGGCGCCGTGGGTATTCTGTTCTTTACGGCCGGCCCCGCCGTCACCATGATCATCCTTGGTGTCTCGGGTCTCGCCAACATTCCTGTCGGTACAATCATCGGCTCCATTTTGCCGCTCGTTATCGGCATGGTTCTGGGCAACCTCTTCCCGTTCATCAAGAATCTGCTGGTTCCCGGTGCCAATCCCGCGATCGCCGTTATCGGATTTCAGCTCGGTGCGTCCATGAGCCTGTCGAGCTTTATCACCGGCGGTATTTCCGGCATCTTGCTGGGCCTTATCACGCTGTTTGTCGTCGGTCCCATCACCTTTGCGTTCGAGCGCCTGTGCGGTGGTAACGGCAAGGCCGCTGTGGCTTGCTCCACTATCGCCGGCACGGCTATGACCACGCCGGTTGCTCTTGCCGAGGTCGCGCCGCGCTATGCCGAGCTTGCACCCACCGCGTACGCCCAGATCGCCACCGCCGTTATCATCACGGCAATCATGGCTCCGATTCTGACCGGCTGGGTCGACAAGAAGTTCTGCCAGGGCAAGGAGGACCTGTCGCCTGCCGGTGTCGAGGCCATCGAGGAGGCTGTCGCAACCGATATCGACGGTGAGTAACGGCCGTTACCGATAATTGATTCCGGCGTGCAACTCGCGCCGTTTGAGCGCCCGAACGAGAGCTGTCCTGCAGTGACGTTCGGGCGCTCTGCTATTATTCCCCTTACCCCTGCGGGCAGGGGTGTTTGTTGCCCAGATTCGAATTGGTCGATTCAGACCACTTGGATATTGAAAGGATGGCGGCTAGTGGTTAAGGCACTCAAGATTGAGATATTCGTGCTATGCATGATTGTTCTTATCGGGCTTGCCGTGCGAAGTCGTCGCTCCTTGTTCTCGAGCACCCAGCAGCTATTGTTTAGCATGCTTGGCTACACCTCTGCCGCGTACATATTATTCGATATGGTCTGGACGCTTTCGGACGGTGTGGACGGCACGTTGGGCATTGCTGTCAACTGGATTTCCAACGCGGTTTCGTTTTCGCTCTTTGCCGTCGCGTGTCTCATTTGGTTTATTTATTCCGAGACGGTGCAGGGTTCTCGCCTTTTGACCTCGCGCTATAGGGTGGTGCTTGTAGCGTTGCCTACGGCTCTGGTGGTCGTGCTGGCGTTTACCAGTTACTGGACGCACGCCCTGTTCTATATCGATTCGCAGGGTGTGTATCGTCGCGGCTTTGCCTATATGATCCAGCCCATCGTCAGCTACTGTTACGTTATACATACGTCCCTGCATGCGTTTGTGCAATCTCGCAGGGTCGAGAGTCTGCAGACGAAGGCCATCTATCGAACCTTGGCATTTTTCGCCATTCCGGCCCTGGTGGGTGGTACCTTTCAGGTCGTATGCTCGATGCCCGGCCTTTGTGTCGGCATAATGATTAGCATGTTGCTGCTCTACATCATCTACCAGGAGCAGCTCATCTCGACCGACCCGTTGACTGGCCTCAACAATCGCAACCGTTTTGAGACCTATATGTTGTCGCTCTTCTCAAATGTGGATCAGGCCGAAGACGTGTATCTGCTTATGATGGACGCCGACGGCTTTAAGCAGATTAACGACCGGTATGGACATGTGGAGGGCGACCATGCGCTTCAGGTCATCTCCGCTGCGCTCAAAGAAGTCTGCTCGGCGTCTAGTGGCTTTATCGCACGTTATGGCGGCGATGAGTTCGTGGTGCTTCAAAAGGTGACGGCGGAGCAGGATATCATGCATCTGTGCACGACAATCAACGACGAGCTCGCGCGCGCCGAGGTTCCGTATCTGTTGCGGATGTCCATCGGCTACGCACGTGTTGGTGATGGCGTCGATACCTGGCAAGACTTGCTTCGCACTGCCGACGCGGAGCTCTACCGCGTCAAGGCCGAGAAAAAGAAAGCCGGCGTCCAGATACGCTAGAAAAAAGGGGCGAACGCTGGCGTGCGTGGCGGCCCTCAGCTCACCGATGTACTCCATTAAGCTAAAGTATGTGAATCCCCTCTGCTAAATTAGGACAGTTCGTCAGGCCTTTTTGGGTTTGTTGACGATGATGATGCCGCCGCAGACCAACAGCAGGGCAACAAGTACGGTAACGGGGCTCGTGCCAGCGCCCTCGCCGAGCAGCAGTGCGCTCAACAGCACGCCAAAGACCGGGTTCATAAAGCCAAAGACCGACACGCGGCTGACGGGGTTGACGGCGAGCAGGCGGGACCACAGCGAGTACGCGACGGCGGAAATGAGTGCCATATAAATGATGAGCGCGATGGCGGGGGCGATTTCGGTGGGGGACAACGTGCCGCCCATCAAAAACCCGATGGCGGTAAGGACCACGCCACCGACTAAAAACTGCCAGCCGGCGAGCAAGACGCCGTCATGCTCGCGCGAGAAGATGCCAATGAGGCAGGTCGACAGGGCGCCCGCAACAGTGGAAGCCAAGATAAATCCCTCGCCGTCGAGCGTAAAGCCAAAGGTGCCATCCGCGCCCGAAAGGTTGACGAGCGCGACGCCTGCAAAGCCCAGCACACAGCCAAGCACCTTGGGCGTATTGAGCCTCTCGGTGTGAAATGCCAAGGCGGCAAAGAGGATTGCGAGGAAGTTGGCGCTGGCCTCGATGATGGAACTCGACATGGCGCTGGCGCGCGAGAGTCCTAGGTAGAAAAAGAAGTACTGCCCGATAGTCTGGAAGAGTGACAAGACAAAGATGGGCTTGATGTCACGAGCCTGCGGAATGAGGGGGCGGCGTTGGGCCGCACTCATCCCAACGATAACCAGGGCGCCGGCAAGCGTGAAGCGCAAGCCCGCAAAGAGCAGCTGTGAGGCGCTATCGTGCGCGGGGATGCCAAAGAGCCCGTAACCGATCTTGATGCAGGGGAAAGCCGACCCCCAGAGCGCACAGCAGACGAGGCAGCCCAGGATGAGTCCGGGTAGGGTGGCGAGATACGGTTTGCGGCTTTCCATGATGTCCTTCCTGTATGCGCGAAGCAAAAAAGAACCCGCCACCGGGTGTGCCGGTGGCGGGTGTTGTTACCCGAGGGGATTGTACCCGATGGGACGCATTAAGCGAAGTAGGCCACGCCGCTCTCAAAGATCGGCATGAACTTATCGCCGGGGACATGCTCGGGCACGTTGCGGTACAGGTTGTCGCCGCGGCGCTCGGCATGGCCCATCTTGCCCAGGACGCGGCCGTCGGGGCTCGTGATGCCCTCGATGGCGAGTGCGGAGCCATTGGGGTTGACGGAGAGATCCATGCTGGGCTTGCCGTCCTCGTCCACGTACTGCGTGGCGACCTGGCCGTTGGCGATGAGCTGGGCAAGCACTTCATCGTTGGCGACAAAGCGGCCCTCGCCGTGGCTGATGGCGACGGTGTAGGGGTCGTCCAGGCTGCACTGCGACAGCCAGGGGGACAGGTTGGACGAGATACGGGTGCGCACCAGACGGCTCTGGTGGCGACCGATGGTGTTGAACGTCAACGTGGGCGCATCGGGCGTGGCGTCGACGATGTCGCCGTAGGGCACCAGGCCGAGCTTGACCAGGGCCTGGAAGCCGTTGCAGATGCCCAGCATCAGGCCGTCGCGGGCCTTGAGCAGGTCACGGACTGCCTCGGTGACCTCGGGAGCGCGGAAGAACGCCGTGATGAACTTGGCGGAGCCATCGGGCTCGTCACCGCCCGAGAAGCCGCCGGGGATCATGACGATCTGGCTTGCACGGATGCGGCGGGCAAGCTCGTGGGTGCTCTCGGCGACGGCCTCGGGTGTGAGGTTGTTGATCACGAAGGTGTCGGCCTCGGCACCGGCGGCGCGGAAAGCGCGGGCGCTATCGTACTCGCAGTTGTTACCGGGGAACACGGGGATAATCACGCGCGGACGGGCGATCTTGGCACCGCTGTACACATGGATGTCCTTGGCACGGAAGTCGATGGTCTCGACCTCGGGGGTCTCGCCGGCGCTGCGGTAGGCAAAGACGCCCTCGATGCCGCTTTCCCAGGCCTCCTGGAGCTCGGCGAGCTCAATGACCTCGGAGCCGGTGTCGATGACATAGCCCTCGACAGTGGTGCCCAGGGGCTCGACGACAACGCCGTCGGCGACCTCGGGCAGCTCGGCATCCTCGGCGAGCTCGACGATAAAGCTGCCATAGAGCGGGGTGAAGAGGCTCTCCACGTCCACATCTTCGGCAAGCTCGATACCGATTTGGTTGCCGACGCACATCTTAAAGAGGCTCTCGGCGCCGCAGCCGTAGCCGGGCGTGGAGACGGCCAGGGCGTCGCCGGTGGCGGTGAGCGCCTCGACGGCGTCAAATGCGGCGAGCAGCTGCTGGGCATCGGGACGGTAGTCCTCGCCATAGGTGGCGGGGGCGATACGGACGACGCGATGCGTGAGACCCTTGAACTCGGGGGAGACGGCGCGGGCCGCCTTGCCCACGGCGACAGCGAAGCTGATCAGGGTTGGCGGAACGTTGAGCTCGCCGGCCTCGTCCTCAAACGAGCCGCTCATGGAATCCTTGCCGCCGATGGCGCCGGCACCCAGGTCGACCTGGGCCATGAGGGCGCCCAGGACGGCCGCCATGGGCTTGCCCCAACGCTCGGCCTCGGTGCGCAGGCGCTCAAAGTACTCCTGGAAGGAGAGGTAGGCGCGCTTGTGCTCAAAGCCGGCGGCAACGAGCTTGGCAATGGACTCGACCACGGACAGGTAGGCGCCCGCAAACTGATCGGCCTCCATCAGATAGGGGTTGAAGCCCCATGCCATGGCGCTCGCCGTGGTGGTCTCGCCGTCCACGGGGAACTTGGCGACCATGGCAGAGCTCGGGGTGAGCTGCGTCTTGCCGCCAAAGGGCATGAGCACGGTCGCGGCACCGATGGTGGAGTCGAAGCGCTCGGAAAGGCCCTTGTTGGAGGCGACGTTGAGGTCGGTGACAAGCGAGGTCATGCGCTCGGCAAGCGTGGTGCCGGCCCAGCTGGGCTGCCACACGCTGCGGGCGCAGACGTGGGCGACCTGGTGCTTGGGCGCACCGTTGGAGTTGAGGAACTCGCGGGACAGATCGACGATGGCAACGCCGTTCCAGGCCATGCGCATGCGCGGCTCGGCGGTAACCTCGGCGATGACGGTTGCCTCCAGGTTCTCCTCGGCGGCGTAGCCCATGAACTCCTCGACGTCACCGTCGGCGACGGCGCAGGCCATGCGCTCCTGGGACTCGGAAATGGCGAGTTCGGTGCCGTCCAGGCCGTCGTACTTCTTGGTTACGGTATCAAGGTCGACATACAGGCCGTCGGCAAGCTCGCCCACGGCGACCGAGACGCCGCCGGCGCCAAAGTCGTTGCAGCGCTTGATCAGACGGCAGGCATCGCCGCGACGGAACAGACGCTGCAGCTTGCGCTCGACCGGGGCGTTGCCCTTCTGGACCTCGGCACCCGAGGTTTCGATGGACTCGGTGTTCTGGGTCTTGGAGGAGCCGGTGGCGCCACCGATGCCGTCACGGCCGGTGCGGCCGCCCAGCAGGATGATCTTGTCGGTGGGGGCGGGGCACTCGCGGCGCACGTGGTTTGCCGGGGTAGCGCCCACGACGGCGCCGACCTCCATGCGCTTGGCCACGTAACCGGGGTGATAGAGTTCGTTGACCTGGCCGGTGGCAAGGCCGATCTGGTTGCCGTAGCTGGAGTAGCCGGCGGCAGCAGTGGTCACGAGCTTGCGCTGCGGCAGCTTGCCCTCGAGCGTCTCGGAAACCGGGACGGTGGGGTCGCCGGCACCGGTGACGCGCATAGCCTGGTACACATAGCTGCGGCCCGAGAGCGGGTCGCGGATGGCGCCGCCCACGCAGGTGGCGGCACCGCCGAAGGGCTCGATCTCGGTCGGGTGATTGTGGGTCTCGTTTTTAAACAGGAACAGCCAGTCCTGGTCCTCGCCATCGACATCGACCTTCACCTTGACGGTGCAGGCGTTGATCTCCTCGGATTCGTCGACATCGGTCATGACGCCGGTCTTCTTGAGGTACTTGGCGCCGATGGTGCCCATGTCCATGAGGCAGACGGGCTTGGCGTCGCGACCGAGCTCGTGGCGCATCTCCATGTAGCGGTCGAAGGCCTGCTGCACCACGGCGTCATCGATCGTCACGTCATCCAGGACGGTGCCGAAGGTGGTGTGGCGGCAGTGGTCGGACCAGTAGGTGTCGATCACGCGGATCTCGGTGATGGTGGGGTCGCGGTCCTCATCGCGGAAGTACTGCTGACAGAAGGCGATGTCCGCCTCGTCCATGGCAAGGCCGCGCTCGGTGATAAAGGCGGCAAGGCCGGCCTCGTCGAGCTCGCGGAAACCGTCGAGCACTTCGACGGGCTGCGGCTCGGGTGTCTCCATGTACAGCGTTTCGGGCAGGTCGAGCGAGGCGATGCGCGCCTCGACGGGGTTCACCACGTAGTGCTTGATGGCCTCGATGGCGGCCTCGTCCAGGGCGCCCGAGATCATATAGACCTTGGCGGAGCGCACGGCGGGGCGCTCGCCCTGGCTGATGAGCTGCACGCACTCGCTGGCGGAGTCGGCGCGCTGGTCAAACTGGCCAGGCAGGAATTCGACGGCAAAGACGGCGCCATCGCTTGCGGGGAGCTCGTCGTAGGTCACATCGACCTGGGGCTCGCTAAAGACGGTCGGCACGCAGGAGCGGAAAAGCTCCTCGTCGATGCCCTCGACGTCGTAGCGGTTGATGATCCTCAGGGCCTCGATGCCCTTGATACCGAGAATCTCGGTCAGCTCGCCCTTGAGCTGCTGAGCCTCGACGTCGAACCCGGGTTTCTTCTCCACGTAGATACGAGAGACCATTGGTTCCTGCCTTCCTGATCGGTTGGGCGTACGGTACGGTATGCGGCAGCGGTCGGTTTACGGGGCAAGCCTCGTGGTCGCCTTGAGCCACATGTTTGTAAACCTCACTATGATACGACAGCTCGCGGTGCGTTGAGGACGGCGAGGGTGCTACAGTGAAGCGCAAACAAGAGAAAGGCATCACATGGCATTCGCTTCGCTCGCCATCATCGCACTCGTGGCCTTTGCAAGCCCCTTCATCGCCTCGGCGATTCCTGGAAAACCCGTTCCCGAGACGGTCTTTTTGCTCGTGTTCGGCGCGGTGCTGGGCCCGCATATGCTCGGCCTTATCCATGTGGATGCCGAGGTGTCGCTGGTGTCCGAGCTCGGCCTGGCCTTTTTGTTCCTGCTTGCCGGCTTTGAGATCGACCCCAAGAGCATCACGGGCGTCGAGGGGCGCTACGGCTTGGCGACGTGGGTCGTCACGTTTGGTATCGCCTGGCTTGCCGTGCGCTTTACCCCGTGGTTCTCGGTCAGTCATTTCGACGGTATCGCCGTGACGCTTGCCCTCACTTCTACGGCGCTCGGCACGCTCGTGCCCATCATGCGTGAGCGTTCGCTTGCCGGAACGCGCGTAGGCGACTCGATTCTCGCGTATGGCACTTGGGGCGAGCTCGGTCCCGTGCTCGCCATGTCGGTGCTGCTGTCTGCCCGCACCGGCATCCAAACGCTCGTAATCCTTGGCTTGTTTGCGGTGGTTTGCGTGTTGCTGGCCGTGGTCCCAAGCCGCTCCAAGCGCGTCGGCAGCCGCTTCTTTGCGTTTGTCGAGGAGCGCGCCGATACCACGTCGCAGACGTTCGTGCGCCTGACGGTGCTCATCCTGGTCACGCTCGTGGCGTTCTCGGCCGTCTTTGATCTCGACATCGTGTTGGGTTCTTTTGCCGCCGGCTTTGTCCTACGCTATATCATCCCCGAGGGCAACCATACGCTCGAGACCAAGCTCGACGGCCTGGCCTACGGCTTTTTGATTCCGGTGTTCTTTACCGTATCGGGCGCAAAGATCGACCTGACGGCCGTGGCGTCGCGCCCCGGGCTGCTCGTGGGCTTTATCGTGGCGTTGCTGATCATTCGCGCCGTGCCCATTCTCATCTCTATGAGCATTTGTCCTGCGACGCGCGATGTGTCGGCGTATGGGCGCATTACCGTGGCCCTGTACTGCACCACGGCCCTGCCGATCATCGTTGCCGTGACGAGCGTTGCCGTCAACGCGGGTGCGCTGTCGCAAGATATTGCGTCGGTCATGGTTGCCGCCGGTGCCATCACGGTGTTCTTGATGCCATTGCTTGCTCAGCTCTTCTACCGCGTGGTCGACGCCGCACCGGTCGCCGCCGTGGCAGAGGTTGCCGAGCATCCATCCGATGCGTTCGACATCCTGCGCGCCCATCACGATTTGGCGAGCCTGCTCGCACGCGAGCACGAGCTGCTGACCTCGCATGGTCACGGTCGCGTATTCGAGGGCCTGCCTACGCTCGATACGATTGCCGAGCGTCTTTCCGCCGAGGCGGCGAGCGGCCATATCGATGCCCGTATTGTGGACGCGGCACATCTTCTTGCCGATAAGACCTATGGAGACGAGGTCGACCCGTCCGAGCTGACTCCGCGCGAGCGTCGCCGCCTGGAGCGCGCCAAGCTCGCCGTGCGCGAATACCGCCGCCGCATGCTGGAGCTCTATGCAAGAGAAGAAGCCGAGGACGACGACGGCAAGTAGCGAGGAATGTCGGGATACGGGTTCCGTCCAAATAATAGAAGGCGCGCTGTCTGCGGTTGATGCAGGCAGCGCGCCTTTTGCGTTGAGCTCCGTTGAGGTTCGAAGTAGTGGATTAGTTGGCCATGACGCCTTCGGTCCAGGCATCGACGTCCTCGATGCGCAGGACGTTGGCGACCTCGGCTACGCAGTCGACGCTGGCAAGCTCGGCGGCGGCAGCCTGGACGTCCTTCTCGAGCGCGCGGTGCGTTAGGAAGATGACCGAGCAGGCATCGCTGACGCCCGACTTGCCGTCCTCGACCTGGTTGATGAGCGAGATCGAGATGTTGTGCTTGGCAAAGATGTCGACCGTCTCGGACAGGGCGCCCACGCGGTCGGCGACCTTCAGGCGCACATAGTACTTGGTCTGGAGCTCGTCCATGGGCTTAAAGGCGAGGTTGTGACCATAGGGCTCAATCTCGGGCAGCGGAGCCACGCCGCGGCTGATCTGCTCGGAGAGCGACAGGATATCGCCCACGACGGCGCTCGCGGTGGGGAAGGAGCCTGCACCCGCGCCGTAGAACATGGTCTCGCCCACGGCGTCGCCTACCACGTAGACAGCGTTCATGGCGCCGTTGACCTTGGCAAGCATGTGATCGGCGGGGATCAGCGTGGGATGCACGCGGACGTCGACGCCGGCGTCGGTGTTGCGTGCGATGCCCAGCAGCTTGATGGTGTAGCCGAGCTCGCGGGCCTGGGCGATGTCCTCGGCGCCGATGGTACGGATACCCTGCTGGTAGACATCGTCGGTGGTCACGCGGGTGCCAAAGCCGATGGAAGCGAGGATTGCCGTCTTGCTGGCGGCGTCGAAGCCGTCGACGTCGGCGGACGGGTCGGCCTCGGCATAGCCCTTGGCCTGTGCGTCGGCAAGCACGTCGGCGTAATCGGCGCCCTCGGCGTCCATGCGCGACAGGATGTAGTTGGTGGTGCCGTTAAGGATGCCAGCGATGGTCAGGATCTTGTTGCCCACCAGGTCGTGCTCGAGCGTGCTCACGATGGGGATGCCACCGCCGCAGCTGGCCTCGCACTTAATCTGCACGCCGCACGCGCGCGCCTTCTCGGCGAGCGTCTCGACATGACGGCCCAGCAGGGCCTTGTTGGCAGAGACGACGTGCTTGCCGTTCTCGAAGGCGGTGGTGAAGATCTCGGTCGCGGGGTGCTCGCCACCGATCAGCTCGACGACGATGTCGACGGCGGGGTCGGTGGCGACGTCGTGCCAGTCACTCGTAAAGGCCTCGCGCTCAATGCCTGCCGCCTCGGCCTGCTCCCAAGCAAGCGCGCAGGCGCGGGTCAGCTTAAGGTCGATGCCGTAGGCTGCCAGGTACTCATCGTGGTGGCTCTTGATCAGACGGGCCACGCCGCCGCCGACGGTTCCCAGACCGATGAGGCCGACGTTCACGGTGCGCAGGGGTTCGCTCATAGATAGCTCCTTCGTGCATCTTATGGATGGATTAACCGCTTAAAGGTTGAGTGCATTCTAGCGTGAACAGAGGGCGCGTGCTCGCCAGGCAACAGTAGTCGCACAAAACGGCACCCCCGAAACGCTGCGGAAACATTGGAAACATGCTCGCTACAAACGGAACTTCGTAACAAACTGTCAACGTTTGCGCCATAAGGTTTGCCCTGTACCGCAAGACGGCCGGATCGCGGCCAGCGAAAAGGGGGACACCATGTTCAACATCAACAGCACGCTCAGCCGTAGGAACTTTCTCGCCGGTGCCGCGGCGCTCGTCGGCGCTGCCGCACTCGCTGGTTGTTCGTCGGGTGGCTCGGACGGCGGCTCCGCCGATGACGGCAAGACCTTCAAGATCGGTGTCATCGGCCCTCTGACCGGTGCCGCGGCAACCTATGGCGTCTCGGCCGAGAAGGGTGCCGAGCTCGCCGCCAAGGATTTTTCGACCAAGGACCTCAAGCTCTCGCTTAAGTCCGAGGATGACGTCGCTGACGGCGAGAAGGCTATCAACGCCTTCAATACCCTGTGCGACTGGGGCATGCAGGCTCTCGTCGGCCCCGTCACGACTGGTGCCGCCGTCGCCGTCTCGGGCGAGATCGCCGACGACATGCTCATGGTTACGCCTTCGGCCTCGTCGCTCGACGTCACCAAGGACAAGACCACGGTCTTTCAGGTTTGCTTCACCGATCCCACCATGGGCGCCAGCGCCGCGAAGTTCTTGGCCGAGAAGTACGCGGATGCCAAGATCGCCCTGTTCTACAACTCCGGCGATACGTATAGCTCGGGCGTTGCCGATGCCTTTGCCGAGCAGGCCAAGGTGTCCAGGCTCGATATCGTCGATACCGAAACCTTTAAGGACGACTCTTCCACGAGCTTTACCAACCAGCTGACCAAGGCCAAGGAGGCCGGTGCCACGCTCATCTTTGCCCCGATCTACTACACGCCGGCGTCCGTTTTGCTCAAGAACGCCAAGGACATGGGCTACGACATGACGCTCATGGGTACCGACGGCATGGATGGCCTGCTCTCTGTGGAAGGCTTCGATACCTCTCTTGCCGAGGGGGTACTGCTCATGACCCCGTTTTCCGCCGATGACGAGAAGAATGCCGACTTCGTCAAGGCCTATAAGGATGCCTACGACGAGACGCCTAATCAGTTTGCCGCCGACGCCTACGATTGCGTCCACGCAATCGTCAAGGCTATCGATAAAGCGGGCATCGACCTTACGGCCGACGGTGCCGACATTGCCGGCGACCTTGCCAAGGCCATGCGCAAGATCAAGATCGAGGGCCTGACGGGCGAGCTCACGTGGAACGACGAAGGCCAAGTCGAGAAGCCCGCTACGGCCTATGTGATTCAGGACGGCAAGTACATCGCCGCCTAAGTGCGCATAAAGCACGACCGGTGAGGCTGTTTTATTCAGGGCAGGGACGCCTGTAACAGAATGGAAACATTACTTTTACATAATAAAGTGGCATTACTGCATAAAGTAATAGAAATACGCAGAATTATGGATAAATGAACAAATCCAAAGAAAAGTTGAAATAATCGCCACTTTCCTTAACTAAAGCGTCTAGTATTTTGCGAACGCCGAACACGGCGAAGGATGGCCTGTCGGGTAACCGAAACCCGACGAGATTTGAGAGGAGAGCCGCATGTCGAGCCTCACCGGTAAGTCATTGAACCCTGTTATGAATCGCAGGAGCGTTATCGCGAGCGCAGCAGGTCTGGGGGCGATGTCCATTCTAGCTGGCTGCTCCTCCAACGGCGGCGACAGTGGTTCCGCTTCGGGCGACGCTTCGTTTAAGATCGGCACCATCGGCCCGCTGACCGGCGCCAACGCGTCCTACGGCAAGTCCGTTACCCAGGCTGTCGAGCTTGGCTGCAAGGATTTCTCGACCAAGGAGCTGCCGCTTGTCAGCAAGGCCGAGGACGACCAGGCTGACGGCGAGAAGGCCGTCAACGCCTTCAACACCCTGCTCGACTGGGGCATGCAGGCCCTCGTCGGTCCGACCACCACGGGTGCGTCGGTTGCCGTTGCCGCAGAGTGTGGTAACGACCCCGAGACGTTCATGATCACCCCGTCCGCGTCCTCCGAGGACGTTACCAAGGGCAAGGATTGCGTCTTCCAGGTTTGCTTCACCGACCCCAACCAGGGTGTCAACGCTGCCAAGTTCCTGGCGCAGAAGTATGCGAACGAGAAGTTCGTGCTGTTCTATAACTCCGGCGACGCCTATTCTTCGGGCATCGCAGATTCTTTTAAGGCCCAGGCCGCTAAGTCTAAGCTTGAGATTGTCGACGAGGAGACCTTCAAGGACGACTCTGCTACGAGTTTTACCAACCAGCTGACCAAGGCAAAGCAGGCCGGCGCCACCATGATTTTTGCACCGATCTACTACACGCCCGCATCCGTCCTGCTCAAGAACGCCAAGGACATGGGCTACGACGTCAAGATGATGGGCTGCGACGGTATGGACGGTATTCTGGGCGTTGAGGGCTTCGACACCTCTCTTGCCGAGGGCCTGCTGCTCATGACCCCGTTCTCCGCCGACGACGAGAAGAACGCCGACTTCGTCAACGCCTACAAGGATAAGTACGGCGATACCCCCGACCAGTTTGCCGCCGACGCCTACGACGGCGTGCATGCGGTGGTCGAGGCCCTCAAGGAAGCCGGCCTGGGTGCCGACGCCGACCCGACCGAGGTTGCCGAGAAGCTTCCCGAGGCTATGCGCAACATTACCGTTGACGGTTTGACTGGCAAGCTCTCCTGGAACGACAAGGGCCAGGTCCAGAAGGACCCGACGGCGTACGTCATTACCGACGGCAAGTACGTACAGGCCTAATTGGCCGCCTTACATAGAGCGGTTTTGATCCCAAGCAGGGGAGGTTTTGGCCTTCCCTGCTTGCTTGGTATCTAGGGACGATGTAACGTCCCTGTTTCATACATTAACTGGAAACCTATTCGAAAGGGGGATGTGGAACATGACGGTCTTTATCCAATACCTGGTCAACGGCCTGTCCATGGGCAGCGTCTACGCCATCATCGCGTTGGGCTACACCATGGTCTACGGTATCGCCAAGATGCTGAACTTCGCTCACGGCGATGTCATCATGGTCGGTGCCTATGTCTCGTTCTGCGCCACGTCGTATCTCGGCCTCCCGGGCTGGGCATCTGTAGTTCTCTCTTGCGTGGCCTGCACGGTTCTCGGTGTTCTCATTGAGGGTCTGGCCTATAAGCCGCTGCGCCAAGCAGGCCCGCTGGCCGTTCTGATCACGGCTATCGGCGTGTCTTACTTCCTGCAGAACGCCGCGCAGCTTCTGTGGGGCGCCACGCCCAAGAACTTCACTTCGCTCGTCACCTTCCAGGTGCCGGAGTTCTTGGCCAAGTTCAACGTAAGCGCCGTCTCGCTCGTCACCATCGTCGCCTGCCTGGTTATCATGGCCGGCCTGATGTTCTTTACAGGTAAGACCAAGATGGGCAAGGCCATGCGCGCCGTGTCCGAGGACAAGGCTGCCGCTCAGCTCATGGGCATCAACGTCAACCGCACCATTTCGATGACGTTTGCCATCGGCTCTGCCCTTGCCGCCATCGCCGGCGTGCTGCTGTGCTCCTACTCGCCGGTGCTGCAGCCCACGACGGGTGCTATGCCTGGCATCAAGGCCTTCGACGCCGCTGTCTTCGGTGGCATCGGCTCCATCCCCGGCGCTTTTGTCGGTGGCATTCTCATCGGCATCATCGAAGCGATGGCGCAGGCTTACATTTCCACGAGCCTTGCCAACTCCATCGTCTTTGGTGTTCTGATCATCGTCCTGCTCGTCAAGCCTGCCGGCCTCTTGGGCAAGTACGTCCCCGAGAAGGTGTAGGTGAGCGTTATGAAGTTTCTTAAAGACAAGCAGACGCGTCACGACTTTGTCACGTACGCCATGTGCCTTGTGGCGTTTGCCATCGTGTTCTTTATGCAGTCCAACCACATGATTCCGCGCATGATCGCCGGTCAGCTGGTTCCCATCACGGCCTATATCGTCATGGCCATTTCCCTTAACCTCGTCGTCGGCATCGCGGGCGACTTGTCGCTGGGCCACGCGGGCTTTATGAGTGTCGGTGCCTATACGGGAATCGTCACCGCCGTCGCGCTGGAGAGCGCCGTTCCCTCCGATCCGGTGCGCCTTATCATCAGTATCGTGGTCGGCGCCATCGCTGCCGCCATCCTGGGCTTCTTGATCGGCATCCCGGTCTTGCGCCTGAGCGGCGATTACCTGGCTATCGTGACGCTGGCCTTTGGCGAGATTATCAAAGAGATCGTCACCTGCCTTATCGTGGGCGTCGATTCCCGCGGCCTGCACGTGATCTTTAACATCACGGGTAACTCTACGATCGACGACCTGCACCTGCTCGAGGACGGCACCGCCATCATCAAGGGCGCCCAGGGTGC
Organism: uncultured Collinsella sp.; assembly: GCA_958420165.1. Lineage (GTDB taxonomy): Bacteria > Actinomycetota > Coriobacteriia > Coriobacteriales > Coriobacteriaceae > Collinsella. The sequence goes on along the minus strand of CATZIU010000002.1, from coordinate 17,378 downwards.
CTCGGGCGTGTCGACGTACTCGACCTTCCTCGCCGGTGCCATCCTGGTCATGGTCGCACTCGTGATCGTGCTCAACCTGGTTCGCAGCCGTACCGGCCGTGCCATTATGGCCGTGCGCGATAACAAGATTGCAGCCGAGTCCGTAGGCATCTCCGTCACCGAGTACCGCATGATCGCCTTCGTGGTTTCCGCTGCCCTCGCCGGTGCTGCCGGAGCTCTCTTCGGCGGTAACTTCTCGCAGCTCTCCGCCACCAAGTTCGACTTCAACACGTCCATCCTCATCCTGGTGTTCGTGGTCCTGGGCGGTCTGGGCAATATGCGCGGCTCCGTCATCGCGGCGGCATTGCTCACGGTGCTTCCCGAGCTGCTCCGTCAGTTCTCGGACTACCGCATGCTCATCTACGCCATCGTGCTGATCTTGGTCATGATCTTTACCAACAACCCGCAGCTCAAGGCGTTCTTCGGTCGCGTCAAGGATCGCTTTGCTTCCAAGAAGGAGGTGGCAGCTGATGCCCAGTAAATTTGAGTTCAACAAGGGCAAGATGGTCCCGTATCCTTCTGGCGCCATCGTTCCCGACCGCGACCTGGGCGAGCGCCCGGCACTCGAGTGCATCCACCTGGGCATTGAGTTCGGTGGCCTTAAGGCAGTCGACGACTTTAGCCTGACTATCGGCAAGACCGAGATCGCCGGTCTGATCGGCCCCAACGGTGCCGGTAAGACCACGGTCTTCAACCTGCTCACCAAGGTGTATCAGCCCACGCACGGCACCATCCTGCTCGACGGTGAGGACACCTCGGGCAAGTCGGTCTATCAGGTCAACCGCATGGGTATTGCCCGTACCTTCCAGAACATTCGTCTGTTCAACACCATGACGGTGGAGGATAACGTTAAGGTCGGCCTGCACAACCAGGAGCGCTACTCCGGCTTTGAGGGCGTGCTGCGCCTGCCGACGTATTGGAAGCACGAGAAGGCTGCTCACGAGCGCGCCATGGAGCTGCTGTCCATCTTTGATATGGAACACCTGGCAAACGAGCAGGCCGGATCGTTGCCTTACGGCGCTCAGCGTCGTCTGGAGATCGTCCGCGCGCTTGCCACCAACCCCAAGCTACTGCTGCTCGATGAGCCTGCCGCCGGCATGAACCCGTCCGAGACCGCGGAGCTCATGGAGAACATCGTTAAGATTCGCGACACCTTCGGCATCGCTATCATGCTTATCGAGCATGATATGTCGCTCGTTATGAACATCTGCGAGGGCATCTGCGTGCTTAACTTTGGCAAGGTTATCGCCAAGGGCACGGCAGAGGAAATCCAGAACAACGACGCCGTTATCGAGGCGTATCTGGGTAAGCAGGATAAGGGGGAGAACTAAATGGCAGAGCCGATGCTTTCCGTCTACAACATCAACGTCTGGTACGGCGCCATCCACGCCATCAAGGACATCTCCTTTAACGTTAACGAGGGCGAGATCGTGGCCTTGATTGGTGCCAACGGTGCCGGCAAGTCCACAACGCTCAAGACCGTCTCGGGCCTGCTGCGCTCCAAGACCGGCTCCATCAAGTTTATGGGCGAGGACATTACCCATACGCCCGCCGACAAGCTGGTTGGTAAGGGCCTGGCTCAGGTTCCCGAGGGTCGTCGCGCCTTTTTGCAGATGACGGTCGAGGAGAACCTGGAGATGGGTGCCTATACGCAGCCCAAGTCCACGGTGGCTCCGGGCCTGGAGCGCGTCTATGAGCAGTTCCCGCGCCTGAAGGAACGTCGTCGCCAGGTCGCCGGCACCCTTTCAGGCGGCGAGCAGCAGATGCTCGTTATGGGGCGCGCCCTTATGAGTAACCCCAAACTGCTTATGCTCGACGAACCTTCCATGGGTTTGGCACCGATTCTGATCGAACAGATCTTCCAGATTGTCGAGGACCTGCACAAGGCCGGCACCACGGTGCTTCTGGTCGAGCAAAACGCACAGATGGCTCTTTCCATCGCCACACGCGGCTACGTGCTCGAGACCGGCAAGATCACCATGACCGGCACGGGCCAAGAACTCCTGCACGACGATAACGTGCGCAAGGCCTATCTTGGTGGCTAGGAGGTTCCGCCGTTCTACCGAACGGCGGAACAGTCGACGCTGCGCGGGCACCAGAGCGACAACTTGTCATTCAAAGAGGGCGGCATGACCAGAAGGTCTATGCCGCCCTCTTTTCATGCCAATTTGTTCGCTCTGGTGCCCGCTCGCTGCCCGTCCTCTGCCCGCGGCGTTGCCCCCTTTATGTTGCGGTGGAATAGGGACTAAATGGGAGTCTCAGAGGCCAAAACAGTCCCTATTCCACCGCAACTTCATGGGGGCGTGCGACAATGCCCATCGGAAAACGTTTGTCATCTGGGGGTCTATCTATGCTGTACGAGTTTTGTGCCGAAAACTTTGAGCGGGTGCCGGCGGCTATTGATGCCGGTGCAAGGCGCATCGAGCTGTGCGACAACCTTGCCGTCGGTGGTACCACGCCCTCGGCCGGCGTTATCAGCGCTGCGGTCAGCTATGCTCACGAGCATGATGCGCGAGTGATGTGCATGATTCGCCCGCGTGGCGGTGACTTTCACTACAACCAGGACGAGCTGCGCATGATGGAGATGGACTTGGGTCTTGCCGTGAGCGCCGGCGCCGACGGCTTGGTCTTTGGCTGCTGCAAGCCTTGTGCCGGCGGATGGGCGCTCGATGAGCTTACACTCGGCGCCCTCGTGATGGCTGCGGGCTGCGCGACCGAGGAATGCAAGCGCGAGCCCATCGACATCACCTTCCACATGGCCTTCGACCAGCTCTCGCCCGAGGCTCAGCTCGATGCCGTCGACACACTCGCCGACTGCGGTATCACGCGCATCCTGACGCATGGAGGCGCTGCCGGAACGCCGATCGAGGATAACTTCGATCACCTAGCTCGCCTAATCGAGTATGCGGGCGACCGCCTGACCATCCTTCCCGGCGGCGGCATTTCCACGACCAACCGCGATACCGTGGCGGCGGCACTGGGCGTCTCCGAGCTCCATGGCACCAAGATCGTGCCGCTGGAGGTATAACCCGTGGCGCTGGTATTTGACGTTCAGCAGGCGAACGGTAAGCCCGACGATAACCGGCGCCCTGGCACCGCGTGCCCCTTTTGCGATACCGAGGAACTCGCCAATATCATCCGGCGCGACGGTGGCTGTATCTGGCTCGAGAATAAGTTCAAAACCCTGCGCGCCACCCGTCAAACCGTGCTGATCGAGTCGGCCGATCACGATGCCGACCTGGTGACCTATACGCCGGACGAGCTGCATCATGTGATGCGGTTTGCCCTGGGTTGCTGGCAGCAGATGATCGATTCACAACAGTATCGAAGCGTGCTCATGTATAAAAACAAGGGTCCGCTCTCGGGCGGTAGTCTCGTTCATCCGCACATGCAGATTGTGGGTTTGGAGCAGGAAGACGGCTATGCGGCACTAGTCCCCGCCAACTTCGAAGGCATCAATGTCTGGCAACAGGGGAGAATCTCGGTCAACATCTCAACCGAACCGATCATGGGGTTCTTTGAGATTAACGTTTCAGCCCCACAGGGAATCGCCGCCAGCGATGGCATGCGAGACCAAGCCGAGGCGGATCTCTTCGCCGATGCGATCCAGGTAGCTCTGCGCTATATCCTGAACGAGCACCACGGTGGCCGCGCAGAGTCGTACAACTTGTTCTTCTATCACCTGGGCGGTCGGACCATTGCCAAGGCGCTGCCGCGTTGGGTGGTTTCGCCCTACTTTGTCGGCTATCGTTTGGCCCAGGTCAATGCCGAGACAACGCTCGATATCGATGCTGAGCGTCTGCGTGCGCATCTGGAAACGCTCGAATAGCAGGACTAACACCCGCGTAATGCGGACAGTCTAGCGTCCCATGGCGTCGCGGCCGGCCTCGACGCGCTTGCGCTGGGCGGCGCGCTCCTCGCCGGTTAGACGCTCAAAGAGATGCCCGATAAACGAGGCGAGTACCTGCTGAAACAGCGTTCCGCACATGACGGGAAACACGACTTCGCCCGGAAAGTACTGCGTGGCGATGACGGCGCCCGAAGAGATGTTACGCATGCCGCAGGTAAAGCACATGGTAGTCGTCTCGCTATATGGCAGATGCAGCGCACGGGCGATCAGAAAACCGACGATAAAGCCGCTGATGGCGAAGGTCAAAATAAAGAGGGCGACTTCTAGGCGCATCGCGTTCATGTGCAGAACGTACTCACTCATGGCGGTGGAGTTGGAGGCGATAACGCCCATCATCATGAACTTGCAGGCGGGCGAGAGCGCGGGGGAGAGCTTCTCGTGTCCCCATCCACGTGTGAGCTCGTTGATCACGATGCCGAGCACGGCGGGGATGGCGATCATAAAGGCCATGTCTTCCATCATGCTTGGCACATCGATCGAGACAGTGGCACCCAGCAAGAGCTTAAGCGTGAGCGGAATCGTCACAGGCGAGATAACCGAGGACGTCAGGATGATGGTAAGCGCGAGCGGGCCGTTGCCGCCGAACATGCTAATCCACATAAAGGCAGTGACCGCCACGGGTACGCTGTACTCGAGCACGATGCCGCAGACAAGGTTGGGGTTGGAGCCAAAGAACAGCGATCCCATGGCATAAGCTGCTATGGGAATAAACACCGCCGAGACGAGCAGCGCCAAAATCAGGTGCAGCGGACGGCAGAACACCTCAGCTACCTGGTGGAAGGTGTTACTGAGCGCGCCTTGGAATGTCATAAAGGCGAAGAGAGCGGGAACGATGGGCTTGAGTACGCCGATCTGCTGGGGAAAGAGCACGCCGAGCGTTACGCAAATCGGAACGATGACCTGCATATGCCCCGCGAGGAACTTTCCCAGTTCAACCCATTGCTTCATAGGCTCTTGTGACTCCCTTTGCTCGTGAACCCGTTTTGAATGGATATGCTAGACGCTCGCATGCGTCCGTGCGTCAGAAACGCTCGATTATTTCGAGGGTATTACCGGCATCGTTTACCGAAACCACGGCGTGCTGCGAGGTTCTGCGTCCGTGCCGCACGGTATAATAAATTCGTTCAACAGATCTGCCTGCCGAAGCGGGCATACACAGAGGACTCATCGCTATGAACCGTGAGAGGTATCGCGGCGACCTGCCCCTATCGGGGGTGGGCGCCTATGTCATCGCTTAAGACGACGCATCGCTGGGCGGTCGCTCAGCAAAATCCCGAGCTCGAAAAGGAGCTTTCGGCTGGTCTGGGCATACCCGGGCTGGTGGCGCGCATTATGGTTGCGCACGGCATTACATCCATCGAGGAAGGCCAGCTATTTTTGACGCCTTCGCTCGACCGTGATTGGGCCGATCCACTCATTATCCCGGGCATGTCGGTCGTTGCCGACCGCGTCGAGCGTGCTATTCGCAACCGCGAACGCATCGCCGTCTTTGGTGATTTCGACGTCGACGGTATTACATCGACCTGTCTGTTGACCGAGGCACTGCGCACGTTTGGCGCCGATGTTACGCCGTTTATTCCACATCGCTTTGACGAGGGCTACGGTCTTTCGCGCGCGGCGCTCGACCGCGTTAACGAGCTCGCTCGTCCCCAGCTGATCGTGACCGTCGATAACGGCATTGCCGCCAAAGAAGAGGTTTCCTATCTGGAGAGCCTGGGGATCGATTTGGTGGTCACGGACCATCACGAGCCCTCCGATCAGGTGCCGCAGGGCGTGCCCCTGACCGACCCTAAACTCGAGGATAAGGGCCCCTCGCGTGAACTTGCCGGTGCCGGTGTGGCGCTCAAGCTGGTGCAGGTTTTGGGCGAGCGTCTGGGCAAGCCGTCGTATTGGCGTTCGCTGATTGAGGTCGCGGCACTGGGTACCGTGTCCGACATGATGCCGCTCACGCCCGAGAATCGCGCACTGGTCGCCGAGGGCATCCAGCAGATGCGCGTGACGGCTCGTCCCGGTTACATCGCGCTTGCAGCGCTCGCCAAGGCCGATCTGGCTACCATTACGGCGGACGGTCTATCGTTCTCGCTCATTCCCCGCTTAAACGCCGCCGGCCGCATGGCCGATCCCAAGCTGGCGCTCGACCTGCTGCTTGCCCGCGATCCTATCGAGGCAAGTGCACTGGCGGCCGAGCTCGAGGAGATCAACCGTCAGCGTCGCGAGATTGAGGCGGAGCTCACGCGTGATGCCATGGCAAAGGTCGAGGAGACCTATGATGGCGGTCGCGCAATCGTCGTGGGTGGCGAGGGCTGGCACGAGGGCGTTAAAGGCATCGTGGCGAGCCGCCTTACCAACCGATATCACGTGCCGGCGTTGCTCTTCTCTATCGAGGACGGTATAGCACGTGGCTCGGGTCGCTCGGTGGGCAAGGTCAACCTGTTCGAAGCCGTCGAGCGCTGCTCCGACCTGCTGATTCGCCGCGGCGGACATGCCGGTGCGGTGGGCGTGACCATCGAGGCGTCTAAGCTCGATGAGTTTCGTCGTCGCCTTTCCGCCGTGTTGTCCGAGCTTCCCGCCGAGGACTTTGAGGACACCGACGAGGTTGCCGCCACGGTTGACCTTTCCGAATTGAATATCGAGACCATCGAGCAGATTTCCCGCCTTGAGCCGTTTGGCCAGGGTAATAAGGTGCCGCTGCTGGCTGCCGAGGGCGTGACGATGTGCGATCGCGCCGTGGTGGGCAAGACCGGCGAGCATATGCGCTTCGTGGCGACGGATGGTGCCGCGAGTGTGCCGGCCATCATGTTTCGTGTGCCGCAGATCGATAGGCTTATCAATTGCGACAGCGCTGTCGACTTGGTGTTCGAGGCCGTTGCCGAGCATTGGCAAGGTCGCGTAAAGCCAAAGCTCATGATTAAGGATGTCTTGGTCCGCGATACCACGGCGCCCAGCGTTGACGACCCGGCATGTGAGCTTCGCCGCGGCGTACAACCGGCGGATTTTGGGCTGCGCCTGGAGTCGCGTAAACGCGAGACGCTTGCCCAGCTTTCCTATACCGAGCTCACGCGCTCACTCATTCACAGCTTTATCGGATCGAACCAGCCGCACCGCGCGCAGGTCGAGGCGCTCGATGCCCTGGCCGATCACCAAAGTGTTCTGGCCGTTATGGGAACGGGGCGCGGCAAGTCTCTTATCTTCCATGTGCATGCCGCGCGCGAGGCGGTTCTTCGCGGGCGTGCGAGTATCTTTGTCTATCCGCTGCGCGCGCTCGTTGCCGACCAGGCCTATCACCTCTCGTCGACGATGGCCGCGCTCGGCATTGGCGTAGGCGTGCTGACCGGCGAGACCGTGGAAGCCGCGCGCGATGACGTGTTTGCCGGCCTGGCTTCGGGTCGCACCGGCATCGTTCTCACGACGCCTGAGTTCCTTTCCATCCATCGCGATCGCTTTGCGCGTTCTGGACGTATCGGCTTTGTCGTTATCGATGAGGCACACCATGCCGGTCTTGCCAAGGGCGGTGACCGGAGCGCATACCTCGACATGCCCGATATTCTCAAGGCCCTGGGCAACCCCGTTGTCATGGCCGCGACTGCCACCGCAACGGCTCCGGTTGTGGCCGAGCTCGCCCGCGTGCTACCGATTACCCGCACGGTGGTCGACGAGACGGTGCGCGAGAACTTGCAGCTCGAGGATGACCGAGACCTTGCGAGCCGCGAAAATCGCCTGGTGTCGATCGTGGCGACGGGGGAGAAGACCGTTATCTACGTGAACTCACGCGACCAGTCCGTGGCGCTTGCCAAGACGTTGCGCAAACGCGTGCCCGACTGTGCGACCCAGATCGCGTTCTATAACGCCGGGCTTGCGCGCTCCGATCGCCGCCGTGCTGAGGAAGCCTTTAGAGACGGAAGTCTCAGCTGCATCGTTTCAACCTCGGCCTTCGGTGAGGGCGTCAACCTGCCCGATATCCGTCATGTCGTGCTCTACCACATGCCGTTTGGTGCGATTGAGTTTAACCAGATGAGTGGCCGTGCCGGTCGCGATGGACAGCCTGCCGTGATTCACCTGCTCTATTCGTCGCGCGACGCTCGCATTAACGAGCGCCTGCTCGATTGTTACGCGCCCGAGCGCGATGAGCTCGTCACGCTCTATCGTGCGCTGCAGACCATGTGGCGCTCCAACCGTGGCAAGACAGGGGACGATTCATTCTGCGCAAGCGATATCGACATTGCGCAGATGTGCCTTGCAATCGACGCGCGCACGCCGGTCGATGAGCGCTCGGTGGCAAGCGGCTTGGGAATCTTCGAAGAGCTCGGTTTCTGTCGCGTTTCGGGGTTTGACGATACGCGTCGCATCTCAATGGCAGAAAACCCCGGTCGCGTGCAATTAAGCAGGTCAATTCGCTATTTGGAGGGCTTGCGCTCGCGCATGGAGTTCACGGCTTTTCGGAGCTGGGCACTCGATTCGTGCGCTTCTGATATGCTAGCCAAAGTTAACCGCCCGATCGTACCGCGGGCCTAGGGGAAGGGGACCTCGATGGATGCCGCAGCCCGTATCGCCCATGATTCCACCCTCCAGCCGTTTTCGGAGATGGAGCACTATAAGCATGCCGATGAGCTGCCGCCCGAGATTATGGCGGACAGCTACGACAAGCTGGAGCGCCTGTGCCTCAAATATATGAATGAGGATGACTTCTCCAAGGTGGAGCAGGCCTACTGCTTTGCCGCCGAGAAGCACTGCAACCAAAAGCGCCGCTCGGGCGAGATGTACATTAACCATCCCGTCGAGGTTGCCATCATTCTGGCCGACCTCAAGATGGACTGCGATGTGGTGTGCGCCGCGCTGCTGCACGATACCGTCGAGGATACCGAGACCTCGCTTACCGATGTTTCCGGCCTGTTTGGCGAAACCGTGGCAGAACTCGTCGACGGCGTGACCAAGCTTACCAACATCGAAGTCGACAGCATGGACGAGAAGCAGGCCCTCACGCTGCGCAAGATGTTCCTTGCCATGTCCAAGGACATTCGCGTCATCATCGTCAAGCTCGCCGACCGCCTGCATAACATGCGCACGCTTGCCGCCCTGCGCGAGGACCGCCGTCTGTTTAAGGCGCGCGAGACCATGGACGTATACGCGCCTCTGGCCGACCGCCTGGGCATGAGCTCTATCAAGTGGGAGCTCGAGGACCTGTCCTTCTTCTACTTGGAGCCCGATGCCTACCAGCGCATCGCGCGCATGGTAGCCGACTCGCGCGAGGTTCGCGAGCGTTATCTGGCCGAGACCATCAAGACGCTCACCGATGAGCTCAATCGCATTGGTCTTGAGGGCTTTCAGATCAACGGTCGTTCCAAGCACTATTGGTCCATCTATCAAAAGATGAAGCGCAAGGGCAAGGAGTTCTCCGAGATTTACGACCTGGTGGCGCTGCGCGTCATCACTCATTCGGTGCGCGATTGCTATTCCACGCTTGGCGCCGTGCATACCTTGTGGCATCCCATGCCCGGTCGCTTTAAAGACTATATCGCCATGCCCAAGGTCAATAACTACCAGTCGCTCCATACGACGGTTATCGGCCCCACGGCCCGCCCGCTCGAGATTCAGATTCGAACCTACGAGATGCACGAGCAGGCCGAGTACGGCATCGCCGCCCACTGGCTCTATAAGAAGTCGGGCGGATCGTCTGCGTCTAAGACTAATGATGCCCAGCGTCTAGACGACCAGATTAACTGGCTCAAACATTCGCTCGATTGGGCTGCGTCTGACGAGATCACCGACGCCAAGGAATACCTGCACTCGCTGAAGGTCGACTTGTTTGACCAGGAGATTTTTGTCTTTACGCCCAAGGGCGAGGTCATGGCGCTTCGTGCTGGCTCTACACCGCTCGACTTTGCCTACGCCGTTCATACCGAGGTCGGCAATCACTGCGTCGGCGCCAAGATCAACGGTGCGGTGGCGCCGCTTACGCACGAGATCAAGACGGGCGACCGCGTTGAAATCCTGACCAACAAGAGCTCCAAGCCGTCGCGTGATTGGCTCAAGATCGTCAAGACGCCTTCGGCCAAGTCAAAGATCCGCCGTTATTTCGCCGCTGCGACCAAAGACGATGACGCTGCCGCCGGTCGCGATATACTGGCCAAGGACCTGCGCAAACGCGGGTATGGCATCTCTACGCCGCGATCCACGCGTGCGCTCAACGCCGTGGCGGAGCAGTTTAACTACAAACAGCTCGAGGACCTGTTCGCAGCCGTTGGCGCGGGCAAAGTCGCCCCACGTGCCGTGGGTAACAAGGTCGAGCAAATTTTGGACCCCAAGCCCGAGGAACAGGTCACCAAGGCCGAGGCTATCGCCGAGGTCGTGAAACAGCCGGCTCGAGGCTCCAACCGCAAGCCGCAAAAGCGTGGCAAGAGCGCAAGTAACGGCATTATCGTCAAGGGCGAGAGCAACAGCGGCCTGCTGGTCCGTCTGGCGCATTGCTGCAATCCGGTGACGGGCGACGATATCGTCGGCTTCATCACGCGCGGCCGAGGTGTCTCGGTGCATCGTGCCAACTGCCCCAACGTCAAAGGCCTCATGGAGCACCCCGAGCGCATGATTGACGTGGAGTGGGACGGTGCTGCCGATACGCTTTTCCAGGTCGAGATTGTGGTCGAGTGCCTGGATCGTATGGGTCTACTCAAGGACGTCACCATCGCCATTGGCGATGCGGGCGGCAATATCCTTTCCGCCGCTACCTCGACCAACCGCGAGGGCATTGCGACCCTGCGTTTTATGGTCGAGATTTCGGACGCGAGTGGTCTGGATCCGCTGCTGGCCTCTATCAGCAGCGTAGACTCGGTCTACGACGCGCGCCGCCTGATGCCCGGCGAGGGTGGAGCCCAGCTTAAGCGCCGTGTTTAGTCGCGACGAACGTGCCACATTATCGATATTCGCTACACTCGAGGCATCGTTTGATGCCTCGAGTTCTATAGAGAGGAGAGGGACATGAGTGCTGTGTCCTTGGATGTAACTCCCAAGGGATCGGTCGAGATTGAGACGCTCGTAAACGGTCCCATTCAGACCAATAGCTATGCTGTTATTTCGGACAATGAGTGCGTGATTATCGACCCCGCATGGGAAGGCGAGCGTTTGGTGGAGCATATTCGAGCCGAACATGCCGGTGTACGCGTGCTTGGCGCCGTATGCACTCATGGCCATGCCGATCATGTTGGTGGTGTTGCCGGCGTGCGAACCACCGTTGGCGAGGGCTGCCAGTATGAGCTGTGTGCCAAGGATGTGGCGGTGCCGCATGCGAACATCGAGGAACAGCGAGCTATGTGGGGCATTGAGACGCCTGACCCCGGGGAGCCGACGCGCCTGCTCGCCGAAGGCGATGCTATCGAGGTGGGCGATATCTGCCTGCAGGTGATCGAGACGCCAGGGCATACGCCGGGCGGGATCGTCTTGTTTGCTGCCACCGAGCAGGGGAACATTGCCTTTGTGGGCGACACACTATTCCCGGGCAGCCACGGCCGCACCGATCTTTCTGGAGGAGACGAAGCGGCGATTCTGCGCTCGCTCTCCAAGCTCGCCCGGCTTCTCCCGCCCGATACCGTTTGCCTAACCGGCCATGGCGATTCGACCACCATGGCACGCGAGCTCATGCAGAACCCTTTCATGCAGGTGTAGCTTTATAGTCAGCTCCTGAAGCACGAGAAGCGTCCAAACGTCAAGCTATTTTTCCCCAACGGGTCGATTCCGTAGGGCAAACGGTCAAAAAAAGTCTGTTTGGACGATATTCGTGAACAAACGAACGTTTATGCTCGGGTACGCCGTGGTAAAATCTCAGGCGTTATCGGAGCAACCTTACAGGAGGTTTCTTTTATGCTCGTCAACGCAGCAGACATGCTCAAGAAGGCCGAGGCCGGCAAGTACGCTCTCGGTGCCTTCAACACCAACAACCTCGAGTGGACCCTGGCTATTCTCCAGGCCGCCGAGGAGGCCAAGTCTCCGCTGATCCTTCAGTGCACCGCTGGTGCCGCTAAGTGGATGGGCGGTTTCAAGGTCTGCGCCGACATGGTCAAGGCTGCCGTCGAGGCCACGGGCGTTACCGTTCCCGTCGCCCTTCACCTCGATCACGGTTCTTACGAGGACTGCTTCAAGTGCATCGAGGCCGGCTTCACGTCCATCATGTATGACGGCTCTCACGAGGAGACCTTCCAGCTTAACCTCGACCGCACCAAGGAGCTCGTTGAGCTTGCCCACTCCAAGGGCATGTCCATCGAGGCCGAGGTCGGCGGCATCGGCGGCACCGAGGACGGCGTGACCTCCAACGGCGAGCTCGCTGACCCTGCTGAGTGCAAGCAGATTGCTGACCTGGGCGTCGACTTCCTCGCCTGCGGCATCGGCAACATCCACGGCGTGTATCCCGCCGACTGGGCTGGCCTTTCCTTCGAGCGTCTGGGCGAGATCAAGGCTCAGACCGGCGACCTGCCCCTCGTTCTGCACGGTGGTACCGGCATCCCCGAGGATCAGATCAAGAAGGCCATCTCCCTGGGCATCTCCAAGATCAACGTCAACACCGACCTGCAGCTCGTCTTCGCCAAGGGCGTCCGCGAGTACATCGAGGCTGGCAAGGATCAGCAGGGCAAGGGCTTTGATCCCCGCAAGCTCCTCAAGCCTGGTCGCGACAACATCGTTGCCCGCACCAAGGAGCTCATGGAGGAGTTTGGCTCCGTCAACAAGGCGTAAGCGTCGCTAAACTTCCCGCCGGAAGCCCCGTCCCCCTACACTGTTTCCTTTGCGCTCACCTGGCTTCGCCAGAAGTCGCGCCAAGAAAACAGTTCCGGGAGACGGGGTTTCCTTCGTCTACAGCCGCAGGGTTACGAGTCTGAATTAAGAGGGCTATTGGCTTCGCCAGAAGTCGCGCGACGGAATCAGCTCCGGGGAAACGGGGCCTCCTTTGTTAACTCGCTACAGGGTTACTGGGCTAAATAATTTGCCCTGGCTTCGCCAGATGTCGCCCCAAGGAAACAGTTCCGGGGGACGGGGCTTCCTTCGTTTAACGCCGCAGGGTTACTGGGCTGAATTCATTTTTATAGGTACCGTTTATCAGTGTTGAGGGCTCCTCTATTGGGGCTTTCTTTTTTATCTCGCTACAATGTGCCTCAAGGGTTCTAGTGACTTGGAGTTTGGTATGGCTGTTATTAATGTGCTGCCTTCGGATGGGAAGGTTATTGACGAGGGCCCTGTTGGTTGCTCTGTTGATGTTTGCTGTGATGATTTTCGCCATCTCGATATTGGGCTACCGCCTGAGATTCTTCGTCTTAAGGATGCCGGGTATTTGACGCAGGCTGTTGCTGCCTGCGATCGCCTTTTGGAGCAGAACCCCGAGCCTTCGCTGGCTGCTTGTGTTCGTGCCGAGCGGTATCGCATGCTCGAGACACCGCTTCATTTTTCGGTGTCGCGCGATCAGGCTATTGCGATGATTCGCGAGGAGTGGCCTGAGTTTACCGAAGAGCAGTTTGATGACCTGATTAATCGTAAGCGAATTGACTGGCGCTTTATCGATGGCGAGCTGTTTGTTCTCGATAACTTCCTCGATTCGCTTCGCGTGTACCCTAAGGAGGTTCCGGGCCTGCGTCCCGATTCTACGGACGGCGTCGCGCTGCGTAACCAGATGCTCAGGGAGATGGAGTCGCAAAACGGGTTGGCTCGCGTCATCATGCTTAAGGCATCCGTGTCTGTCCCCGGTGCTCTGGAGGGAGAGGCTGTTCGCGCGTGGCTACCCGTTGCCGCTGCCTGCCGCCAGCAGTCTCATATCGAGGTTCTCGATATGACGTCGGAGGGGAATGTTGCCTCTGAAAACGTTTCGGCTCGTACTGCCTCTTGGGCATCTTCGACTGAACATTCATTCTCGGTGACCTATCGCTATCACATTGATGCCGCCTATTGCGATATCTATGGTGGCGCGCTCCCATCGCATCCCTGTATGGACGCGCCTCTGCCCGAGGACACCTCCGAGGACCGTCCGCACATTGCGTTTACGCCGTACCTGCGACAGCTGACGGAGCGTGTTATTGACGGGCTCGAGGATCAGCTCGATCGTGCTCGGGCTATCTACGACTACTTGACGCATCATATTGACTATCGCTATCAGCCGCCGTATCTGCTTCTGGGCTCCATCGCCGATGACTGCGCGCATTCGCTCCGCGGCGATTGCGGCGTTATGGCACTCACGTTTATCACCATGTGTCGCATTGCCGGTGTGCCCGCCCGTTGGCAGAGCGGCCTGTATGTTGCGCCCGATTCGGTGGGGCCGCACGATTGGGCTGAGTTCTATACGCCGCAGACCGGTTGGCTCAACGCCGACGTGTCATTTGGATCTTCTGCTCGCAGGATGGGGGAGGAGTGGCGCCGCCGTCACTACTTTGGCAATCTCGACCCGTGGCGCATGGTGGCCAACAATCGATTCCAGGCCGAGTTTGTGCCTGCTTTCGATGGCATGCGCGAGGATCCCTATGACAACCAGATGGGCGAAGTCTCGGTTAACGGACGCGGATGCCGTCGGCGCGAGATACTCCGCACGGTCGAACTCATTGAAATGCTCGAAGTTCCATTTTCGGACTAATCGGTAGAAAGCTGTGATAAACTAACTCACGCATTACGTGCCCGAGTGGCGGAATTGGCAGACGCAGTGGACTCAAAATCCACCGTTGGCAACAACGTGCGAGTTCGAGTCTCGCCTCGGGCACCATACATGCAAGCGAGCGTTCAAGGGGGTCGAGGCCCCCTTTTCGTGCCGAACTCGCGTGAGCGCGCGGAGCGTTAAGCAAACAGGCCTGCGGCCTGTTTGTAGCGGAGCGTGGCGACGGCGCCGTGCGCCCGAAGCCCGGGGCTTCGCGAAGCGAAGACCCTTCGAGTCTCGCCTCGGGCACCATACATGCAAGCGAGCGTTCAAGGGGGTCGAGGCCCCCTTTTTCGTGTACGTAATGTGATAACGCGCGGTACGTGTTATTATTCGCAAGGCGTTGTTCCCGCAATGCCCTAAAGAGGAACCCGAGGGTTCCCACCTTTTGGCGCCAATGAGCAGCTGACTGGTCATACAACCTAGATTCCCTTCCTCATACCGAGGATGTCTATGTGTACGACCTGGTTGCAAAGAAGCGCCGGGTTATTTTTTTATGAATGGAGGTAGGGAAAATAGCTAAGTCTGATGACACCCGCATCAACGACGAGATCACTGCATCTTCGTGCCGTTTGATTGGCGTCGATGGCTCTCAGCTCGGCCTGTTCGCCATCCGCGATGCCCAGCGCGTCGCTGACGATCAGGGTCTCGACCTGGTCGAGATCGCTCCCAACGCGGAGCCGCCGGTCTGCAAGGTCATGGACTACGGTAAGTTCAAGTACCAGCAGGCCATGAAGGCCAAGGCCGCTCGTAAGAATCAGTCCAAGGTCGAGGTCAAGGAAATGAAGTTCCGACCCAAGATCGACGTTGGCGATTACGAGACCAAGAAGGGCCACGTTCTGCGTTTCCTCAAGAAGGGCGCGCGCGTTAAGATCACCATCATGTTCCGCGGTCGTGAGATGGCTCACCCGGAGCAGGGTCTTAACGTTCTCGAGCGTCTCGCCGAGGATCTCAAGCCTTACGCTACGGTCGAGTCCAAGCCTAAGATGGAAGGCCGTAACATGCTTATGCTGCTCGCCCCGATTAAGGGCGCCTTTGATGAGGATAAAGCGGCAAGCGATACCAAGTAACTAGTGTTCTGTAACCGATTAAGGAGTATTTCATGCCTAAGATGAAGTCCCACAGCGGCACCAAGAAGCGTTTCCGCAAGACTGGTACCGGCAAGCTTATGCGCGCCAAGGCTTTCAAGAGCCACATCCTGAGCAAGAAGTCCACCAAGCGTAAGCGTGGCTTCCGTCAGGAGACCGAGATCGCCGCTGCCGACCGCAAGGTCATCAAGTCGCGTCTCGCCTAAGTTCGCGTTCCCGTTTTTCGTTTTACCGTCTAGGAGTTGATAGAACATGGCACGTATTAAGCGCGCTGTTGCCGCCAAGAAGAAGCGCCGTACCGTTATGCACCGTGCGAAGGGTTACTACGGTGCTGCTTCGCGTACTTACAAGCATGCTAAAGAGCAGGTCCAGCACTCCCTGCAGTATCAGTATCGTGACCGCCGCAACAAGAAGCGCGAGATCCGCTCTCTCTGGATCACCCGCATCAACGCCGCCGCTCGCCTGAACGACATCTCTTACTCTCAGTTCATGCATGGCCTGAAGGTTGCCGGTATCGAGCTCGACCGCAAGGTCCTGGCTCAGATGGCTTACGAGGACATCGAGTCCTTCAACGAGCTGGCTGCCATTGCCAAGAAGGCTCTCGAGGCTTAATTGCTTCTTGCATCTTAAAGGGGCGCTTCCAATCCGGAAGCGCCCCTTTTTGATTGATTAGGGATGTGATCGATTTGGGACGTAGCCAAACCGATCAATTCGATAGCGTCCGAGTTGCAAGAAAGAGCAGGTAGCGTATGTGTCAAAGATTTTTGACACTCTAATCTGCGCGCAGCCATCCGTATGGGTTTGATTTTGGGATTACGCTTTGCTTGCCGGCTTCCGTTGTGTAGCCGCCCAATAAGAGTTGAGATGCATTCGAAGAGAACGCCATGCAGCTGCCAAAACACCTTAAACAGTATCGACTCGATGCTGGTTTGTCCCAGGAGGATCTTGCAAGGCGCATTTTTGTAACACGTCAGACCATCAGTAATTGGGAGCGCGGTAAAACGTACCCCGACATCCAGAGTCTCCTACTGCTGTCTGAACAACTGGATGTAACGATTGACGAGCTTGTTAAAGGCGACATTTCAATAATTAGAGAAAGGGTTGAACGCGATAGGGGCACGCTCTATCGCTTGGGTGCGGGGATGTTGGCTGGGCTTCTTGCGTTTACCGTCTCTATGGCCTGGCTCATGTGGCAACAAAACCACGGGTGGGGGATGGTCCAGTGCGTTCCGACGATGGTGTTGGCAGGCGTCTTTGGTGCTGGCGCAATGTGCTGCGCGCTTGCAGCGGAACATATCAAGAAGAAGAATGATTTGGTGACGTATCAAGAGATATCCGACTTCTTGGACGGAAAGAAGGCGGACAGCGAAGAGACGAGGACGGGCTGGGCTTATGAGCATCCACAGCTTGCGAATGCCATCAAGTTTGCCGCAGCGGCTCTTATTGGACTAATCGTTTTTGAACTCGTTAACGCTGCTATGTCCCATTTCTAATGGGTATACAGCTATTAATGCGGCCGAAGCTTAACCGTTGGAAAACCGAAAGGCCGCTCTAATAGGGGGCCGCGGCCCTGTTCTTTCTAGGCTCTCACAGAGAGGGTCCCATCCTCATTTGTGTAGGAACCGTGGAGTCCCAGATTCCCGCCCCCGGGGCCCCTCCGGTCTGGCAATATATCTCCTTGCCGCGC
>CATZIU010000001.1:0-159206 GCA_958420165.1 uncultured Collinsella sp. | reverse complement strand
ACGATGCCGAGCAGGCCCGAGGAGAAGGCGATACCGGCGATGCACTGAGCCTCGTGCATGTGCTGACGGGCCTCATGGTCGCCAGCATAGGACTTGGGCAGCCACTCGACGATCTCGCGGATGCCGTGCAGAGCGTTGGCGTCGGTGAACATAGAGGCGCAGGTGGAAACGTAGGCCTCCATGCAGTGGGTCAGAGCGTCCATGCCGGTATGAGCGCACAGCTTGGCGGGCATGGTGTAGGTGAGCTCGGGGTCGACGATGGCGACATCAGGGGTGATGTTGAAGTCGGCCAGCGGGTACTTGATGCCCTTGGCGTAGTCGGTGATGACGGAGAAGGCAGTGACCTCGGTAGCGGTGCCGGAGGTAGAGGAAATGGCGCAGAAGTGAGCCTTCTGACGCAGCTCGGGGAAGCTGAACGGCTGGATAATGTTGTCGAAGGACTCCTCGGGATACTCGTAGAAGACCCACATGGCCTTAGCGGCATCGATGGGCGAACCGCCACCGATAGCAACGATCCAGTCGGGCTCGAAGTCGCGCATAGCGGCTGCGCCCTTCATGACGGTCTCGATGGAGGGATCGGACTCGACGCCCTCGAACAGCTTGACCTCGAAGCCGCCCTCTTTGAGGTCGGCCTCAACGTCCTGCAGGAACCCGCCGCGGCGCATAGAGCTGCCGCCAGAAACGATGATGGCCTTCTTGCCCTTGAGGTTCTTTACCTCGTGGCGAGCGCCCTCACCAAAGTACAGATCGCGAGGATTGGTAAAACGTCCCATACTGTGCCTCCTAAACAAGCCCCTCTTAGACTTGCGTATATAACGGAGCACCCAATTGGCTCCGTTAGGACCGGTTTGCGCGTTGCCGGCGATGACAATGCGCGATGTCTAAACGTCTCAACGCTCAGACAAACACTATTTTACCGTTCTGGTTGGTCAGTTATTCACCTAAAGCCGCCAATGATGAAACGTTTTTTCTATCCCTGAAGACCCTTGTGCGGCATTCATACTCCCAAGCTGGGCAAACGTTTTATCAAGGTTGACTACATATCCCGGGCAGGACTGTGCCCCTCCAAAATATGCACCGTTCGCCGCCAAAAATCGACCGTTTGCGGCACCGTGATACCACTCGGCCGTCCATGGTGCCGACATTTGTGCGACATCCGACTTCGTGGTGCAAAGGTGCAAGTCCAAGTGCGGCACCCTCGGTGTGCCACATGCGGGTAAACTAGAACCTTATATAGAAACATCTGAACCCTAACCGCAGCAAAGGAGGCCCCATGGCATTCGATCCCATTCAAGAGGATTGCCATCGCCTCGTTCTTGAGGCCTTGCGCCGCGACAATATCCCGCTCACCGACGGTGCCGCCGTAGAGCGTCTGATGGAGCAATTCACCCGCAACCCCGCACCGCTCATCGTGCACGACCGCGACCGCGCCGGGCATCTGATTGCCAAGGTGGTCGAGGCCGTTGACTACCGCATTCCCTTTATCCCTGACGATACCCAGGCAGAGCAAGAAGAGGCCACTGCCGAGAACATGCTTCGCGAGGCAGCCGCGCTCGACCCCACCAACTGGGACGCCCAGCGAATGCTGACCGCCCTCACCGCCAACTCCAACGAGGAGTACGTACAGTATCTGGTGTCCAAGTGTGACGAAGTGGAGCACGATTTGGCGCTCAAGATCGCCTCGGCGCAGGACCCCTACGAGCGCGAGGCCGCAGGCGACCTTACGCGCCGCCCCTATCTGCGCTGGCTTGCCGCCCTTGCGTCACGCGCCCTCATTAGCGGCCGCTATCGCATGTCGCTCGAAGCCGCAAACCGCAGCCTCGACTTTGCCCCCAACGATCCGGCCGGCGTCCGCCACACCGCGATGCTCGCCATGGCAAAGCTCGAATACCCCGCCGAGGAGCTCAAGCGCTTTCGCTCCGCTCACTCCGTGCCGTACCTCGCGAATACCCCGCTGCGCCGCCGCCCCAAAGATGCGGAGCGCGACTTGGACCCGTGGACGCTCATCGCACTGATGAGCGCAGCCTGGCGCGAGCTGGACTACGAGGGCGCCGAGCACTACTTGCGCATCCTTGCGCGCTCGTGTCCGCACGCAGCCGAGGCACTCTACTTCCAAACCGAGTTTCCCGATGGCGTCTATGCCCGCGTCAACGTGGGCATGGGCTCCACCGACGAGCTTGTCCTTGCGCTGTCCGAGGCGACGCCGGTACTGCAGGAGGGCCTGGGCGCTCCCGACAACGCCAGCTTTGCCGCCTGGGTCGCCACCAACGATATCGTGCGTTCCCAAATCGATGAGCGCATCCTGCGGGCGGCCGAGCAGGGTTTGCCGTTTAAGGGGGGAGACCTCTAATGGATCCGAGCGTCTACATCCCCGCCTACCTGGAGCGCACCTATCTGGCGTCGCACCCCGAGCTCACCGATGCAGCACGCGAGCTTGTCCATAACGACGTAAGCGTCAACCCTCACAAGTATGCGCAGACCGAGCATGCCCAGGCGCTGCTGTCCTATGCCGGTGTTCATCGCCACCTGCTCGACGAGCTCCATCGCATCGAGGACATGGGCAGCGATGAGGAGTTTGAACAGACGCGCAACCGCCTGTTCGACGATATGCGCGATGAGCTGCTCAAGATCGTCCGCGTCGATGCACTGGCCGTCGACGCGCAGCTGCTCGCCATCATCCTGGCCGACACGCCCGTTGACGCCTGCCTGGGCGACCTGATGAAGCTCGAGGCAACCACGACCGATTACCTGCAGCAAAGTGTGCCCGGGTTCGATATGGAGGCCCCACACTACTGGGCCAACAAAGTTTTGACGGACGGCGTGACAGCGGCAGATCTCACCGTGAACGAGCCGGCACTTATCGGGTGGCTCCACACGCTCGAGGCCATCTCGCAGCTGTGCATGGCGAGCGCCCGCTACCGTGCTGCCGCCAACTACGCCCGCCGCGTCCTTAAGGCGGAAGGCTACCCCACCCGAGCCGCAGGCACCGTGTTGCTCGCCCTCGCTCGTCTGGAAGACCAGGACGGCTTTTTTGCCCTGGCCCACCAGCTCGAGGAAGAGATCGGGGCTGACGCGCTTGAGAACTCTCCTTGGTATCTGCTCGCCCGCACAATCCTATTGTTCAAAACGAACAAGATGCGTCCGGCGACACGCGCGCTGCGTGAGTTTGCCAACCGCTGCGAGGGCGGCGCGTTCTTCTTGCTGAACCCCATGTACCAGACGCCGTACCTTCCCTGCCGACCCGAGCCGCGCGACCCCTGGGATCTCTCGCACCAGGCGGTTTGGGAAGCCGACGGCATCATCTCGGATACCCCCGACTTTGCCCCCTGGGCCAATGCCTGCGAAGACGTGTCGCAGCTTGCCCAGGATTTTGCGCGCCGCTACGGTTTTTAGTGACGCACTCGACCCGACCATGTCGTTTACGTTAGGAACGGTTTCATGAACCTCCGCTCATCTCTTGCCTGCACCTCGAGCGATATCGCCCGCTGGGGACTGCGCTCCGTCCTTAAGCGCCAGGGTGGCGTACTCCCCGGCCGTATCGCCATGAAGATCGACCCCGAGCTGCTAAGCGACCTCGCGGGCCTTGTCGACCGCAGCGTGGTGATCACCGGCACCAACGGCAAGACCACCACCTCCAATCTCATTGCCGACGCCGTTGCCGCCAGCGGCGCCACCGTGGTATGCAACCGTGCCGGAAACAACATGGAGCCGGGCGTGGTAGGTGCCCTGCTCGAAGCCCGCAGCAATCTTAAGCGAACCGCCAGCAGCAAGCGCGTAGGCGTCTTTGAGTGCGACGAGCTCTACACGGTGCGCGTCCTGCCCAAGCTCAAGCCGACCTACTTTGTGCTGCTCAACCTGTTCCGCGACCAGCTGGACCGCTACGGCGAGATCGACCACACCCAGGACGTCATCGCCCACGCGCTGGAGCTTTCGCCGGCAACGACGCTCATCTATAACGCCGACGATCCGCTGTGCGCCTCGATCGCCGCACGCGTCCCCAACACGAGCATCGCCTTTGGCATCGACGGCGCCACGGGCACCGAGTCCGATCGCATTAGCGACTCGCGTTTTTGCTCGCAGTGCAACGCGCCGCTGGAGTACGACTATGTGCAGTACGGCCAACTCGGCGCCTATCATTGTCCTTCGTGCGGTTGGGGTCGTCCCGCGCTGGTCCGTCGCGTGACAGGCGTTGAGCTCACCTGCAGTGGCTACGGCTTTGACCTGAACTTTGGACCCGATACCGACGCACCTGCAACGCACATCGTCACGCGCTACAACGGCCTGTACATGGTCTACAACGTTGCCGCCGCCTTCTTTGCGGCGCGCGAGCTGGGCGTGGACGCAGCTCACCTACAGCCCACGCTCGATGCCTACGTCCCCGCCGGCGGACGCATGGGCCGCTGGGAGATCGCCGGCCGTACCGTCGAGGCAAACCTGGCCAAGAATCCCGTGGGCTTCGATCGACAGATCCAGTCCATTAAGACGGCGGGCGGCAGACTCTGTGCCTTCTTCCTGAACGACAACGACGCCGACGGCCACGATGTCTCGTGGATCTACGACGTCGACTTCGAGCGCATCGCCGATACCCCAGGGCTTGTCGCCTTTGCCGGCGGCACGCGTGCACACGATATGCAGGTACGTCTGAAGTACGCCGGCATCGACGCCGCCATCATCTCGAATATCGAGCAGGCGATCGGCGCCGTGGCAGACGAGATCGCCGATGACACCTTCTACGCCGTCGCCAACTACACGGCCTTCCCGCCGCTGGTCAAGGAACTCGATGAGCTTAAGGGCACCGATGCGAGCTCGGTTCCCTCCCACGCCGCAACGCGCGCCGATGGCAGCGCTGTCCCCACCGATATTGCGCCGGTCGAGCTCTCGCGCCCCCTGCGCATCGTCTACCTGTATCCCGATGCCCTCAACCTCTATGGCGACGGCGGCAACGTCATTGCCCTCGAGCGCCGCTGCGCCTGGCGCGGCATCCCCGTGCGCGTGGACGAGGTCCGTATGGGTGAGTCGCTCGATCTCACCGACGCCGATATCGTCATGATGGGCGGTGGCTCCGACCGCGACCAGTTGGCTGTGGCACATGAATTGCTCGCTCAAAAAGACAAGGTCGCGGCCTATGTTGAGGATGGCGGCTCGCTGCTCGCAATCTGCGGCAGCTATCAGCTGCTCGGCCGTTCGTACTACATGGGCGACAAACGCATTGAGGGTCTGGGCGTCGTTGCCGCCGAAACCGTGCGCGGCTCCAACCGCCTGATCGGCAACGTCGCCGTCAAAACCGACCTGGCACCCGAGCCCTTTGTGGGATTCGAGAACCACGGCGGCCGCACCCTGCTCGATGCTGAGGCCACGCCGCTCGGAACGTCCGTCGTCACGGGTACCGGCAACAACGGCGACGATGGCTTTGAGGGCCTCATCTACAAGGGCGTCATCGGCACGTACCTGCACGGGCCGGCACTGCCCAAGAACCCCGAGCTCGCCGACTGGCTCATCGCCCACGCCCTCGAGCACCGTGGCGATGCACAGACCAACGCTCTGCTGCCGCTCAAGCCCCTCGACGACACCTACGAGCACGCCGCCCACGACGCCGCGATGAAGCTCCTCCCCTAACGCCCCGCCACCACAAAGGGGACAGGCCCCTTTGTGGTGGTTTTGACCCGCCACGGTAGTTTGTCTCAATCTGTAACATCTAGACCGTTAAAAGTCGTCTTACTGTTACAGATTGAGATGTTCGTCCCGACGCCCGCCGTCTGTCTCGATCTATAACAGATAGAGCCGATTTATCAGCCCAGATGTTACAGGTTGAGATGTTTGAAGATTGGGATAGAGAGTCAGCTCCTGTGTGGTGGTTTTCCAGTTTGCCAACGATATGTGAACAGATAAAAAAGTCTGCTATACTCTTTCCCGCTGTCCCCATCGTCTAGCGGCCAAGGACGCCACCCTTTCAAGGTGGATATCGCGGGTTCGAATCCCGCTGGGGGCACCATTTGCATTTTGTACGAACCCGCTGGATGTCAAGTCTGGCGGGTTCGTTGTTTTCCACGTCGTAGTTCAGCGTCACTATGCACTCTTCGTCGCTCACGCTCGCCTGGTATACGAACGCCTTCAATAGAGTCGCGTCGTCCAGGGCGGAGCCGCATTGCAGGAAGTCGGCCAGCCGCTCGGGGTCTATCTGATCGTCCCTGATCGCCTCAAGGTCGAGCTTGGCGCGGTCGCGCTGATGCTCAAGCTCCGCTATGCGCTCCTTCGCGCCCGGGGCGATTATGCCCTGTTCGATGGCGTTCAGGATGTTCTTCAGGCCGCGCTCGGCGGCCGAGAGCGATTGGGCGGCCTGCTTGCGCCTCGCCGCCACCTCTGCCCCGTCCGAGCTTTCCGCCACCATGCGGGCTATCCTCAAGGCCTCCTCGCGGTCTTGCAGAAGAGCCCGCAGCGCCTTGACGATCTCGCCCTCAAGCTCCTCGCGCCTGACGGGCTTAACGCATCCGTCGTGGCAGCGGTAGTACTCGTACTTGCGGTTGCCGCGCCCGCGCCCGCTCACGCCTTGCAGGTTGCGCCCGCAGCCCGCGCAGATCGCCTTGCCAGAAAGGGCGAAGTCGCCCCAGCTCTCCGCGCTGCGCTCCTTGGCCGCGCGTATGCCCTGTGCCTCCATGAACGTCACCTCGTCGATGATCGCGGGCATGCCGCCCTCTTTGACAACGCCGCCCCACTCGTAGCGCCCCGTGTACTTCCGGTTCTTCACCATCCGCTCGACCATCGAGTAGCCGCACGGGTTTCCCTGCGAGGTCTTGACCCCGCGTGCCGCGAAGTCGCGAGCTATCGAGTTGGTGGTCTCCTTTGCTATGCGCCGCTTGAACGCCTCGCGCACGAAAGCGGCCTCGTCCTCGTCGATCACGTACTCGTCGGCCTCGTTGCTGGCGTAGCCGAACACGCGCACGCCGTTGGTCTTGCACTTGAGCGCGTTGCCCTCCATGCCGCGCCTCGTGCGGATCGCGGTCTTCTTCGACTCGCATGCCGCAAGGCCCTCAAGCAGCTTCTCGTAAATGATGCCCTCGGGCGAATCTGGTATCTGTTCAAGCGCCGAGACGAGCTTCACGCCGTGCTGGGCAAGCTCGCGCTTGTATATGGGCGCGTCGTACTCCCCACGGCTGAAGCGATCCATCATGTACACAAGCACTATGTCGCTCTCACCCGCGTTGGCTACCATGCGCTGGAACTCGGGGCGGTCGTCGGTGCGCCCGCTTATGGCATAGTCGCAGTATTCCGCCACGATGGCGTACCTCTCGCGCTGGCACCACTGGCGGCAGATGCGCAGCTGGTCGTCGATAGAGGCCTCGCGCTGCTTGTTGCATGAAAAGCGGGCGTATATCACCGCAGTTTTTGGCATAATTGGAAACGGCCTCCTTTCAGAGGTTCTTTAGGAAAGCCTCGCGGGCAGCGTTGCAGCGCTATGACCCCGTGGGGCTTCTTCTTTTCTATGCGTTGATGCGGCGCACGTTCTCGTATGCGAGCTCCGAGAGCAGCGAGTAGAGACCCTGGACGTCGAAGCCCTTCGGGAACTCAAGCGTCTTGGTCTCCGTCTGCACGCCTTGGACCTTGTAGTACGGGCTTGTGATGTACGCGAACGACAGCTCGGCGTGGTCGAAGCCCATACCGGCCGTCTCAAGGCGCACCCCGACGATGCTTTGGAGGTCGATGGACACGACCGCCGCCTTGGCACCAGTCATGCCCTGGTGGTCGATGAATACGATTCTGCGGTCCGTGAACAGCATCTTGTCACGCACGAGCGCAAAGCAGCGCGTGAACGACTCTCCACGCATGAGATACATGCCATATTGCTGCTGAGCGGATTCGGCTGAAAGCTCAGAGTAGTGCCCCATCACACCCTGCACAACGCCACTAGTGCCTTGACCATTTATGGTTTGCTGGTCACGGTCGATTGCATCTTGTACAGCGCTCTGCGCCTGCGACACAGCTGCATTTGCCATGTCCTTCATCATATCTTTCAATGCCACGGCTACTCCTTCCTTGTCGCCGGGAAAGCCTCGGCGATTCCGTTTGCTGCCGCAAGTAATGCCTTGCGGCCCTCTTTATTCATGGCGTTAAAGAGCGTTAGTAATTCGCGCTCGGCGCTTCCCATCTGTTCGCCATCGCCCTCTTCGAGATCGAACAGTTCACCAATTGTGCATTTGAAATACCGGGCGAACTCTGCCGCAGTATCCATATCAGGACTTGTATTTCCAAGCTCGTAGTTTTGGTACGTGCGGTATTTAAGGCCGAACACGCTAGCAGCTTCTTTCTGGGTCAGCCCTGAACGCTGCCGTAGGTCTTTAAGGCTCATATCTCACCCCTAACTTAGGATAGTTGAAGCATACAAGAAACTTGTACGAATAGCAAACTTTTAGGGTTTACAGATACAAGAATCTTGTATATAGTGCCATTCAGGCACAAGAAACTAGTGCAAAGGAGGAAACAATGCTCAACAATCTTGTGTCCGAGCGTAAGCGGGCAGGCCTGACCAGAGAAGAAGTCGGTGAAAAGATCCACCGCTCCGAATACGTTATCGGCAAGTGGGAGCGTGGCGAGAGTTCACCGCTACTGGTTCCAGACGCAATCAACTTGGCAAAGCTCTACGGATGCTCTGTTGACTACCTCGCCGGGTTAGTCGAGGAGCGCACGTCAAAAGGCGTGGCAGTCTAAATGTCAGCCGAAGAGGCCAAACAGAAGGAAGGGAAGCCCAAGACCGCCCGCGAAGTTGCCTTTGACGGCATGTGCTCGACGATCCGTCAGGCATACCGCGAGTGGGAACGCCAGCAGAAGGGAGAAGCGAAGGCGTGAAGCAGTGGTCTACACGTGAACTCAGATACCTCGAAGGGCACGCCGGAGACGGCGCCAAGCAGGTAGCCAAGGACCTGGGGCGCTCCATCGACTCAGTGAAGCATATGGCGCGGAAGTGCGGACTCTCACTCCGCAAGCGCAGGCAGTGCCCCCGCTGCGGCCAATGGACGTTCCGACCGCTCAACAGGGTCAACGGCTGGTGCATCGAGTGCACGAAGGAGCTTCACATGGCAGACCTCGCCGAACAGGCCAACGCGATGAAGGAGGAGGCGATCAGGGAGAAGAGGAATGACAGGCAACGCCAGCGCTACTACAGCCAGAAGAGCAGGGCGAAAAAGGCGGCAAAAAAGAGGCCCTAAAAAGCGCCCTAGCAATGACCTGCGAAAACACCGAAAGGAGAACGGAAATGCAGACAAAAAAGAAAGCGAGCGCCCCCCGCTACCACACTTCGGGCACCCGCTACGTAGCCGCCTCGAAAGAGGCTGCGTCCATCATACCATTCGAGGGCAAGCGCCCGACGGCGCAGGAGCAGCTTGAGCGCTCGCAGTTCAAGGCGGGCGTCATGGTCGGCTTCCTCGCGGCCCTCATGATCTTCCTCGCCGTGCTCTGGCTCTGGGTTATCCCCACGATGGACCAGGCCGTTGCCGACGCCCAGCGAGCCGTGGGCAGCATGGCGGTGCTCAATGCGTAACGACGAGATATACCGCCCCAAGCCCCAGAGCAACCAGCTTGAGATCTTCGGCCTGGGCATGGCTGGCGAGCAGGACGTTGCCGAGGCCAAGAAGTGGATCGAGGCCAACCCCGAGGCGTGGCAGTTCATGCTTTCCAACGCCCGCCGCCTCAAGGAGAAGGGCTACGTGTCGATCAACTACCTGGTGAACATGGTGCGCAACGAGCTGCACGTCGGCTGCAAGAACGGCATAGCCCCCGCCCTTGCCCGAATCATGGAGGCGCGATACCCGGAGCTGCGCGGAGCCTTCAACAAGCACCGCAGCCAGAGCGATGGGTTCAGCGAATGAGCTGGAAGCGCACCCTTGCGGCCACGGCGCACATCACCATGCACCCCGCCCAGCTTGTCGGAAAGCAGCGCCCCATGACCGACTACCGCAACCACCGAACCTACACGCCGACCAAGACGCTCAAGGCCGAGAAGGCCATCAAGGATGCGTTCCGCGCGGCATACGGCGAGACCTTCGCCAACCACGACGGCCCGGTTGTGATGCGGATCTCGACCACCAGGCCGCTCGCGAAGAGCAACCCGAAGTACTGGGAGGGCCGCGCCGACCTCGGCAAGCCCGACTGGGACAACCTGGGCAAGCTCGCCTGCGACGCGCTCAACGGGATCGCCTTCAAGGACGATTCGCAGGTCGATACGGGAGCCGTCACCAAGCGGCCAAGAAGCCCATACGGCACACAGCCGCGCATAGACATCCACATCGAGTACTTCGTCGAGGAGTACGTGAAGGAGAAGAAATGAACGCCAAATACTTCGAAGAGAACGGCTTTGAGGACTTCCACGGGACCAAGTTCCACAAAGCAGTGCTCGACCACGCCGCCTGCATCGCGAACAACCTCATGTTCGACGCCACGCATCCTGACAACAACGACGGCGAGACGGCGGCAAACGCCTACCACGTGATGATCGCGCTTTGCGAGGCCGGGCTTTCCAGAATCGACGAGAAGTGCGTCGCCAAGAGCCGCGAGTTCATCGCCGACAAGATCAAGCCCGTCAGCGAGGAAGAGCGCGAGTTCGGTCGCGCGTTCCTTGCCGCCGTCCTCGGCATCAAATAGGAGGTAACGACATGATCAACGAAGCCACCATCCAGGCGCAGTTCAAGCAGGCAACCGTGAAGGGCAGCGTTGCGACCCTGCAATTCGAGATCCTGACCGACAACGCCGACGCCTTCCGCATCATCAAGCAGAGCGGCAAGACGGTTTTGCTCACCGTGGCTGAGCAGCAGCAGGCCATGGACTTCGACGACGAGACGGGCGAGATCTATGGCTAAGGAAACCGAACCGCAGCAGGTCGAGGCAGAGGTCATCGAGGCCGAGGCCACCACGCTTGAGGTCACCTACACCGAGGCCACTATCGCTTCGAACATGGACGCGTTGGAGGCCCACGTGAAGAAGGTCGTGGCCGAGTACGAGGGCGCCACCTACGACCTCGCGAGCGCCCAGGCCGTCAAGGAGGCCAAGCACGACCGCAGCTACCTCAACGGCATCAAGAAGGAGATCGACGAGCGCCGCAAGGCCGTGAAGCGCGAGTACAACAAGCCGCTCGACGCATTCGAGAGGCGCTGCAAGCAGATCACGGCCATCATCGACGAGTCAACCGATGCCATCAAGGCGCAGCTTGACGAGGCCGAGCAGACGCGCAAGGACGCGCTCTACTCGCGCCTACAGCAGCACTACGAGGAGTTCGCGGGGCTGCTCGCGCCGGTCGTCCCCTACGAGCGCCTGCATGAGCCGCAGTGGCTCAACAAGACCTTCGGCGAGATCAAGGCGCAGCAGGCGCTTGAGGCCAAGGTGTCCGACGTGGCCAGAGACTGGGAAACGCTCAAGGCCCAGCAGGAGGCGATGCCGCACTACGCCGACGCGGAGCGCGAGTTCTTCCGCACGCTCGACCTCGGAGCCGCCTTGAACGCGGCGCGTCTGGCCGACGAGGAAGACCAGCGAATCGCCGAGCTGAAGGCGGCCATGGCACCCGAGCCTGAGCCAGAGCCTGAACCTGAACCAGAGCCTGAGCCAGAGCCGATCGCAGCGCCCGAGCCTGAGCCGATGCCCGCGCCAGTGCCAATGCCCGCACCAATGCCGGCACCCATGCCAGCACCGGTCGCGGAGCCTTTGGAGGCGTGGACGGTCGAGGTGCCGAGCGCCACGCGATCGCAGATGCAGGCGCTCGCATCCCTGCTCAAGGCGCAGGGAATCACCGGAAGCATCCGCCGGGGCACGCCAGCCCAGGTGGCAGCAAGGATGGAGTAGACGATGGCAGAAGACAAGCACATGACGCTGGCCGAGGCCGTGGCCCAGGTGCAGCGATCCGTGGTGGTGCCCAAGGCACGCTACAACGCCCACGGCAACTTCTACTACCGCAGCATGGAGGACATCGTTGCGGCTCTCAAGGAGCCGTGCAAGGCGGCGGGAATCGCCTTCACGCTCAACGACTCGATCGAGCAGATCGGCGAGCGCTACTACGTCAAGGCCACGTGCCGCCTGTTCTTCGAGGACGGCCACGGCGAGCCTTTGGAGATTGATGCGTACGCCCGCGAGCCTTTGAGCCAGAAGGGCATGAACGAGGCGCAGGTGACGGGCAGCGCATCGAGCTATGCCCGCAAGTACGCGCTCTGCGGAGCTTTCGACATCGACGGCACGAGTGACCCCGACACCCTCATGGGTGACGGCAAGCCCGCCGAGAAGGAGCCGCCCGAGTTCGGCCAGTTCATCGCCAAGTGCAAGAGCTGCGGCACCTCCTACCAGTTCGAGAGCCGCCAGCAGTACGAGCAGTTCAAGGCGAACCCCGGGTGCTGCCCGTCTCCCGCATGGCAGGTCGTGTAGGCCATGCAAGACCTCTACGCCGAGCGCATGCAGCTCTTCGACAGGCTCATGGACGAGCTTCAGGCGCTGCGCAACAGCGGAAGCCAGTACGCCGAGAACGAGGCCGAGTACCGCAAGGCGCTGCGCATCGCGATTCTTGAGGAGCGATCCAGGGGAACGCCAGTGACGGTGATAAGCGACCTCTGCCGAGGCCGTGAGGACATAGCCGAGCTGAAGCAGCGCAGGGACTGCGCCGAAGCGCTCTACAAGGCGAGCCAAGAGGCGATAAACGTGTACAAGCTCAAGATCCGAACCGTCGACGAGGACATAAAGCGCACCTGGTCGAATGGGACCGGCG
Source organism: uncultured Collinsella sp. (assembly GCA_958420165.1). Taxonomy (GTDB): domain Bacteria; phylum Actinomycetota; class Coriobacteriia; order Coriobacteriales; family Coriobacteriaceae; genus Collinsella. The sequence continues at coordinate 146,473 of CATZIU010000001.1, read as the reverse complement.
AAGGGAGTTACTAAATGTCGATCAACCGAGTGAACATCAGCGGGAACTTGACCCGCGACCCCGAGCTGCGGGCTACCCAGGGCGGCATGCAGGTTCTGGGCTTTGGCGTGGCCGTCAACGACCGCCGCCGCAACCAGCAAACCGGCGAGTGGGAGGACTACCCGAACTTCGTGGACTGCACGATGTTCGGCAACCGCGCTGAGAGCATGGGCCGCATCCTGCACAAGGGCATGAAGGTGGCCATCGAGGGCAAGCTGCGCTATTCGAGCTGGGACAAGGACGGCCAGCGCCGATCCAAGCTTGAGGTGATCGTGGACGAGATCGAGCTCATGAGCCAGAAGCAAGCCCCGGCGGCACCGCAGGGATACCAGCAGCAGTACGCGCCGCAGCCCGCCCCGCAGGCGGCGCCCCAGCAGTGGAACGCGCAGCAGGCCTACCAGCAAGCCCCGGCGGCACCGCAGGGCTATCAGCAGGCGCCCGCCCAGTACGCGCCGCAGCCCGCCCCGCAGGCGGCGCACCATTTAAATCGAGAAGCCCGTTGCCCTCGCGGCGACGGGCTTTTTGCTACCGATGTGCCGGGATTCGAACCCGACAGGGTGCGGAGCTGAGGAAACGCGTGAGCGTTTTCCAGCGCAGCACGCAAGGAGCGAAGCGACGCGGCGAAAGCGGGCGGCGTCAGCCGCACGCGGACATCCCGCTGGGAGCACCATTTAAACTGAGAAGCCCGTTGCCCTCGCGGTGGCGGGCTTTTTGCTACCCATGTGCCGTGATTCGAACCCGGCAGGGTGCGGATCACGGCATCATCGCAAAGCCAGTGGGCAAAAAATAGCAAATATGAGTACTGTTACCATTTTAGTAACAGCGATTTCATGCCATCAGAAGGCGATTTAGACGCCAGGGGTCCTACAGCGAAAGAATTGCAGGCGTTTATCAGCTAAGTACTTGAACATATGTTGTGTAACACTGCATATTTTGCAAAAAAATAATGCTACAGGACTTGTGACAGTACTCATATTTGACGTTTTTTGTCCACGCCCCCTTATTGCGTGGGCGAATCAGGTGCAAAACGGGCTTCAAAGCGCCCTTCGCAAACAAAAACCGGGGCCCGCATGATGCGGACCCCGGCTCAATACCGTGACGATATGTCAGTTACGCTCTACACGTAGAACAGGATGTCGTCATAGGTCGGGACCGGCCAGTAGTCGGCGGCCACGATCTCCTCCATGGCATCCACGGCGGCGCGCAGCGTATCCATAGCGGGAACGACCTCATGTGCATACACGTTGGCCTGCTCCTGACCATCGAGGCCCTCGGCCTTCTGATGCACGGCGTCGAGCGCCTTGATGGAGTCGTTGATGGTGGTGATACCGTTGCAGAGCTTGTTGAGCGTGTTCTGCTCGCACTGCATGGCGGCCTCGGCACCGGCGGCACGAATAGTCTCAAGGCCCTTAGCGACCTTGGTGGCATAGGCGGTAATGACCGGGCGATAGGTACGACGCGCCTCGCGAACCATCGTGGTAGCCTCGATGTTCATGAGCTTGTTGTACTTCTCGAGCTTGCAGTCGTAGCGGCACTGAGCCTCGGCCTTGGTCAGGACACCCGTCTCCTCGAAGAGCGCGATAGCCTTATCGGAAACAAAGGCGGGCAGGGCATCGGCCGTGGTCTTGTTGTTGGCAAGGCCGCGCTTCTCGGCCTCAATGGGCCACTCGTCGGAGTAACCGTCGCCGGAGAACAGGATGCGCTGGTGATCGGTCAACACCTTCTTGCAGTACTCGAGCGCGGCATCCTGGAACTCATCCTCGGGCGTACCCTCAAGCGCGTCGGCGAAGGACTTGAGCGACTTGGCCACGGCGGCATCGAGCACCAGGTTGGAGTCGGAGACGTTCTGCTCGGAGCCGCAGGCACGGAACTCGAACTTGTTGCCGGTGAAGGCGAACGGGGAGGTGCGGTTGCGGTCGGTGTTGTCCTGCATCAGCTTGGGCAGAGTATCGGCGCCCAAGTCGAGCACGCCGCGCGTGGCATGGACGGAAGCCTTGCCATCGATGATCTTCTCGACGACCTCGGTAAGCTGGTCGCCCAGGAAGATGGACATAATCGCCGGAGGAGCCTCGTTGGCGCCCAGACGATGGTCGTTACCGGCCGAGGCAACGGAGGCACGCAGGAGCTCCTGATAGTTATCGACGGCCTCGATCACCGCGGTGAGGAAGACGATGAACTGCAGGTTGTCGAGCGGAGTGTCGCCCGGATCGAGCAGATTCTCGGACTCGGTGCCAAGCGACCAGTTGTTGTGCTTGCCCGAACCATTGATGCCCTCAAAGGGCTTCTCGTGCAGCAGGCAGACCAAGTCGTGGCGGGAGGCGATGAGCTTCATCTTCTCCATCATGACCAGATTCTGGTCGATGGCCTCGTTGACCTCGCCATAGACCGGTGCGAGCTCATGCTGGCAGGGAGCGACCTCGTTGTGCTTGGTCTTGGCGGGAATGCCGAGCGCCCACAGCTCATCGTCCAAGTCCTTCATGTAGGCCGAGACGGTGGGGCGGATAGCGCCAAAGTAGTGCTCCTCGAGCTCCTGACCCTTGCAGGGAGCAGCACCAAAGAGGGTGCGGCCGGTAATGACCAGGTCCTTGCGCTTGCGGTAGGCGTCCTTCTTGATCAGGAAGTACTCCTGCTCGTCGCCCACGGAAGGAACGACCTTCTTGGGGGTCTTACCGAACAGCGCCAAAACGCGCTTAGACTCACGCGAGAGCGCGGTCATGGAACGCAGCAGCGGGGTCTTCTTGTCCAGGGCCTCGCCCGTGTAGGAGCAGAAAGCCGTGGGGATGCACAGGACATCGTCCTTGATAAAGGCGGGGCTAGTGGGGTCCCAAGCGGTGTAGCCACGGGCCTCGAAGGTAGCACGCAGGCCGCCGTTGGGGAAGCTCGAGGCATCGGGCTCGCCCTGGATGAGGTTCTTGCCCGTAAACTTGGTAATGGCGGTGCCGTCGTGGTTGGGCTCCAGGAAGCTGTCGTGCTTCTCGGAAGTAATGCCCGAAAGCGGCTGGAACCAGTGCGCGTAGTGCGTCGCGCCCTTGGAGATGGCCCAGACCTTCATGGCATGGGCAACGGCGTTGGCCACATCCAGGTCGAGCGGCTCACCGCCCTCGAGGGTTGCAGCAAGGCGCTTCCAAATGTCCTTGGGGAGGTAGTCCTTCATGACTTCCTCAGAGAACACCATGGTCCCGAAGCGGTCAGTAAGTTCGGCCATACGGAACTCCCTTCGTATCGGCACCGCGTGAGAAGCGGTGTTGATTACTAACGAACGAGTCATAGCTTAGACTCGCCGTGTTTCCGCGACATTACCGTTATGTTGCTGTCGCGAAACCAATCAATGAGGTTACCGCATCGCAGCGGTATTGCCACCCTTAACAGCCAATCAACTGTATAAATTGCAGACCTCCCCGCACAGTTTACGGGTAGCTCATTTGCCACGGGCTATAAAGACTGGTATTTGATGCGAAATACCAGTCTTTATAGCCCGTGGCAAAATTAGCCGCTCTGCTATAGGGAATGCCGATAGCAAGGCATCTTTGATTGGTATCCCCAAATAGCGAGTGAAACTCCGCCGTGACACAGTGGTGCTGTAGAATCCTTACAACACATCACACTATTACGTATCTAGAGGAGCACGATATGCGCGTCGACGAGGTTTTTAAGCAGGCAGCATCCCAGGGCACCGCACCCGTTTCGTTTGAGATGTTCCCGCCCAAGGGCGAGCTTACCCTCGATACGGCTCGCGAAGTGGCAGGCAATCTGTGCAAGCTTTCGCCGAGCTTTGTCTCGGTCACCTGCTCGGCCGGCGGCTCGGGCAACGGTGCCACCACCGCCCCCATCGCGCATATGATTACGAGCGAATTCGATACACCCTCGGTGGCACACCTCACCTGCGTGGGCCGCACCCACGCCGACATCGCCGCCAAGATCGACGAGTATCGCACCGCCGGCGTTGAAAACATTCTGGCCCTGCGTGGCGATCTCCCTGCCGGCGCGACCGAGGACGACAAGCCCGCCTCCGACTACGCCTACGCCCGCGACCTCATCCCCGAGCTCGTCGACGCCGGCTTTTGCGTGGGCGCCGCAGCCTACCCCGAGGGCCACATTGCCTGTGAGGATCTCAACCTCTCGGTCGAACACCTCAAGCAAAAACAGGACGCCGGCGCGAGCTTCTTTGTGACGCAGCTCTTTTTTGATAACGAGTGCTTTTACCGTTTTCGCGAGCTTGCCGACAAGGCCGGCATCACCGTGCCCATTACCGCGGGCATCATGCCGTTTATGGGCAAGTCGCAGATCAGCCGCATGGTCTTTATGTGCGGTGCGTCGCTGCCCTCCCCCGTCATCAAGATTCTCGCCAAGTACGAGAACGACCCCGAGAGCCTGCAGGCGGCCGGTGTAGATTATGCTGCTCGTCAGCTTTGCGACCTTAAGGAGCACGGTGCCGACGGTCTGCACCTGTACACTATGAACCGTCCTGCAATCGCCGCGACCATTATGGAGCGCCTGGGGTAATGGAAAAACCGCACGCCGATATAACCGTTGTTGAAGTGCCGGCCGACCTTGCGTCGCCGGCGCTTTATCGTATCGACGCTGCCCACCACCCTCGTGTCGACCGTGCCGAGATGCTGCGCTACCTGGGCTACGGCGGCCAGCAGATTGAGCCAGAGCTGTCACAGCGTATTGAGCTTGTCGTTGAGCGTCTGGAGCTGGACATTGAGCCCCGCGGCGTGCGCCGCATATTTGCCATCGATGCCACGGGAGTCGATGAACAGGGCGATCCTTGCATTCGCTTGGTCGGCACCAACGTTGAGCTGCGCGGTCGCGATATCTATCGCCACCTCAAAGACGCCCGCTTTGCCGCACTCATGGCATGCACCCTCGGCATGGACGCCGAGCGTCGTCTGCGCACCACGGGAGCCCAGCAGCCCCTGGAGGGAGCCGTGCTCGACGCCGCATGCTCTGCCTATGTAGAAGCCGCCATCGAGCAGATGGACCAGCAGGTCAAGGCTGCAGCCGCCGCACACGGACTCGCCGGCAACTGGCGCTTTAGTCCCGGCTACGGCGACTGCCCGCTTACGGCCCAGCGCTCAATCGTGGCTGCGCTCAACGCTACGCGGCTCATCGGGCTTACCGTCACACCTACCAGCCTGCTCATGCCCACCAAGAGCGTGACCGCAGTGATCGGTCTGTTTGACGGCGAGGTCCACGACGCCCGGAGCCGCCCCACCTGCAATATCTGCCGCATGCGCGAGCGCTGCCGCTTCCGTGCCGCCCACACCACCTGCTATTCCAGCCATTAGGAGCCCTCGATGTTTACTCCGCTTATCACTCATGATCTGGACGGCGCCGCGCTGGCGGCGCCCGTTGATGCCGCACGCCGTAATGGCGCTGCATACAAGACGCGCACGATCGACGACCTTCGCATTAAGGACGATCGCCTGCGCGCCGCCATCGAGGGCACGGGGCATCTGCTGTTCGACGGCGGCATGGGCACCATGCTGCAGGCGGCCGGCATGAAGGCCGGCGCCCTGCCCGAGCTGCTCAACTTTGAGGAGCCCCGGGTCATTATCGACATTCAACGTCAATATGTCGAGGCCGGCTGCGACGTAATCACCGCCAACACCTTTGGCGCCAACGCCCACAAGCTCGACGGTGCTGCCACCGTGGCAGATGTCTTTGCCGCCGCTGTCGCCTGCGCCCGCGCGGCCGGTGCCCGCTACGTCGCCGGTGACATCGGCCCCATCGGCGCGCTGCTTCGCCCCTTGGGCACCCTCAGCTTCGACGAGGCCTATGACCTCTTTGCCGAAGAGGTGCGCGCGGGCGTCGCCGCGGGCGTGGACCTCTTTATTATCGAGACCATGACCGACCTTGCCGAGATCAAGGCGGCCGTCCTCGCCTGCCGCGAGAACTCCGACCTGCCCGTCTTTGCCACCATGACCTTTGAGGAAGACGGTCGCACGTTCCTGGGTACGAGTCCCGAGGTGGCCGCCATCACCCTCGACGCCATCGGCGCCGACGTTTTGGGCATCAACTGCAGCCAGGGCCCGGCCGAGCTCCGAGGACTCGCCGCGCGTATGCTCACCGTTACGGACAAGCCCGTTATGGTGCAGGCCAATGCGGGACTGCCCCGCGTGGACGATGACGGTAACACCGTCTTTGACATCCAGGCCCCCGAATACGCCAAGGCCGTCACCGGCATGATTGAGGACGGCGTGAGCGTCGTGGGTGGCTGCTGTGGCACCACGCCCACGCACATGGCGGCACTTCGCACCCTCATCGACAACCACACACCCAGCCCGCGCCACCGCAAGCCCAGCATGTCGGTCACGAGCGCTCAGACGGTCGTGGACCTTCCCTGCGACGGCCACAAAATCGCCGTCATCGGCGAACGCATCAACCCCACCGGCAAAAAGCGCCTGCAGCAGGCCCTGCGCGACGGCGACCTGGATTACGTCGTGAGCCAGGGCATCAGCCAGCAGGAGCAGGGCGCCGACATCCTGGACGTCAATGTGGGCCTGCCCGAGATCGACGAGGTCAAGATCATCCAGCAGGCAACCGAGCAGCTCCAGGGCTCCACGCTGCTGCCGTTGCAGATCGACTCCACCGACCCCGCAGCCGTCGAGGCAGCCGTGCGCCGCTACGCCGGCAAGCCCATCATCAACTCGGTCAATGGCAAGCAGCAGATCATGGACGAGATCTTCCCGCTGGTCGCCCACTACGGCACCAACGTCGTCGGCCTCACGCTCGACGAGGGCGGCATCCCCGACACCGCCGAGGCACGCTATGCCATCGCCGAGCGCATCGTGGCCGAGGCTGCCCGTTACGGCATCGGGCCGGACCGCATCCTCATCGACTGCCTGGTCATGACCGCCTCGACCAACCAGCGCCAGGCCGAGCAAATCCTACGCGCCATGTCCCTGTGCAAGGAGCGTCTGGGCGTCAAATGTGCACTCGGCGTGTCGAACATCAGCTTTGGCCTGCCTGCCCGCCCGCTGCTGGGCTCGGTCTTTTTGGCTGCCGCTTTTGGCGCAGGCCTCGATGCCCCCATCATGAACCCGGGCTCCAAGCGCTTTATGGATACCGTCTACAGCTATCGCGTCCTGAGCGTTGAGGACGAGGGCTCGACCGGATACATCGAGCGCTACGCCGGCTGGACCGATCCGTACAAGATCGCCGCGAACCCGGCGGCGGCTCAGGCAGCATCGACCGACGCCGCGCCCGCTGCTGGCACCGCTGGCACCGCCGGCACCGACGGCAACGACGACCCGATTCGTCGCATGGTCGTCTCGGGCCGCAAGGGCGAAATCGCGGTCGAGACCGAGCGCCTGCTGGCCGACCATGACGCCATGGACCTCATCAACAATCACTTTATCCCCGCCCTCGATGAGGTCGGAGTCCTCTTTGACCAGGGCAAGTTCTTCTTGCCGCAGCTTATGGCCTCGGCCGAGGCCGCGCGCGTGGGTTTTGACACCATCAAGCGCCTGATGCCCGCCGGCGAGATTGCCGACAAGGGCAAAATCTGCGTGGCCACCGTCAAGGGCGACATCCACGACATCGGTAAGAACATCGTCAAGATGCTGCTCGATAACTACGGCTATACCGTCTTTGACCTAGGCCGCGACGTCGACCCGCAAGAGGTGCTCAAGACCGTACGGGAGCGTGACATCAAGCTCGTCGGTCTTTCGGCGCTTATGACCACCACGGTCGTCGCCATGGAGGAGACCATCAAACTGCTCCATGCCGAGGTGCCGGGTGTCAAGATCATCGTAGGTGGCGCCGTGCTCACCCCCGAATACGCCAAGCAGATCGGCGCGGACTACTACGCCAAGGACGCCGCCGAAAGCGCGCGCATCGCCGAAGAGGTCTTTGGGCAGTAACACAACGGAAACAACCGAGCACCAAAACGTGCCGCATGCGCCACTTGGCACGTGCGGCACGTTAGAATAGACAAGACTATGCTCGTTTTGGCAGATAGGAGCGCAAGGATGGCGATCACGCCCGCAGAAATCGCGGAAACCCGCGGCATGGTTGAGGAGCAGAACCTCGACATCAGGACCATCACCATGGGTGTTTCGCTCATGGGTTGCGGCGACGAGAACCTCGACCGCATGTGCACGAAGATCTACGACCACGTGACGCACACGGCTGAGCACTTGGTCGAGACCGCCGAGAACCTCGAGCGCGAGTACGGTATCCCCATTGTCAACAAGCGCGTTTCCGTCACCCCGGTGGCGCAGATCGCCGCATGCTGCAAGGATGAGGACCTCACCCCCATCGCGCACGCCCTCGACCGCGCGGCCGAGACGCTCGGCATCGATTACCTGGGCGGCTTCTCCGCACTCGTCCAGAAGGGCATCGGCGACGCCGACCGCCGCGTCATCCAGTCCATCCCCCAGGCGCTCGCTACCACCAGCCGCGTCTGCTCCAGCGTCAACGTCGCCAGCCTGCGTGCCGGCATCAACATGGACGCCGTGCTCATGGCCGCCCAGACCATCATCGATGCCGCCAAACTCACGGCCGACCAGGATTCCGTCGGCGCTTCCAAGTTTGTCTGCTTTGCCAACATGGTCGAGGACTCCCCGTTTATGGCGGGCGCCGTCCACGGCGGTGGCGAGGCCGACGCCGTCATCAACGTAGGCGTCTCGGGCCCCGGCGTTATGGCCGCAGCCCTGGAGACACTGCCCGATTCCGCATCGATGATGGAGGTCGCCGAGAAGATTAAGCAGACCGCCTTTAAGATCACCCGTGCCGGCGAGCTCATGAGCCGCGAGGCCGCCCATCGCCTGGGTGTCGAGAAGGGCATTGTCGACCTGTCGCTGGCACCTACGCCCGCCATCGGCGACTCCGTCGCGCGCATCCTCGAGATCATCGGCGTGGGCACCTGCGGTGGCCCCGGCACGACCTGCGCGCTCGCCATGCTCAACGATGCCGTCAAGAAGGGCGGCGTCATGGCCAGCTCCAGCGTGGGCGGTCTCTCGGGTGCCTTTATCCCCGTGTCCGAGGACGCCGGCATGATCGCCGCCGTCGAGGCCGGCGCGCTTTCGCTCGAGAAGCTCGAGGCCATGACCTGCGTGTGTTCCGTCGGCCTGGACATGATCGCCATCCCCGGTGACACCCCGGTCGAGACCATCGCCGGCATCATCGCCGACGAGATGGCTATCGGCGTCATCAACAACAAAACCACGGCCGTCCGCGTGATTCCCGCCATTGGCAAGGGCGTGGGCGACTGCGTCGAGTACGGCGGCCTGTTTGGCCGTGCGCCCATCATGCCGGTGAACCCCAACGCCGGCACCGTGCTTGCCCACCGCGGCGGACGCTTCCCGGCACCGCTGAACTCGCTCAAGAACTAGCTGAGGGGGACTGGCGAGGAGCCCCGGGGAGGGCAAATATATAAGGTCGCCTGCTCGGACAGTCCTGACTCGCACGGAGAGCACATTAAGTGCTCTCCGGCTCGTGCGGAACTCGCGATCGACCTTATATATTTGCCCTCCCCGGGGCTCCCGCACAACGGGACCTCGGTTGAGTTCTATCCCTTTGGCAGTCGCTTCGCTTCTGCCCTACTTTGCTGGTATGACGGTTTGGCGTTGGATCGGTTCTTTCTGATATATGCTGGTTGCGGCTCTTCTTTTGGGAGGAGTCGCTTTTTTGTTGTGAGGAGGATGGCCCGTGGCTGATGATTTGATTCGTTCTGAGCTGCTTTCTGCGGATTGGAATGAGGAATGGATGCGCTTGCAGGCTGGTCGGCGGCGGGCTGATGATTCTTTTGAGTGGGATAAGCGGGCTCGGCATTTTCGGCCGCTTGAGACTGCTTCGTATGCTCGGGATTTTATGAAGCTGTTAGCGCTTGAGCCTGGTGAGTCGGTGCTTGATATGGGGTGTGGGGCTGGGTCGATTGCTATTCCGCTTGCTCAGGCTGGGCATCCCGTGATTGCTGCTGACTTTTCCCCTGCCATGTTGGGCACGCTTGATGCTGGCATTGAGTACTATGGGCTCGAAGATCGCATTACACCGCTTGAGCTTGCTTGGGATGATGATTGGGATTTGGTTGGACCGGTCGCGAAAGCGGTGGATGTTGCCTTTGCCAGTCGCTCTGTCACCACGACCAACCTAAAAGGCGCACTTGCCAAGCTTGACCGTACGGCTCGTCGGCGTTGTGCTGTCACGATGGTCGCTAACTCCAGCCCGCGCTATGATCTGCACCTGATGAACGCCATCGGTGCCTCGGTTACCTGCAGTAATGGTTTTGTGTATGCCTTTAACATCCTTATTCAGATGGGTGCGCTGCCGCAGGTTACGTACTTTGAATCGCCTCGTCGCGATACCTTCGACAGCCTTGAAGCGAGCGTGGCGGACTTTTCCCGCATGCTTGAGCATGGCAACGAGGATAAGGTCGACCGTCTGCGCGACTACATCGCTCAACACATGATTGAGAACCCCCATGCCGGTGAGCCGGGCTCCAAGGGCGTGCCGCAGGGACGCTATATGCTCGACCACGTCCGCAAGGTCCGTTGGGCGTTTATTGCATGGGAGCCGGTCTCTGCGCCCAGCTCATAGCCTGTTCGCAGCCCACGCCGCCCACTCACTCGGCATCCGCATTCTTTTTGAACTGGGCAAACGCGCCCCACACCGCGCCGTTCCTGCGCTATCGTGGGACAGCTCACGTAGATTAAGGCCCCGTCGCGGGGCGCCCCATACATAGAAAGCGAGAACCCATGGCACTGACAGGAGCACAGGTCAAGCAGCTTCGCAGCATGGCCCATCACCTCAACCCCGCCATCATCATCGGTAAGTCCGATGTCAACGAGGGCACCGTCGAGCAGACGGTTGCCTATCTGGAGAAGCACGAGCTCGTTAAGTGCTCCGTGCTCGATGGCTCCAGCCTTTCCGCCCGCGAGGCCGCCGAAGAGCTCGCCGAGCGTTGCCACGCCGAGGTCGTCCAGGTCATCGGCCGCAAGTTCTCGCTGTATCGCGAGTCCTCGCGCAAGGACATCGAGAAGATCAAGCTCGTCTAAGAGCCAATGATCCGGCGAGCCAACATATAGCAAGCTTACGGGTGCCCAAGTACTTCGGGCGCCCGTTTTTTATCGCTCGACCAGCACGCGGTTGAGCCGACCCTCCACCAAGCGCTCGTATAGACGCCGCGTCTCGGGCTCGGGCACACCATTGACCTGCTCCCTCAGATGGTGCATATGCCCGCTGTACAGCTCGACGATATCGCGCCGCCGCCCCGCCGCACTGTAGACGCGCATGGCGCAGCGCACCATATCCTCACGCGCCGTTTCCTGCCGAAGCCCCGACTCCGCCAGCCAAATCGCCGACTGCAGATCGTTTTCTTCTAGAGCGGCATTTGCTCCCTTAATCATGCAATCGATGTACTTTGACTGCATAATGCGTCGCATACGCAAAAAGTAGGTGGGATTACAGCCATTGGGAACATACAGCGGTCCGGCATAAAGCTGCTCAATCTTAAGGCACAGCTCAACTAAATGGGGCCCGCGCGCACCCGTGCGATTTCCCAAAACCTCGCGGCTTATCTGGTCAAACAGCCGTACATCGGTCTTGACGTAGTCGCCGTTGAGTCCGATGCATTCATTTTGGATGAGCACACACGACTTGCCATCCGGCGTCGGTCCCAAAGCCGACCGCAAGCGCGATATCGTCGAGTACAGGTTGTTGCGGGCGCTATTGAACTCGGCATGGGGCCACAGCTCCATGGCCAGCGTCTCGCGATCGACGAGCGCATCCATGCCCAGCGCAAGCCGCTCGGCAAGCGTCGCCGCCTTCTTGCGGCGCCACATTTTGTCCGTGATGGGAAACCCGTCGCGCTCGGCGCGAAACGCACCAAACATGCGAATCTCGATATGGCCGATGGTATCAACGGCTTCAACCTCGCCGGCCTGAAACAGGCGCTCACCCTCCCCTTCCAAATCGTCGCGCAGCGAGTACCGCGACAGCTCGCGCACGGGAAGCTTCTTGCGTATCCTGCCCGCCGGCTCGCCCAGACAATGCATGGCAAGGCGCGCAAAGAGCCGATACGATGGCTCTAGAATCCCCGCACGATTCATGGACATCCAGGCCGCAAGGTCGCTATCTCGGCCCGCACAGGCCAAATGCAGCGCCACCATCCAGGCTTCTGCGCCACCAACCTGCGTCTGGCTTATATCGAGTAGCTCCGCTTCCTCGCGTACCGAAACCATCGACGTGTTACGCAGATACGCTGCGCGCTCCAGCAGCAATGCGTTATCGCGCATGTACGCAATCGACTCCTCGGCAAGTTTAAGCACTTGGACCGCACGGAACTTTGCATTAACCGGCCGTCCCTCTGCCAGCGACTGCCAACCTTCTAGCAACAGGCCAAACAGCTGAATCTGGTTGTCGCGCATGCGCACGGCAAAACGATCGAGCTCGTTGAACGCCGCATCGTCGGTTACCGGCAAGCCGGAAAGGAGCCGCCGTGCCGCCAACACCATGCGCACCCAGATAGCCATCGCCTTAAGCCCACGTACGTCGAGCGCCTCCCGCACCACCGTCATCTCGTCGTCGCGCTCGTCGGTTCCCGCAAACGACCCGTCAAAGAGCTCCACCAGCATGCTATCGGCCCGTATAACAATCCCCGCGATGTCGAGCTCGCAGTCGTAGGCCTTGCTCGTTTTGAGCTGCTGTAGAACGCCGCCGTCATCTCCCCGCTCGGTCAGACAGCGCTTGACCTCGATATGCGCGGACAGCATGTCGAGTGCGGTGTGGGACGTCTCTATTTCTGGCACGGCCAGATTCGTAGGAAGCCCAAGCCCGTTGTCCCCATAGCAAACAGCCGTCAGTGTCTGGGCCACCCTCCATGAAACAGGGTCTATTTCGCAGGCCGCCCGTTCGCCCCCGCGCTCGATGACCGATGCCATATAGCGAGCGAGCTTTGTATTGGACACGCTGACCGCTGCCAGATATACGCCGAGCGCCTCGGCAGGCGTTGGCTCTGGAGCCGGATCGTCGGCATCGATCGTGCCCAGCGCTGCTCGACAGATATCGGCCCCGTGCCCCGTCAGAGCAAGATCGACCCCATACTGCCCAGCAAGTTCAAGGACCGCATCACGGTCCAAAAAGGCGTCCGCCAGGCCCATCGCCGCATCGCATCGGCCCGCCTTAAGCAAAATCCGGGCCGCCCTCGGAACAAGTTCGGGGCGAACCTCGGCCACCAACTTACGCAAACGCAAGCGTCCGTTATCCTCCGTGCCCAGACACGTAAAACTCCGCTCGGCGGGGTCCAAGCCAAAGATCGGGTAGTCGCGTACAAAGTAGGACTGGTCGACCATCGACAGCCTCACCCCGCAAGCCTCGAGTTCTGCTATATTGCCCTCGCCCATCAAAACCATGAGACACGCCACGCAAAACAGCGCATTATTGTCGAGTGAAGCCAGATCGGCAAGTGCCGCACCATATACGTTGACAATCTCGTTTTCGAGCAGGCCGGCCACGTCGCCTTGGCCATACAGACCTGTCTGCAATGCCGAAACGAGCTCGGGCACGCCCTGCGTGAGCTGATAAAAGTCGAGCGATGTGCTGATCGAAAACGCCGATGCCCACGCCGAATACTCATAGGCATGCACCTTGAGCATCTGCGCATTGATTTTAACCGAATCGCCCAGCCCATGAATCAGCTGACGATTTGAAGGACGGCAGGAGATAAAGACCCCTATCCCCATAGCGCGCAAGCCGCGAATCCTGTCGATGAGGTCTTCGGTATCGTGCTGATCGAGGTTTGGCACATTATCAATCGCGATAAGGGAGTGCGGTTTGTCTTTGAGTTCTTCGGTAACCACCTCGAGCTGCATAAACACCTCGCGCCCAATGGCGCGATCGGCCTCGATAATCCGCACGGGGCCTCGCGTCGGGTCGCATTTAACCTCATGGGTGTACTGCAGCAACATCGAGGTCTTCCCAAACCCGTCGGGCGCATAAAGAACCACGATGCCGGCCTTTCGGCCCTTGGCGATAAGCTCATTCATCAAGCGTTCGCGTCGCACCATATAGCCTCCGCCCAGCGGCATCAGCTCGAGGTCGTCTATACCGCTCAAATCGTTTACCATGCCCGCTCCTCAACTCGACCGTATGGACACTGTAGCCGCAAGACCATACAAGCCGCGCTATGAATAGAGCGACCTTGTGTTTTAGGTTGTCTTTTGGTACGCAAGCGGCAAGTTTTTGTACAGCAAGGGCCGATTGTTATTAATCCCCCGACTAATCGGTCTTTAAGCAGGTAAATGAGCTTGTCAGCTTGTCCCATCTAAGCGGCAGTGTAACGCAGATGAACAAGGTTCAGCCATGTCATTCAACTCGCCTAGCACCCGCTACCGTCTACGACCTTCTAGTGGCATTTTTGCATAGAATCTGATATAGAATGAATCAAGCTGTTGGGCATCCGGCATTCGTCAAGCTTGCGGCAAGATTTTGGTCAAGTGGGCGAAATGGGATAGCAAAAAGGCCCCCGCAAAGCGGAGGCCTTAGGCAAGGCTATGTCGAGCTGCAGGATTCGCGCTACTCGCAGAGCGAAAGGGCGGCCTCGTCGGCAACGACAACGCAGTTGGTGTGCAGCTGCAGGATCGAAGCCGGGCACTCGGGCGTAACCGGACCATAGCACATGTCATGCACGGCCTGAGCCTTGGCCTCGCCGTTGGCGACGACCAGGATCATGCGGGCATACATGATGGTCTGGGTACCCATGGTGTAGGCCTGACGGGGAACATCGTCGATGCTGTCGAACAGGCGGCTGTTGGCCTGAATGGTGCTCTCGGTGAGGTCGACGCAGTGCGTGCCCTTGGAGAAGTGGTCATCGGGCTCGTTGAAGCCAATGTGGCCGTTGTTGCCAATGCCGAGCAGCTGCAGATCCGGGTAACCGGCCTCGGCGACGATCTTGTCGTACTCAGAGCAGGCAGCGGCGGCGTCGGGGTTGGAACCGTCGGGCACATGCGTGTTGTTCAGGTCGATGTTGATGTGATCGAAGAAGTTCTCACGCATGAAGTAGTGATAGCTCTGGGGATCGTCGTGCGAAAGGCCGCGATACTCGTCCAGGTTGTAGGTGCTGACCTCGGCAAAGTCGACGTCGCCCTTCTTGTACCAAGCAGCGAGCTGCTTGTAGGCACCGATCGGGGTGGAGCCGGTGGCAAGACCCAGCACACAGTCGGGCTTGAGGATAACCTGGGCCGAGATGATATTAGCGGCCTTGCGGCTCATATCCTCGTAGTCTTTAGCTTTAATGATCTTCATTACGCGTCCTTTCTCGTACAAGAGAGGCAAGGCTCCCTTACAAGCACTTGCCCGCGGCCCGCGTCGGCCGCAACCAACGTGTGCGGCCACCAGGGCGAGGTCGCGTAATGTATGTGTCTCGTGTCTAGCCGCGTCGAGGCCCCTGCCCGTCCACGGTGACCCAAAGCCTTTTAGCTTCGGACAAATCCCATCTTGCCACTGAGGGCGTCCTCTTTCAAGGGCGCCCTCCGTAAACGTGTTTGAATTGTAGACTAATGGCCACGTGCACTTGCTAACGCTCGCGAGCAACGATGAGCTGGTCCATCTCTTCGACATGCACGCCAACGGAGCCCTTGATGCTCGAGAACTCAACGGAGTTGCATACCAAGATGGGAACCGTCACATCGTAGCCCTCGGCAGCAATTGCCTCGCGATCGAACTCAATGAGTACATCGCCCTTATGGACGATGTCACCCACTTGCGCATGTACGGTAAAGTGCTTGCCCTCGAGCTGAACAGTGTCCAAACCAACGTGGATGAGCACATCCAAGCCATCGACCGTGTTAAGCGCAACGGCGTGTCCCGTGGGAAAAATAGCCTCGACCTTGGCATCAGCCGGCGCGATCACGCGCGTTCCGGTGGGCTGAATCGCCACGCCCTGGCCCAAAAGGCCGGTAGCAAACGTCTGATCGTTTACCTCGGAGAGCGGAATGACGTCACCCGAGATGGGAGCATCCAACGTAAGGACTCGACCACGCATACCAAAAGACCTTAGGACTTTAGTGAACATGCTCCCCCTCGGACATACCGATCAACCAAAATAACCTTAACAGTTTACCACTTGGCACCCGTTTTTGACCATTAGGGAAGTTCGCGCTTGACAACCTCGACGATGTCGTCGACAACGCGCTGAGTCAGCTCGTGCGTCTCGGCCTCGGCCATCACGCGGACCAGCGGCTCGGTACCACTCGGGCGCACCAGAATGCGGCCGCGGCCGTCAAGCTCCTTCTCGGCAGCAGCAACGGCGTCCCAAATGGGCTGGCAATCGTCCAGACCAGCCTTGTTGTCGGAATGCACGTTGACGAGTACCTGCGGGTACTTCTTCATGATGCCGGCAAGATCGGTGAGGGTGCGACCGGTGCGCTTGAGCACGGCCAGCAGCTGCAGAGCCGTCACCAGGCCGTCGCCGGTGGTATTGTGCTCCAGGAAGATGATGTGGCCGGACTGTTCGCCGCCGATGACGGCGCCGTCCGCGAGCATGCGCTCCAGAACGTAGCGGTCGCCCACGGCGGTCTGGACCATCTCGAAGCCCTGCTCCTTCATAGCGATGGAGAAGCCCAGGTTGCACATGACGGTCGAGACGATCTCGGAGTTGGCGAGCTTGCCGCGAGCGGCGAGGTCAGAACCGCAGATAGCCAGGATGTAGTCACCGTCGATCTCATTGCCCTCGCTGTCCACAAAGAGCACGCGATCGGCGTCGCCGTCGTGGGCCAGACCGATATCAGCATGGGTGCGCAGCACGAGCTCGCGCAGGGGCTCGAGGTGCGTAGAGCCGCACTCGACATTGATGTCCGTGCCGCAATAATCGGTGTTGATGGCATGGACCGTGGCACCCAGGCGCTGCAGCGCGGCGGGCGTGGTCTGGCAGGAAGCGCCATGGCCGCAGTCGACAGCAACGACTAGGCCGTCGAGCCTCAGGCCATCAAGCGTATCGATGGCGTGGTCGACATATGCCTTGCGGGCGTCCTTCATCTTGATAATGTGGCCCACGCCGGCACCGGTCGGCAGCGTGTCGGCAGCCATGGCTTCCTCGGACATGACCCAGGCGCTGATCTCTTCCTCGACAGCATCGGGAAGTTTCATACCCTTGCGGCTAAAGAACTTGATGCCGTTGAACTCCGGCGGATTATGCGAAGCAGAGATGACGATGCCGCCGTCGAGCTCGTTCTGAACGGTGAGCAGCGCCACGGCGGGCGTGGGGATAACGCCGCAGCAGTGCGGACGGCCGCCCTCGGCCATAATGCCGGCGGTCAGAGCGCTCTCGAGCATGGTGCCCGAAAGGCGCGTGTCACGGCCGATGCAGATATCCGGACCAAGGAACTTGGTCGCCGCGCGGCCCAGGCGAAACGCGAGATCGCACGAGAGGTCGGCATTGGCGACGCCACGGACGCCATCGGTACCGAAGATGTTCTGGGGCATAGGATCGCTCCTTCCCTAGCAGGCGATATGCAACCGCCCACCCTAGTCGAAAAAGAAAAGCGGGACCCGCCGAGGAATCGGCAGGCCCCGCTTGTACATTGTATCTCGAAAGGAGATAAAACCTTAGCGCTTGGAGAACTGGGGAGCGCGGCGGGCCTTCTTGAGGCCGTACTTCTTGCGCTCGACCACGCGAGCATCGCGCGTAAGGAAACCGGCCTTCTTGAGGTCAGCACGGTAGTCGCCAGCGTTCAGAAGAGCGCGAGCGATGCCCAGGCGCAGAGCGCCGGACTGACCGGAGATGCCGCCGCCATCGCACAGAGCGATAACGTCGAACTGACCGGCGGTGTCGGTCACCTTGAAGGGAGCAAGGGCGTTCTCAACGAGCTGATGACGGCCGAAATACTGCTCGGCGTCACGCTTGTTGATGGTCACCTTGCCGGTGCCGGGGACGAGACGGACGCGGGCGACGGCGTTCTTACGACGGCCGGTACCCTGGTAGACAACGGTGTTCTCAGCCATCTTTAAGCCTCCAGCTCAATCTTCGTGGGGTTCTGGGCAGCATGCGGATGCTCGGTGCCAGCGTAGACCTTAAGCTTGGTCATCTGGGCACGGCCGAGGGTGGTCTTGGGCAGCATACCGCGAACGGCGCGCTCGATGACCTTCTCCGGGTGCTTCTCCATAGCCTGGCGGAAGCTCTCAGCCTTGAGGCCGCCGTTGTAGCCGCTGTGGCGATAATAGGTCTTCGTGTCGGCCTTGTTACCGGTAAGCTGGACCTTATCGGCGTTGATGACGACAACGAAGTCGCCGCAGTCGCTGTTGGGCGTGAACTGGGGCTTGTTCTTACCGCGCAGGATCATTGCGATCTGGGTGGCAAGACGGCCCAGGACAGCACCATCGGCGTCGACGAGAACCCAGTTGCGCTGGACCTCGCCCTGCTTGGCGTAGTGAGTCGATTTCGAAATCACTTAGACTCCTCCATGTACAGTACGTGTTGTTACAGAGATTCACGGGGCTCTGCAAGTAACCCGTCCATATTACCCCGCTCGCCGTACGAGTCAACAGGTATTTTGGCTCCGACCAGAGTTTCTGCACATGTCATCCACGAGCCGTGATTTTCCAGCTCTTTAGCTGTTGTCATCTTTTGAGGGTTCGCCGTCGCTAGCGTTCAACGAACTCTTGGATTTCCGCGAGCAGGCGCTTTGCCTCCTGACGGCCCTGGATATACAGGTCGAGGAGCTTTGCCGAATCGTGCTCAACGTGGCCGACCTCGACCGGCTTTTGCGGAGCAACGACCAACGCGCGGCCCTCGCGCTCATATTTCCACAGGTGCATGCGCTGTATGTTGTAGCGGTCGTGGCGCGTCTCGATTCCCTCGAGCAGATAGGGGTAGTCGGCATAACGCGCACGCGCGGCAGGCATAAACTCGTAGGGCTTTTTCTCGTACGAGCGGTCCTGCGTGACAATGACGACCGCGCGATCGAAGCCCGCCTCCTCCAGCACATGCTCGATGGGAATCGAATCGGCTACGCCACCGTCGACGTATTTGTGCCCGTCAATCTCGACCGGCGGCGTCACCAGCGGCAGCGAGGTCGAGGCACGCACGGCGTCGAGGTCGAGCACGGCGCTTTTGACCGGGAGGTACGTGGCGGTTCCAAAGAGCATGTCCGTCGCGACGGCGTACATCTCGATGGGGCTCGCGTCGAACGTCTCGTTGTCAAAGGGATCCAGGCGGTCCTGGACATCGTTGAAGATAAAGTCGTAACCCACAATAGAGCCCGTGGACGCAAACGATGCGGCGCCCATGAAGCGGCTGTCGTTGCAGAAAGCCAGGTTGATGCGGTTGGCACGGCCGATCTGGTGCGACTTGTAGTTCACGCCGTTGAGGGCGCCGGCCGATACACCGTAGACAGCCGGAATCTCGACGCCAGCCTCCATGAGAACGTCGAGCACGCCCGCGGTAAACTGCCCGCGAAAACTACCGCCCTCCAGGACGAGCGCGACCTTGCCGGCGTTCTTTGCCTTATCTTCTGCAGTCATATTGACCTCCTGCGATTGCGTTTTGGCTTTCTTCTACCCAGTTTTGGGATGGCGAGAGCGCAGGTTTTTCGAGGCGGCAGGTGAAGCGGAAAGTGTGTCCCAGTTTGAGGCGAGATTCCGGGATGCGCTTTCCACTTGACGTGTCATCCGGAAACTACGTCCCAGTCTGAGGCGGGATTCCGGGATGCGGTTTCCGCTTGAGGCGTCATCCGGAAACTACGTCCCAGTCTGAGCGCGGATTCCGAGATGGACTTTCCGCTAGCCATTCATTTGGAAATTGCATCCCATTCCGAATGAGGATTCCGGGATGCGGTTTCCGTTTGAGGCGTCATCCGGAAACTACGTCCCAGTCTGAGCGTGGATTCCGGGACGTGCTTTCCGCCTGGGCTGCCATCGGGAAAGCGCGTCCCACTCTGCGTCACTGAGGCGTTTTCTTTACGCCCGCGCCCTGCGCAGAGTTCGATTCTCCGCGGTGCGGGGGATCCGTTGATGGGTTGAGGCCGGGGTAAGACGCCCGATCGGCATCGCATCTATATCTGGCTGAGGCATTGCGCGGAGAATCCGCGTATTTGCTTCGCAAATACGCACCGGCTTCGGCCGCCTGCCGGCGCCCTCGCCCGCTCACTACAAACGCTCCGCGTTTGCTTAACGCTCGCGCCCTGCACAGAGTTCGATTCTCCGCGGTGCGGACCAGAAATAAAAAGGCAGGTAGATATGAGTATCTACCTGCCTGTTACTTCTGGTGGAGGCGCGGAGAATCGAACTCCGGTCCACGAAAGCCCCCTGATTGGCATCTCCAAGCTCAGTCGCTGGTTTAGTCTCGGACGCTTTGCGCGCAGCGACACGCTCGCGGCATCCCAACCGGTTCGGTCTTAGCCCGCGCCATACCGATTACGTGCGCGGGAGCATTCCCCTAAAATGACGTCGCGCCGGTGTCGGGGAAATCACCGGGTTGACGCGCCGCTATAAACTAAGCAGCGAGAGCCATAGGCTCAAAAGAAGAGTTGTTGTCAATTCAATTTGACGGTACCCCTGTTTAACGAGGCGAGGAGACCTCGGCTTGCTTCCTCTCTCAGAGCTATCGTGTCGAAACCAGTCGCCCCCGAATGTTGGGAAAGTCTGGATGGCATTGGGCACGAGCGCCCAACACCCGTCGACTTTTCAAGGAACATGCAGGGCGAGCCCCGCTTGTGGAGTGTTATCTTACCACGTTCTGAAAGCGGACAGCTGTTCTATGCACGAGCTGTGAAGACCCCAATGTGCGCCGCACTTCGCACTTTTGCTACCGATCGCGTCACGTATATTTTCGCCAAGCAAAATTGACCCGTCGAAAGGACCGTTATGGATACCAAGCAGCAACTTGTCAATGCCCTCGCAGGCCTGGGCTCAACCATTACCGAAGCTATGGATGTCATCGAAGGCTTTGTCCCCTGCGGACATCCCGCCCTCACGGTTTCGAACGCCCTTGTTGCGCTGGACGCTGACGATGATGCAGCTCTCGCCCAGCAGCTTGAGACCGTCGAGGGCTTTATCGACCACGTGAGTGAGAACCGCGGCGTGGCCGCCTACCACGGCATCGAGGTCGAGCTCGCGGGTCCCAAAGCCGATCTGTTCGCAGCAATCCGCGAGGTAGGCGCCCTTATGCAGACCGCAGGCGTCAAGAACACCCAGGTCAATGAGTGGGTCTACCGCAGCCTGGCAGCACTCGACAGCTCCGACGAAAAGGCAGCCGAGCAGCTCGCAGAAAGTCCCGCCATCAAGGCCGAGCTTTTGTAAATAGCAGACGCGGGCCCCTTGGCGCATCGTCGTCCAAGAGGCCCGCAAACAGTTCGCGTCAACCGATAGCCGCGCCACCACGTTCGGCCAAAGCCAGAATCGGCATCATTTGGCGCGGGGTCTTTGCTGCAAGATCGGCATGTTCGAGCAGCTTGCGATCGTTAGTTACCAAGTAATCGACCTGTGCGCGCTTGCACGCGGCGAGCACCAAATTGTCCTCGTAATCGCGATGAAGCGCTAAGTATTTGTCGGCCAGCCAAAGGTCCGACGCATCTGCACCCACGGCCGTGGCGTTTTCGGTCATGTTCCGCACAAACGCCAGCGCCGCATCGCCAATTGCACGGGCAGATGCCTCGTCGAGCGCTCCCCCGCTGGCAAGAACTCTACGCTTCAGCTCGTGTTGGACAACGTACAGCACGTCCTTGGCGATATGCACCGGAAAGAACAGCAACGCCCCCGTCTCCGTCGCCCGCCCAATAAACGCACGCGCGGCAAGCGACTCGGCATGGTCGGCGCAAAACGAATCGACCCATACGTTAGCGTCCACCATGATCTTGAGAGGCGCTCCACTCACTGGATCATCCCCTTTTGGCGATAATGCTCATCCATGGCGTCGGAATAGATTGTGTCCCAACCGCGATCGTCGGATACGGGCGACGCAGCGATGCCCAAATCTGCATAAAGCCGGTCTGCCGCTGCCCACGACGCGGCGAACGGCGTATCGGGCGCGACGGTCTGCTGCCGGTCGTCGACGGCCGCAAGCACTTCCTCGCACTGCCTGCCACCCTGTGCGACCTTGGCCACGACTTTTTTGATGAGCTCGGGCAGTGACCCGCCCGAAAGCCGTAGCACCTCCTCGGCACGGTTCTTGACCTGGCGATCTACGCGAACGTTCACCTGCGCCATGCCGCCAACGGTAGCCATCTCAACCTCACCTTCAGCATTTGCTAGCAGTGCTAGCACAAGCATATATCCGAGCTAACATCTCGTCAAACAAAAGAAGGCCTGCACCCTGGCGGCTGCGGTGCCACCCGAATGCAGGCCATATACTCAATCGAAAACGCTAACGCAGGTAAGCCTTCGCATTGCTCAGGCTGTAGGCAATCGTTGAGCCGTTGTGCAGCAGTGACGACGCCTGCGGAGTAATCATGCCGGTAATACCCAATGCCAACAGCGCCGAGTTGGTGAGCATCACCTTGGAATACGAACTCGTCAGACGGTCGATAAGCCCCTGGCTCATGCGGCGCAGGCGCACGATCGCGGCGAGATCCGTGTCGGTCAGGATGATATCGGCGACCTCCTTGGCGATGTCGCTTCCACCGCCCATGGCCAGACCCACATCGGCCAAACCAAGCGCCGGTGAGTCGTTGACGCCGTCGCCCACCATGGCAACATGGCGCCCCTCGCGCTTAATCCGCTCCACATAGGCGTACTTGTCCTCGGGCAGCAGCTCGGCCTTAAACTCGTCGACGCCTGCCTCGCGAGCAATGCGCTCGGCCGTACGCTCCGAGTCGTCCGTGAGCATGACCACGTGCTTAACGCCCAACGCGTGCAAGTCGGCGATGGCCTCGCGGACCCCGGGCTTAAGCGGGTCCTCGATACCGAGCACGCCCACAACGGTGCCGTCGACCGCCAGATACAGCGGCGACAGCCCCTGCATCTGGAGCTCGATTTGCTCCTTAATGTCGGACTCGAGTTGCGCACCCTCATCCTCGAATACAAAGTGCGCGGAGCCGATGATGGCGCGACGCTCCTCAATGGACGAAGCGATGCCGTGTGCCACGATGTACTCGACCGCAGCGTGACGCTCGCGGTGCTCGAGTCCACGCTCGCGAGCAGCGTTGACGACGGCGCGCGCCACCGGATGCGGGAAATGCTCCTCCAGGCAGGCAGAAAGGCGCAGGACCTCGTCCTCGCTCCAGCCGTCGGTCGTGAGCACGCAAGCCAGGCGCGGCTGCGCCTCGGTCAGCGTACCGGTCTTATCAAACACAATGGTGTCGGCCTTGGCAAACGACTCAAAGTACTTCGCGCCCTTGACCATCACGCCCATCTTGGCAGCATCGCTCATGGCGGTCATGACGGCGACGGAACCCGTGAGCTTGAGTGCGCACGAGTAGTCGACCATCAGCGCCGCCGAGGTCTTGATGAGGCTGCGGGTGGTAAGCGCAACCAGGCCCGCGAGCAGGAAGTTCCACGGGACGATCTTGTTGGCAAGGTCCTCCATATGCGACTGGCCCTCGGACTTGAGCGAGTCGGCCGTCTGCACGAGCGAGACGATCGAGCGGAGCTTGGTCTGAGCCGTATTGGCGCGCACACGCACCAAGATGCCGCCGTCTTCCACGACGGTGCCGGCGAACACGTCGTCGCCCACGCTGCGCTCGACGGCCAGCGGCTCGCCGGTCAGGGTCGCTTGGTTGACCATAGCGCTCCCCTGCTCGACAACACCGTCGATGCAAATGGACATGCCAGTGCGCACGGCGACCAGGTCGCCGGGCTCAAGCTCGGTCGCGGCAACGCTTACCTCGGTGTCGCCGACGACCTTCTGCGCCTTGTCGGGCACATCGAGCAGCGAGTTGATGAGCTCGTTTTCGCTCATGGCGCGGGTGTAGTCCTCGAGCAGCTCGCCCACGTTGAGTAGGAACATCGTCTGGCCCGCGGTGTCGACGTCGCGTTTGACGAACGAGATGCCGATGGCCGAAGCGTCGAGCACGGGAACGGTCAGGCGCGGCCGCGCCAGCTCATGAAGGGCAGCGCGCAAAAATGCCATATAACCGGCCACGACAAATACCGCACGCAGCGGCGTAGGCAAGAACCAGCGACGTGCGTAATGGGCACCGACGAGTGTCGCCAGGTCCATAACGAGTTTGTGCTTGCGCGGCTCGAGTTGCATCACGTAGCCCGACTTGGCATCGGCGATAGCTTGAGCATCGAGTGCGCCCAGGGCGTCGAGCACGCTTGCGCGGCGCGGCTCGTCGTACTCCAGCGCCATCTGGCCAATGCGGCCATACACGCGCACCTTGTGCACGCCATCGATGTCGCCGCCAAGCTTAAGAAGTGCATCGAGATCGCTCTCTGGCACAGGACCCGCCAATTGAAGACGGGTCCTGCCGGGGATCTCGCTAATAATCGAGAATCTCATAGTTTGTGCCTGGGAGCGTTACTCAGCTGCCTCGTCAGCAGCGGCCTCGCTCTGGGTGATGTAAGCAGCCTCGGCAACCATGTCATCGACATTGGCCTTGGCCTGCTCGACCATGTCCTGGTAGCCGTTCTTGATGCGCATGCCGCACGCGATACCCTGCACGCAGGCATTCTTGACCGGAGCGCTGGTAAGCAGCTTGATGCCGGCCGTGCCAAGCAGAAAACCGCCACCGACAAGCAGGGTATTGAACGTCGACTTCTTCATGTTGCTTCTCCCTTTTGCCGCATTGGACGCGGCACGGTGCCTCAGCACCCGAGTAAACAAGTTTGCTCGAGCACACTTTTGGAAAATAGTTTAGTTTATCTAACTATTAAGGTCAACAAAGGTTAACTTTTTGGAAACTATGGGGGTGAACTCAATATGACAAAGGGACTGCCCCTTTGTCACATTCCTACAGCTGCCAGTCCGCCGACTCCTTTTGCAGTGCGACCATACGGGCAAATTCTCCACCTGCTGCCTTGAGCTGCGCCGGAGCGCCCTGCTCGGCAACCACACCATCCTTGAGTACAACGATTTTGTCGGCATTTTCCACCGTACGCATACGGTGAGCAATAACGATAACCGTCTTGCCCGCGAGCAGGCGGGAAAGCGCCTGCTGAACCACGGTCTCGTTCTCGACGTCCAGGCTCGCCGTGGCCTCGTCCAAAAGGACGATGGGGGCGTCCTTAAGCAGCGCACGAGCGATGGAGATGCGCTGGCGCTCGCCGCCAGACAGCTTGGAGCCGTTCTCGCCGATCATGGTGTCGTAGCCCTGCGGCATGCGGTTCACGAACTCGTCGCAGTTGGCGGCACGCGCAGCCGCAAGCACTTCCTCATCGGTGGCATCACGACGCCCGAGGCGGATGTTCCCCATCACCGTGTCGTCAAAGAGCAGTACGTCTTGGAACACAATGGCGTAGTCGCGCAGGAGCACCTCGGGATCCACGCTCGCAACATCCACGCCACCCACGGTAACCTTGCCCGCGGTGGCATCCCAAAAGCGCGCGGCCAGGCGGCTCACCGTAGACTTACCGGAACCCGAAGGACCGACCAGTGCCGTAACTTCGCCTTCCTTGGCGGTAAAGCTCACATCGGTAAGAACTTTCTCGCCGGCGCGGCCGTCCTCGCCCGCACCATATCCAAATGCCACGTGATCGAACACCACATCGTGGCCCGCGGGCTCAAATTTCTCGCTGCCCCGCGCCACGGGCTCTTCCATGATGGAACGCATGCGCTTGGCAGACGACTCGGCGGCAAACAGCTCGGACATTAACATTAACGCCTGGTCAAAAGGCGCATAGATGCGGCTCACCATAAGCAGGAAGGCAAACATCACCAAAAAGTCGACCTGCCCGGAGGCGACCATCGCGGCGCCCGTGACCAGCGTGGTGGCAATGCCCAGACGCAGGATGGCAAAGGCGGAGTTGACCAAAAGCCCGTTAGCGAGCTCGCCCTTGGTGGTCTCATGCTCCTCGGCATCGATCACGGCGTTGAGCCCCTCAAGATAATGGGCCTCCTGGTTGGTGGCGCGGATCTCGCGAACGCAGTCGAGCGTCTCTTGAATAGCCTCGGTAACCTTGACCTTCTCGGCACGCACGCGATCGAACACCGGAGTCATGGGGCCGCGTGTTAGATACAGCACGGCAAAGGCCACGGGAACGCTCCAAAACGCCGCGATCGCCAGCTGCCAGCAAAAGAACAGCGACGCCACGAACACAATGGCGCTTGCGATGATGGCGCCCCAAAGCTCTCCCAGCACGTGGCTGTAGGCGTGCTCCATGGCCTGGACGTCACCCATGATGGTCTCGGTTAAATCGGCCAGATCACGACGACCAAAAAACGACAGCGGCAGTTTGCGCAAGCGCTCGGCAATCTCCATACGCTGCTTGCCGCACTCCTCGTAAAAGATGCAGTAGGTGTAGTAATACTGCTGCCAGTTAGAGGCAAAGAGCAACACGAAAAAGACCAGGAGCCCGCCCACGATCGGCAGGGCATCCGGCAGGTCAGCCCCGCTGGCGAGATGCTCGACAAAACCGGCCATAACCAGGAATAAAAAGCCCATGCCGGCCATGGTAATGAGATTAGTGAGCGTGGTCCAGAAAATGCCGCGTTTTACGCCGGCGACGCCTTTATCGGATAGGAAATACTTCTTTTGGAATGAGGCGAACATTTAGGCCTCGCCTCCCTTCGTGACGACGGCATCCGCGGTCGCTGCAGTGATTTTCCAGCTCGCGGCCTGTTCGTATTCGGCCCACATCTTGGCATACAGGCCCTCTTGGGACAGCAACTCGGCATGGGTACCCGACTCCTGCACGCTGCCCTGGTTGAGCACCACGATTTGGTCTGCGCCCACTACAGTCGAGAGTCGGTGCGCAATCATAATGACCGTGCGACCCGCCGCCAGCTTGCTAAAGGCGCGCTGGATGAGCGCCTCGTTCTCGGGGTCGGCAAACGCCGTGGCCTCATCGAGCACCACGATAGGCGCGTCTTTAAGGATCGCGCGGGCGAGTGCCACGCGCTGGACCTCGCCGCCCGAAAGATAAGCTCCGCCGGCACCGAGCATGGTATTGATACCCTGTGGGAGCTTGGCCACAATATCGTCGCACTGAGCTGCGGAGAGGGCCGCACGCACTTCGTCGTCAGTGGCCGTAGGCTTGGAGGCGCGCACGTTATCGGCAAGTGTTTGCCGGAACAGCTGGTTGGTCTGGAACACAAAGGCAACCTGGTCCATAAGCTCGTGCGGATCCATATCGCGAACGTCCACACCGCCTACGAGCACTCGACCCGAGGAGACATCCCAAAAACGCGGGATCAGGCTTGCGCAGGTTGACTTACCGCCACCCGAGGGACCCACCAGGGCGAGGGTGCTACCAGCGGGAACGCTGAAACTCACATGGCTAACGGCAGGTGCTTCGGCACCCTCGTACGTAAAGCTCACGTCCTCAAATCGCACGTCGCCGCCGGCAGGATGCTTGGGTTGCGCGGGCACGGAGAGCCGCTTGGAATCCATGACGCTTCGAATACGAGCCAGCGAATCGGCACTCATCTGAGAGGCCTCGCCCACAAACATGAGCTTGGTCATGGCCGTCGGCACCACGGCCGAAAATATCGCGTAAAACGTGAAGTTGGCCATAAAATGCGCGAAGTCCGTCTCGCCCGGCGCCAACAGCAACGCCACGGGCAACAGGAATGCCACAAGACCATTGAGCGCGGTAAGGTTGAGTACCTGCGGACCTCGACAGAACGTGCCCGAATAGTTTTGTGCCATGTCGGCGTATTCGGCGATCGCATCGTGGAAAGCCTTAAAGGAGTAGACCGTCTGCTGAAACACCTTGACCACGGGGATGCCGCGTACGTATTCGGTGCCGGTCTTGTTCATCTTGACCAGCGCTCCCATGTAGGCCTTCATAAACTCGCCGCCCTTGCCGCCCATCATGGCGGCCATGGCGCCAAACGAAATGGCCACCGAGATGAGGCATGCCGCGCCCAAGCGCCAATCGAGGGCGAAAAGCAGCACGAGCAAGCCCACGACCATGGCGACGGCGCCTGCGATATCGGGCAGCATGTGTGCGAGCAAAGTCTCGGTGGAGGCGGCGCACCCGTCTACAATGCGGCGCAGCTCGCCGGTGGCATGCGTGTCGAAGTAGCCGAGCGGCAGCTTAAGCAGGTGCTCGCTCGTAGTCTTGCGGATATTGGACGCGCAGCGAAACGCGGACAGATGCGTGCACATGAGCCCCACGAAATAAGCTACGATGCTTGCCAGCGCAAACCCCACGGCCCACCAACCGTACATCGCGATGTTAGTGGCTTCGCTCCAGTTGGGCGCCACGGCGATCAGGTCGCGCGCGACAAGCCAAATGCACACGTACGGGCCAAAGCTCAGCAGCTGCGAGAGCGCCGAGAGCGCCATGCCCAAATACGTTAGGAATTTGCGGTCGCCGGCATACGCGAGCAGCTCGCCGATGCCTCCACCTTCCCTTTTTGATTCCTTTGCCATGAGATTCCTTTCTAACGGCTTGAGAGTTAACCGTAATGAACTTATCATTGCTGTGTTAGCCATGGCTCACAATCAAGCCAGGCGTGGACGTTTCTGCAAAGGAAAGGAACGCTTTTGCAAATACGGCGGGCAGCGACCGACATAACCGAGCTCTACGCACCGCAATTTGAGCAGTTTGGCCTGGAGCTTACCGGCAAGGGCGCCGTCTTTACCGGCGAGGTGGCAAACGACCGGGCGCACGGCCGCGCATGGATTATGCCTCTCTCCCCTGCCTGCATCGTCATGGAGCATTTCATCACCCCGACGCACGATATGTACCTGGCCGAATACACACCCGAGCCATACGCCTGCGTGAGCGAAGTCAGCGCGCCCACACTTACATGCATGCCCGAGGCTGGCATAACGCCCGCGAACCTCAAACCATTGCATGGACCGTGGCCAAACAATGCCGTTTGCAGCTTTATCCAAGATAGCTGTGGCGAAGAATTAAGCCCGCTGTTTGCGGGGGAGCTTTATCACTCGCGCTCGGTGCTCTTTTTGCCTGGATATTTTGACGAACTGGAGCACCGCTATCCCACCGAGTTCGCGGGAATCTTTGAGGCGTTTGCCGAGCCATGGCACGAGGAAGCGACGTCTGCCATCTGCCACACGCTGCGCCGGATTAACGAGGACCGCGCCCGCACCGTAGGCGGACACGTCTATATGCAGGGCATCGTGGAGACCATGGTCGCGGAGCTCGCCTGTTCGTGCGCGGCCCACAAGCAGGCGCGGCAGGCGGCAGACACACGCGTCAGCATAACCATTGCCGAAGAAGCAACGGCAATGATTGAGCGCGCGCTCGACAAAGGCAGACATGTGGGTATCAACGAGGTGGCCGAGAGGCTCTACACAAGCCGCTCCAAACTATGCGCCACCTTTAAGGCCCAAACTGGCGAGTCCCTGGGCGCCTACATTCGCAGACGCCGTATGGAGCGAGCACAGGACCTTTTGGCCGATAGCGCGCTCACGATAGCGCAGGTAGCAGAGCGCCTAGGCTACCCTCAGCAGGCCGCCTTCACCCAAGCCTTCAAACAATACACCGGCATGACACCCACGGCTTGGCGAAGCAAGCATCGCTAAGGCCCAGGCTCCCTGGCCGTAACGGAGCGATTAATTAGCCGCCGCCCGTCAGCTCACCCAGGATCTAAACGTCAAGATGTGCACGATCAAGCGCCTTTTTGATAAGAGGGGCAGATCGATCAGCCAAATACAACGGAATGTTGAGCACCCCGTCGTCGAGCTTTAGGTTCTTAAGTGAGTAGCGGACCCTCAATGGAGTCGTCTCCGCATGCTTGTCGGCATAGTACTTAAGGCTCTTGGAATGAACGACCTCTCCCGATTTGACCTCGACGGGAACGATTTCGTTTCCGACTTGAATCAAAAAATCGACTTCGTGCTTCGGCTTCTCGTTTGTCCAATAACGCGGAGCAGCATCTAACTGTGAAAGTAATGCCTGAAGCACATAGTTCTCGGCGAACGAACCTTTGAACTCCGAAAATAGCGCATCCGAGATGGCAAAAGCGGACGCATCCAGCCTTGCCATGCGGCGCAGCAAGCCGACATCAAGACAGTAGACCTTAAATGCCTTGAGGTCATCGTACGCAGAGAGCGGCACACCACCGGCAGCATTAAGGCGAACCGCCGTGATGAGCCCAGCATCGGCAAGCCATTCCAGAGCATCCTCGTATTCTCGAGCACGAGCCCCCTCGCGCACCGCACCCCAAACGAACTTTTTGTTCTCGCGCGCCAACTGAGCTGGAATCGAGTTCCATATTTGTGAAAGCTTGGCGAACTGCGCACGGCCACCATGCTTGGCAAAATCGCGCTCGTAGGAATCCAAGAGATCAGACAACACCTTATCGACCTGAACGATATCGCCCGTCTCCACCCACCGGCCAAGAGCCTCTGGCATGCCGCCGCATGCAAAATAACGACGAAGATGCTCGACGAGACGGACATGGAAGAAATCGGGCACTGTCTCGATCTGATCCAGGCCGCCAAGGTATTCGTCGTAGTTTGCAGCGCCCTCGGCTTTCAGAAACTCGGAAAAGCTCATGGGGCGCATCTCCATGAACTCGACCTTTCCCACCGGAAAAGCGCTGGTCTCACGGGACAAGCGAACGCCCAACAAAGACCCTGCGCAT
This sequence comes from uncultured Collinsella sp., assembly GCA_958420165.1. Taxonomy (GTDB): domain Bacteria; phylum Actinomycetota; class Coriobacteriia; order Coriobacteriales; family Coriobacteriaceae; genus Collinsella. The sequence goes on along the minus strand of CATZIU010000001.1, from coordinate 115,836 downwards.
GCGACGTGATACTCGGGGGCCTCGTCACAGAAGTATTTAAGGGCGCCGACTGCAGAAGGACAATCCTGGATCTCATCAATGATAAGCAGCGTTTCGCCGGGCTCGATAGGCTGTCCAAGTGCCAGGGAAAGATTTGAGATGATCCGTCGAGGATCGCGCGTACCTTCGAAAAACTGAGCGTACTCGCTCTGTACCCCAGGTGACGGCTCCTCGAGCGTCAGATACACAAAATTGAGGTACGAGGTTCGGCCGAACTCCTTAAGCGCCCACGTCTTTCCAACCTGGCGCGCCCCCTTAAGAATAAGCGGCTTACGATATTCTGACGCTTTCCAAGCGTTAAGCTTGGCAATGATATCTCGCTGCATGACCGAACCTCCCGCAAAGAAACTTCCGTAAACGTGATATTTCCCACATTTTACCCTAGGTAAAACGTGACATTTATCACATTTACGGAAGTTTTAAGTTCATTTCGCCACACTTCCATCACATTCAAAAGGCGGAGGCGCATTTTGCGCCTCCGTCACCATCTTTCCTATCAGCCCACCTGACCCGAACGGCCGAGTCGTTGCAGAACCCGGGAGCCCCGGCAGGGCGGGTACTTGCTCAAAATGAGTTCCGCACGCAAAGAAGGCCACTTAATGTGGCCTTCGTCTTGCGCAGGACTGTTCGAAATTTTGAGGAAGCACCCGCCCTGCCGGGGCTCCCGGGTTCCCGCTTACGAGAGCGACGTTCTCAGCAACTCGTTGAAGAGCTTCGGGTTGCCCTTGCCGCGGCTCGCCTTCATGCACTGGCCCACCAAAAAGCCGATGACCTTCTGGTTGCCGTCACGATACTGCTGCGCCTGATCGGCACAGTTTGCCAGCACCTCGTCCACAATCGGCCGCAGCGCGCCGGCATCGCTCACCTGACGCATACCGCGCTCGTCGACGATCTTGTTGGGGTCGTCGCCAGTCTGGGCCATAGCCTCAAAGACCTCGTGCGCCTGGTTGGAGCTGATGGCATCGGTCGCCAGCAGCTTGGCAAGCGCCGCCACCTGAGCCGGCGCGATGCCGGACTCGGCGAGCGACACGCCTGCGCCCTTAAGATAGGCGATCATCTCGTTCACCAGCAGGTTTGCGACCGTCTGGGCCTCCTTGCCAGCCATACCGGCAGCGGCAGCCTCAAAGAACTCGGCAAACTCCGGGTCGCCGGCAATCTGCTCGGCATCGGCGGCCTTAATGCCAAAGTCGGCCTCAAAACGGGCACGCTTGGCATCGGGCAGCTCGGGAATCTCGCCGCGGCAGCGGTCGATAAACTCATCGTCCAGATCGAACGGCGCCAGGTCGGGATCGGGGAACAGACGATAGTCATCAGCCGTCTCCTTGACGCGCATGACCACGGTGCGCTTACGGCTGGGCTCCCAGTGGCGGGTCTCCTGATAGATGATGCCGCCCTCCTCGAGCACCTCGGCCTGACGGCAGATCTCGTAGGCAAGGCCATCGTGCAGGCTCTTAAACGAGTTGAGGTTCTTAAGCTCGGTCTTGGTGCCCAGCTTGGTCTCGCCGCGGCGGCGCAGCGACACGTTGCCATCGCAGCGCATGGAACCCTTCTCCATGGAGCAGTCCGAAATGCCCAGCGTCACAAAAATGCGGCGGAGCTTCTCCATAAACAGGCGAGCCTCCTCGGGCGTGCGCAGATCGGGCTCAGTCACGAGCTCGATCAAAGGCGTGCCGCAGCGGTTGTAGTCGACGAGCGACTCGGCCGCAGCGGTAATGCGGCCCTCGGCGCCACCCACGTGGACCATCTTGGCGGCGTCCTCCTCCATGTGGATGCGCAGGATGCGGATGGGCACCGTGTAGGAACCGTCCTCGCGACGCTCGGGCATCTGCAGGTTGGACGCGTCATAGCTGGCCAGGTGGCCGGCACGCTGATTGCCCTCGCGCATGGTCGACGTCATGGACGTGGACAGGCCCTCGGCGTTGGCCGAGGCGCTCGCCAAGCTCTGGGCCTCGGCCTCGCCAAACGCGCAGTCGGGGCGCTCGGCGGCACCGCGACCGGTCACGTCCAGATCCAGGTGACCGTACATGGCAAAGGCGACCGGACCCTGCGTGGTCTGGAAGTTCTTGGCCATATCGGGATAGAAGTAGTGCTTGCGGTAGAACATCGAGTGGCGCTGAATCTCGCAGTTGGTGGCGAGACCGGCCTTGACGATGCTCTCGATGGCGCGCTTGTTGGGCACCGGCAGGGCGCCGGGCAGGCCCAGGCACACCGGGCACACGTTGGCGTTGGGCTCGTCATCGTGACTGAGCTTGCAGTTGCAGAACATCTTGGTATCGAGTGCGGTGAGCTCGGTATGGATCTCCAGGCCGATCACGGCCTCCCAATCCTGCAGGACCTCGGAAAGCTCCTTCATTACAGCTCGCCCCCCTTCCCGGCAAAATCGGGCGCGACGGAAAGCGCGGGCGCACCCGTGGCGGCATCGGCAAAGCCGCGCTCCAGGGCGCGGGCAAACGTGAGCAGCTGACGGTCCTTAAAGGCAGGCCCCACCAGCTGGGCAGAAACGGGCAGATGAGTATCCTCGCCCAGGTCCAGCGGCACCGAGATACCGCCGTTGCCGCAAATGTTGAGCGAGATGGTGTACAGATCGGAGAGGTACATCTGCGTGGGGTCGCTGATCTCGCCAAACTTAAAGGCCGTGCGCGGAGAGGCGGGCATGAGGATGGTATCCACCTTGGCATACGCGGCGTCGTAGTCCTGCGTGATGAGCGTGCGGGCCTTTTGCGCGGCGTAGTAGTACTTGTCGTACACGCCCGAGCTCAGCAGGTAGGCGCCGAGCATCTGGCGGCGCTTGGCCTCGGCACCAAAGCCGTGGGCGCGCGACAGCGAGCTCTGGTCGGACAGGTTGGCGCAGCCCTCCTCCTGATAGCCGTAGCGAATGCCGTCGAAGCGGGCCAGGTTGGAGAACGCCTCGGCCGGGCCGATGACGTAGTAGGCGGCAATGGCGGCGTCCAGGTGCGGCAGGTCGACCTCGACCAGCTCGGCGCCCTGGTTCTGCAGCTCCTGGGCGGCGCGCTGAACAGCGGCCTTGACCTCGGGCGTCAGGCCCTCGGCCTCCATAAACGCGGGGATGACGCCCACGCGCTTGCCCTCGATGCCGTCGTTGAGATGCTCGGTAAAGTCGACGGCGCAATCCTGGCTGGTGCAGTCGTACGGATCGTGGCCCGCGCCGGTAAGCGCGTTCATGGCCAGCGCGACATCCTCGACCGTGCGGCCAAAGGGCCCCACCTGATCGAGCGACGAGCCAAAGGCAACCACGCCGTAACGGCTCACGGCGCCATACGTGGGCTTAAAGCCCACCACGCCGCACAGCGACGCCGGCTGGCGAATGGAGCCGCCGGTATCCGAGCCCAGCGAGAGCGCGACCTCGCCCGCGGCGACGGCGGCAGCGGAACCGCCCGAAGAGCCGCCGGGCACGCGCTCGGTATCCCAGGGATTGTTGGTGCGGTGGAACGCCGAACTCTCGGTGGAGCTGCCAAAGGCAAACTCGTCCATGTTGGCCTTGCCCATGGGCAGGCAGCCGGCATCGAGCATGCGCTGGACGCAGGTCGCGGTGTAGACGCTCTGGTAGTTCTCGAGCATGCGGGAAGCGCAGGTGGTGCGCGTGCCCACGAGGTTCATGTTGTCCTTGATGGCCAGCGGCACGCCCGCGAGCGGGGGCATCGGCTTGCCTGCGGCACGGTCGTCATCCACGCGCGCGGCGGCCTCGAGCGCGAGCTCGGGCGCCACTTGCAGGAATGCCTGGACCCCGCCCTCGCGCGCCTCGATGGCGGCAAGGGAGGCCTGGGCCACCTCGGTAGCGGTAAAGTCGCCAGCGGCAACGCCCGCGGCAATCTGGGCGGCGGTAAGGGAATCGAAGCTCTGCGCCATTACTCGCTCTCCCCCTCTCCCAAAATGGACGGCACGCGGAAGTAGCGGTCGCGCGCGCTGCCGGCGTTTTCGAGCGCGACGTCGAGCGGCAGGTCGCGCTCGGGCTCGCGCAGGTCATCACCCATCACGTTGGACAGGCTTCCGATGGGATGGAACGTGGGCTCCACGTCGGGCAAGTCATATTGCAAGACGGGCTCGAGCATCTGGACGGCATCGTTCATGTAGGACGTCATCTGGGCGAGCTCGTCATCGGTCAGTGCGATCTTTGCGTACTCGGCGATGCCGCGCACGTCTTTCTCGCTGAGTGCCATAGGCGCTCCCTTCCGCATAACAGTTAAACCGCTCTAGTATACAAGGCAACGCCGGCTTGGAGCAGGCGCTTTACCCAAATGCAGCGAAAACGTAACGAGGACGGCGGACTGGCAGGCGGCGGGCCGCCGGTTCTGCAGCGAAACCGCACCGTTCATAGCAAAAACCGCGCCGCCCATAACGAAAACCGCGCCGCCCATAACGAAAACCGTCCCGCCCGCAACGATAACCATCTCGCCCACAACGAAAACCATCACAACATTCGACGCTTTTCGCCAAAATCGAAATTTTCATCGAATGTTGTGATGGTTTGGAAGCCCCGACCACCATAAAAGTGCCTGTCCCCATTGTGGTGGTTCTGAACAATGTCTTATGCCGAGGCTTTGGCCTTGCGGCGCTTGCGGACCGCGTGGATCACGATGTCCAGCAGCAACAGCACAATGGCTACGACCACAATGAGCACGGCAAACTCGCGCTTGCCCCAGTGGCGACCGGCCAGCGACTTTTGCTTGTCGACGTCCTTCTTGTTGTACTTGGTGCGCACGCAATGCACCAGCAGGCGATGGTCGTTCACGCCGTAGGGCGTGCAGGTGACGAGCGTCACCTTGTCGGCGCCGGGCTCGATGGTCAGCGACTCCATCTCCTCGGGCAGCACCACCTCGGAGTCCACCATCTTGTAGGCGAGCGTCTTGTTCATGGTGTGCAGCAGCACCAGGTCGCCGGGCTCCAGCGAATGGATGTCGTCGAACATGCTCAGGTTGCGCATGCCCGAGTGCGCGGTGAGCACGCAATGCGTCGAGGTGCCGCCCACCGGCAGGCTCGTGCCCTCCAGGTGGCCGACGCCTGCCATGAGGACTTCTTCGCTCGTGCCGTGGTAGATGGGCATGCTCACGTCGATGGAGGGGATCTCGACCCAGCTCATCATGGGGTCGCGGTCAAAGATGAGCTGCTGGGCGTAGGGCTCGATCTGGTCGGCGGGAAGCTCGGTGGCCTCGCCCGCCAGCTGCTCGTTAAAGGAGCGCGCCTGGAGCAGGATGCGCTTGCGCTCCTCGGCAGACAGCGCGTCCACGGTGCTGGACACCGTGCTGATCCGGTTGAACACGCCCGAGGCCTCGAGCCGGTCCAAGATCCACGGCCAGGTCATAAGGCCCACGCCAATAAGGATGATGACGATGGTGATGAGCCGGTCGGCCCAACGCGGCAGCCGCTTGCGGCGGCGCTTGCCGCCCGCGGGCTTGGAGTGTTTGTTTGCACGTGACATCGGCCACACCACTTTCGTCAGGTTGCGCTAGAGAGCTGCACCAAGCAGGATAGCGCAGCGCGGGCTCGCAGATACAAAACGGGGCAAACTCCAGTGCGGAGTCTGCCCCGAAAAGTGAATGGCAAAGCAAGAACGTGGATGGACGAGAAAAGTGTCCGCAAGTCTCATGGCCATCACATCCCACCTGCCAAAGGGATGGGTGAGCGAGCGTTACTCCCGCTCGGACTCCTCAGCCTGCTTACGGCTGCGGATGAGGTGCGCCACGCCGATGCACAGCACCGCGCCACCAGCGATCCAAGTGAAGGTCACGCCGTTGAGACCGGTGAGCGGGAGGTTGGAGCCCTTCTTGTTCCGGATGGTGACGGGAATCGTGGCATCAGTGGCATTAGTAACGTTATTCGTATCAACCATGCCAGAATTATCAGAGACCTTAAGCCCCGTCAAGTTGCCATCATCGTCGTAGTCCGGGGTGACCGTAATGATAACCGGCGCGATGGTGTTGTAGCCTTTAGGCGTGGTGGTCTCAGTTATTTGATATTTACCAGCGTCGAGACCGGGGATATAAATCTGACCGCTAGTCTCATCCGTAGTGAACTCATAGGCTTTGTCCTCTGTAACGAGGGTGCCATCCTGGGCAAGCCACTTACCCTGAGAATCGGCATCCTCGCTTCCCTCGCCGTCCATAACCTTTACCTTGAAGCCAGCCTTGAGCTTCTTATTAGTATCCTCGCTGTCAACCTTGGTAACATCGAGACGGAAGACGTGGTCTGTCACGACCTTGGTCACGGATTTGCCGGTACCTGCGGCCATGGGGTTGTTAGAGTACTCGAGATAGACCTTGTTATCATTACCGGCAACTTCATAGCTAGCCTTGCTATTGAGTTCGGCCTTGTAGAAGACAACGATCTTAGTCTCTGCGCCGATGTTAAGCGTCTCGTCGTCGTTAGCCGCAGTAGCCGACTTCAGCCCATTTCCCTTATCAAAATTCACCGTCAGAACGCCATTGCCCCCAGCAGGCTCAACCGCGTTGTAGCTTTCCGGATTAATCTTGGTATATTTCTGACCATTCAGCGCATAAACCTCGAGCGAGTCCTTAGCATAAGTAAGGCCCTGCGAAAGGGTATCCGTAAATTTGTATGTATAGGTATCATACGTGGCGTAGTTGTCTGCAATCGTGCCGGTGAGCTTATAGCTTACTTCCTGACCAACCTGGGAGTCAGCAACATTACTCCACCCCTCTTGAGCGGTGTAGCCGTCTTGATTATTCTCATCGCGGTCGTTAAGGATCTCCTTCTCGACGGTGGGGATTTTCTTTTTCGGCGCAATTTTCACCGGAGTCGCGCCGTCCACGAGCTTGAAGATAGGCGAGGTAAAGGCATCGGTCGATTGACTGGCCGCTGAGCCTTCAGTAGGATTGTTAACGCTCGCAGTAAGGAACAACCAATAACCAGCATCGAGGTCGTCAAGCGTGTTTTTTCCTTGCGTGGTCTTCTTCCAAGTAAAGCCTTCTGCGCTAAGTTTCTTCGCAATTTCATTCAGCACGTTATCACTTGCGACGCGCGAGTTGTCCCCGCCCACGTTGGCATTCGCACACAGCCATTCGGCGGCATCCTGGGCATTTTTGCTGCGATAATTACCCTTATCGTTGGCAACGCTCCAGCTGTCGATTGCTTGTACGACGGCTTCCTGAATTTTCTGCTTCTGCGCGTCATCGGCGCCTGCCCACTGGATATTAGAGGCAGTGGAACCGCTCACATTGGCTGCAAAGATTTGAATGCCCTTATAGGTCGTGGTCGAAGAATAAGCGTCCTCAAACGTCACGGTCGAGCCACCCTCAGCAAACGCCATCGTGACGGGCGCCATGACGCCACCAAAGCTCAGCGCTGCCGTGAGGCCTGCCGTTACTGCCAGGCGTGCGATGTTCTTGCTCATGCTCATCTTCTTTTCCTCCGTTTTCCGGTTGGTTCTCATTCGATCGGTCATCATCTGTCTGCGTCTTAGCATCTGCTTCGCTACGTCTCGCCCCGCTCTCTGTGGGGCTGCCAGCTACTCTTTATGGCTGCCACCTCCCCGCTTGACCAGGAGCGCGACCACGATGAGCGCGGCTCCGACGACCGCAACGGCGGCCGCGGTGAACATTGCCATATCGCCAGTCGAGGGCATAAAGCCTCCGGTGAAGATGCTAGGGGGCGTGCCGGCGGGCGTGTTGATGAGCGATGCCTCCAGGCTGCCCGTCGACCCGTCCGCGCTGTCGGCGCGCAGGGGCGACTCGGCTGTGACGGTGAGCTTGGGCTTGGCGGCAGCCACCTGGTCGACGTCCAGGCCCTCGGCCTTGACCGTCACGGAGCGCGTGCCCTCAAAGGCGGTGTAGCCCTTGGGCGCCTTGGGCTCGCGGACCTCCAGCTTGCCCGAGTCCACGCCCGAGACGGTCACGCGGCCGTCCTCGCCCGTGGTGACGGTGGCCTTGCCCTCCGCGTCCCACGTGCCATCGGCCGCCAGTGTGCGACCGCGGTCGTCGGCGATGCTCAGGACCGCCCCAGCAAGCGGCTTGTCGCCGTCGCTGCCGCGCTTGGTGAGCGCGAGATCCCAGGTGTAGGCGCACGCGTCGTCGCTCGGCGTGCGGGTGAAGCCGGCGTCGCCGGACTGGTCGGCAAAGGGAGAGCGCGGGTAGCGCAGGTAGACCTCGTTGGGGTTGCCCTTCGCGATGCCGTGGTTGCACGCGCTGTTGAGCGGCGCGTTGTACACGGCGACCACGCGGGCGCCCGCGGCGAAGGCGTCGGCCCCGCCGAGCGCGGCGATGAGGTCGCCGGTGCGCGCGGTGAAGGTCTTGCCGTCGACCGAGACCCCGCACTGGGCCGTGATGTCGGTCCAGCCCTTCGCGGGGTCGGTGCCGGCGCGGCCGTCCCTGCCGACCGAGACGGCGTCAAAGCCGCCGTCCGCGCCCGCCGCCACGTACACGCGCATGCTCGCGGCCACCTTGGAGGGGTCGAGCCCCGCGCTCATGGTGTCGACGAACCGCACCGTATAGGTATCGTAGGCGGTAAGACCCGCCGGGACCGTGGCAGAGAGGCGCCAGCACAGGTCGTCGGCGACCGTGGCGTCGGCGGCCTTCTGCCAGGCGGCGGTGCTGTCCTCCAGCACATGCTTTTGGACCTTGGGCGTCACCGCCTTGGGCTTGACGGTGACGGCGCCGCCGCCGACCAGGGCCATGATCGGCGCGGTGCCGGCCTCGTTCTGGGAAATGGCGCCGTCGTCGGCGACGATGAGCCAGTAGCCGCAGGACAGCTCGGCCGTCTTGCCCGCGTTAAGGGCCACGGACACGGCGCCAGAGCTCTGGAGGTAACGAGCGAGCTGTGCGCTCAGCGCGCTCGTAAGGTGAGAATCGGTGTTGAGCCACTCGGCAGCTTCCTGCGCGGTGGTCTGGGAATTGGGCATGCCGGCGCTGTGCAGCACAGGCAGCGCGGCGTCGCTTGCCCAGGCGAGGTCGGTGGCGATCTTGGCGTCGCCGCTGTCGTCGATAACGTTGGCGCTAAAGATCTGGTAGGCGTCGTAGCTGCTCGCCACGGTGCCGCTCACCGTGATGGAACCGGTCGAGGTCGGCGCGGCCTGCGCGGATGCGGGGAACACAACCGCGCAGGCACCGATCAGGAGGGCAAGCAGCGCAAACAAGATTGGGAAGGAGCAAACTTTCTTATTCACGACGCTCGCCTCCCTTCGCATTCGCCTTGCGACGAATGTGTATCCAGGCCGCAGCAGCGCAAAGCACCGCCGCGCCGGCAAGGTACGTCAGAGTGACGCCCGACATACCAGAAAGGGGCAAAGAAGTGGAGTAGGTATTGGTGAAGGTGGGGATGGAGGTGTCGGTGGATTTGGGGGCGGAGGTGTCAATGAACGTCCGTTCTTTGGCATTGGGGTCTGCTGTCCAATCGCCCTTGGAGTCAACGGATCCCTTCATGTAGGTCACCCTACAGTTGATCTCTCCTTTTTCGGTGTCATACGTTGGCACAACCGTGAACTTATAGACCGACTGGTCGTACGTGTAGTGCGAGAACTGCGAACCGTTGGTTTTCTCGCGCACATAGTACGTAAAGGTCTTGAAAGAGCCACCCGTGGAGCCGCCCGGGTCGTCGGAATTATTCCTGATATCAGAGAGCGAGTACTTGAACTCAATCGTTTTATCTTTATCAGTGGCGTCCTTGAACGAAAGCGTCTGCTTCGTATCTTTACCAGAGGTGGTCTCGGCAGTACCGATGATGTCTGTGTCTCTAAAGCGGCTGTCTGTCGCGAGCTGAAGTGTAAACTTCTTCATCTCGCCACCCTCAACGATCTTAGTCGCCATAGGAGTCCAGGAAACACTAGGGGTGTACTTGTTGGTGAAGGTCTTTCCCCCGTCGGGGCCGTCAATCGAATAATAACCCCCAATAGCATCTAGTTGCACATCAGCGTTCCGGTGGTCAGTTTTGCCCTCGGAATGCTCGACCGCGCTCACATTTTTGATCTCGTAGTTATGGATTTTGATCTCTATGGTCTTGTTCGGATCGTTCCGAGTCGGAACAGTCATGAGCACAGTCGAGTGGTCTTCGACTGTCACCTTAATCTCGTACACGGCGGGGTCGTATGTGATGCCGGAAACCTTTTCGGCATTTTCGACTAGGTAGTATGTAATCGTGCCAGCCGTACCGTTCGCTGCAGACTGCTCACCCAGGTTAAACGTGATGTTGCCTCCGTCAACATTACTTGCAGTTCCAACCGGGGTGCAAACGTCATGATTGAATACCCCGCTAGCGAAAGGATCAACCGAATCCTTGCGGTAGACCGTAAAGGAGAACTCCCCCTTATTGATCTTGCGGCCGGACAGCGCCTTGGTCGCCTTCAGCTTAAGGCTCGGATAGACATACGTGTCTGCTGGCTGACCCAAGTACAGGTCGCCATTCGACATGATGCCGCCACCATGGTTCCAGGAATAGTTGTCCGTGATGAAAGTTGTCACTTTATTTTTCTGTACTGCCTCAGTCACCGCTTTATCCGTGGCACTAACAGCCGAAGTCAGACCGATGCTATTTTTTACCTGAGCAACACCGTTGGCGGGGATGGTAATGGGATCATTTAGCTCAATGCTTCCCGAATACTTGGCGTCTATATCGCCAAGCATCTTGCCGCTTACCACTGCAACCGGCGTTGTGTGACCTGTCGCTGCGAGGAAGAAATCGGCATGACCGTACGTGCGAAACGTCTCCGAATCGTATGCATCTCTATCTTCAGTCTTATTAGTACCTTCAGCACCACCAGCTGAAAGATGGGGCGTACCATCATTACCACTACCATCTACCCGATTGTATTCTTTGAAATTTTGATCACTGTCAGCAGACGAATTGCCAAAGATTGCCGTGCCCTCAGTGTTCATTACCAACGTCTTGCCCGTGGGGCAGACTGCTACGCCGCCGCCATAGCCGCCAGCGGTATTGCTGCTAATGTACGAGTTGTATACAAATAATCTACCAGCGGTCTTTTCCATACCCTCATTCGAGTTTCCCTGGACGAAGATACCGCCACCGCCCCAGTCAAAGCGAGACATGCAGCGGTTGTGAGTGATGTAGACTTTGCTGTTTGGAGTGCCGTTAATCATCGCGTCAACTTGCTGGCCCACTCGGATACCGGCACCTTCAGATCGGTAGCTCACGTTAGAGGCAATAATTCCTCCCGTAATGTCGAGCCATGCCATACCTGATTGATCTTGATTGGTAACGTAAACGCCGCCACCAGCTTCTTCAGAATAATTGCCAGTAATCTTGCCACCAGAAATGGTGACATGGGCGCCGTTATTGGCAGCAAGCCCAGCGCCGCCATGGTTACCCCAGCCATCGTGGCCGCAAAACTTAGCGTATTTATTGTTAGTGATGTAGCCACCAGAAACGGTCACACTACCGCCCGAAACCAAGATGCCGCCACCGAGACCATCCGCCTCGCCGTACGTAGCGTTGCCAGAGATGATTCCACCCGTAAGCTTCAAGGTGGCTCCGTTGTCAGCATAGACGCCGCCGCCAGAAGCTGCCTTGTTTCCCGCGACCACGCCGTCTGTCATTTCGAGGCTGGCATTCGCGCCCGTTATGCACAGACCACCGCCCCAGCCACCGCGGTTGCCGTTGGTGACGTAACCGCCTTCGATTTTGACCTTACCCGTAGAAAGAATCACATGGCCGTTATCGCTCAGATTGGCGGCCGTGGTAATCATGCCGCCCTTGAGATCGAGCATGCCGCCCTCATTAACGGTGACCACTTGCTTTACGGAACCGTGGTCCGATGCCGCAACGATAGCGCCAAAGCCCGTAACGTCATGCCTGTACGTAGTCTCGGTGGTGCAAAGTCCATCTGTATTGGGCGTGCTCTTAGTCTCATAGTAAGTAAGACTCTTAGGAGCGCCGTTATTAGAGCTAGACTCGTCTCCCCTTTCCCATGTCATAATCGCAGGCTGACCCGCCGGCGCATTGTCGACCGGAGTCTTTTCGTCTTTTGTGCTATCTGAGCCCTCGATAATGTTCTCGATGGTGAGCGTGACTCCGTTTTCGACCACAAAGAAGGAGTCTAAGCCGCCGGAGCGGTTGTAGAGCATGTTTCCCGCAAGATTAATGGTGGTGTTTTTTTGATGTCAATCTGCTGACTCGAATAGGCAGGACCCGTCAGTTGAAACTTGCCGCCGTTGTCGAATTTCCCAGAAACATCACCATTTACCTTGTCATAGTCATCGTCACTGACGCTGGCGGGGGCAATTGCGTTTTCGTCGCTATTTTCATCATCAGAAGTCTGTGCGTCGGAAGGCTGCGCGGCGCCCTCGGCCTCCGCGTCATCGGCTGTCGAGTCTGGTGCAACGGTATCCTCGTTCGCCTCATTCTCGGCATCGCTGCTATTCTGCTTTTCGGTATCCCCGTTGTTGGTGTTTTCTACATCAGTAGACTCAGTTGAGGAATCCTCCGTCACAGTCTTCTCGGCAGAAACCGCCTGGGCATCGTTGGCAATGGCCTGCGAGATCGGAGGCATGACGAGCGACAGTACCAGGCTCAAAACGGAGGCTCCGCACAAAACGCCTGCCAGTACACGGCGCGTCGCTTTATTACTCTGTTTAGATTTGTCTGAATTTGCTTTCATCGATGTCTCCTCCCCAAGAGACCGCGATCTTGCTCTTTCACTATCAAACGTATCTGCGCAATCTGTAATTGCGCTCGTTTAGTAAAGTTATTATAACTATTGTTTAAACATATGAGCAACAAAACCGGCATTTTTGTAGCGAGTTCTCAATTCCCTTGACATTTACTCAGATTTGCCTTCGTTTATTCGCTATCTATTTTTGGTTTCTGCTGGTAATTTAGTTGACTATCATTTTTTAATGGCATTAGATTTATTTGCACAACATTTTGCTCAAGAGCAAACATCCTGCGAACGGTCGAAATCGACCGTGAGCAGTAGGTCATTTACCGGGAGGAATACCCTACCAAACTGATGAGAATATCTTTAACTCATCGGTGGTTAGAAGCGTAATGTTCAGACAACCATATTTGTATTTGCGCGCAGATTGTAGGCATCAACTCGCCCAAATCGCCTGAGGCCGCCACAGAGGCGCCTGCCCCCTTTGTGGCGGTTCTCCCCCCTGCGCTACAGCAGATGCTCCTCGATAAAGATCGCGATGCCGTCTTTGTCGTTGCTGGCGGTTACAAAATCGGCGGCGGCACGGGTGGCGTCGCTTCCGTTTGCCATGGCCACACCCACGCCGGCGTCGGCCACCATGCAGGTGTCGTTATCGGCATCGCCAAACACGCAGATGTTCTGGAGCTCCATGTCGTTGAGCTCCGCCACGCGCACAAGGCCGCGCGTCTTGGACACGCGCGGATCCATGAACTCGTAGAGTCGCTGCGTGGTTTGCAGAGCCGCCGCTTTAACGGTGTCATCGGCAAATGTCGACGCCCGCTCAATCACCCGCGGCATTACCTCGGGCGCCATGGTAAACATCACCTTGGGCTGCGGCTCGCGCAAAAACTCGGCAAAATCGACCACCTGGTAGGGCACGCCGTCGACGCACGACAGGTGCTCGACGCACGCATTGCTCTCGGGCACGTAGAACACGCCGTCTCGGGGGCAGACGGGCGTTGCCGGAAGGTCCGCCATGTGCTTGCAGATGCGCGCGATGGTCTCGCCCGGCAGCGGATAGCTCAGCTCGTTGATGTCGTGCGCACGGTCGATGACCTCGGCGCCACCGCAGCCCACGAGCACGTCCACCAGGCCTTCGATGCCCCAGAGCTCGTACATGGCCTCGGTCGCGTGGGCGTCGCGCCCGGTGCACAGGCCAAACAGCACGCCGCGCTCGCGCAGGGCGCGGATCGCCGCAACGGTGCGCGGGGACACCGTGTGCCGACTCGTGAGCAGCGTGCCGTCGATATCGCAGAACACGGCTTTGATATGGCTGAAGGTGGTGTCCATGGGGGCCTTTCTGGGTTGTGCGGCGGTGCTGAATGCGGTCGGAAATGGTGTACATGGTATACCAAGGCCCAGGCGCGGCCCGTCAAAGCAAAAACCACCACAAAGGTGCCTGGCCCCTTTGTGGTGGCCGGACCCGAAGGGTGGCCTGGCCCGGGGCGCAAACCATCACAACATTCGATGTTTTTCGGCAAAATCGCGATTTTCATCGAATGTTGTGATGGTTTTTACCGCTTTGCGGCACGATCCAAATGCCGGCGTCCAAACAGCAGCAGTGCCGCGGGAACCGCCGTCACGACCATGCCCGCCCCTACGAGCGTCTGCTGCACGCCAAACGTCGCCGCCAGCCACGGGGCAATCGCCAGCGGGGCCACGCCGGCGAACATATTGCCAAAGCCCATGACCGAGTTGATGCGACCGAGCTGCTCGAGAGGAGCCGTCGTTTGCACGATCGTGTTGTGGAGCGGGTTGACGACGCCCCAGGCCACGCCCAGGGCAATCTGGCCGATAAGGGCCACGCCCACGTACGGCGTTCCCACATAGAGCAAACTTCCCAGGCCCACGGACATAAGCGCCACGAGCAGCGTTTTAAGGTTGACCAGGTGCGGTGGCAAGCGGAGCGCGAGGACGGCGCCCAGCACCGCGCCTACACCGCTTGCCGACGAGAGCCAGCCCATCCACTCAACACCAACGCGCAGGACATCGCGGTAGAAGAACGACTCCAGCGGGTCAAAGGCGCCATAGCCAAAGTTCGAAAGAAAGATGATGCAGAACAGTAGGGCGAGGACGCTGTTGGTGAAGACTGTCTTGATGCTGGTCGCGAAGGTAACGCGGGAAGATGTGTTGGGATCGGGGCTTTGGCCGGCCTTATCCGATGTGATGTCGCCGATCGCGAGTTTGCCTTCGTGTGTGGCGGCTTGACCTGCGCTTTGCCTAAAGCCCCAACCGGCGACGAGCGCCAGTACGGTAAAGATCATCATGAGCACAAACACCGCACGCGACGACGCAGCAGCTGCGACAAAGCCGCCCAGCGTGGGGCCAACGATGATACTCACGTTTGAGAACATGGCGATGGCGGAGTTGATGTCTTTGAGCTCGACGGGATCGTCGGTGAGGTAGGCCGGATAGGATGTGGCGATGGGCTGGGTGAACCCCATCACAAAGCCCAGGAGCACCGCGCCGAGCAGGACGATGCCGGTCGCGCTGCCAAAAACGAGGATCGCCGCGCCGGTTGCCAGCGTGTCCACGATGCTCAGCAAGAAATGACGGCGCGGGCCGCAGGCGTCGAGCGCCGCGCCGCCCGCAAAGGATCCCAGAATCACAAATACGTTCATAAAAAGGACGGCCAGCGATGTCGCCACGACCGAGGCATCGTCTGCATAGGTGAGTGTTCCGATAACGCCGATAAAGTAGCTGGTCTGAAAACCGGTGTAGATGAGAAAGCGCATCGCCACCAGGCGCTTGGCCTGCGCGGACAGCGAAGGTTGAGGTTTTGAGAGAAGAGATGCGAGCATGGAGACTCCTCGTTTCATACGAATACGGGCGGTGGGTATTCGCCACCGCCTGTCAAATCAATCTATCCGCATGAAACATTAAGGACGCATCAAGCCCCTTTTCTTCGTTTTTCGCCCGTCATGAACTACTTGGTAGATTGTAAGGCATGCCCTACACATCTACCAAAGCAAAAACCACCACAAAGGTGCCTGGCCCCTTTGTGGTGGAAACAGCGTTTGCCCAGATAAAACCTGCCAAATTAACCTGTCTTTTTTGGCAGGTTTTAGGCCAGATGATCTTGAATCAGATCACAGATGGCTCGGGCGTCGTTGATGTTGATGGCTCGGGTCGCAAAGCCGGCGTCGAAGGCCTGACGCGCCAGGGCCTCGTTGCAGGCAAGGGCCAGCGTGTGACCGTCGACCAGGTCGAGCGAGCTCTTGCCGCGCAGACGGTCGACACCGGAGCGCGCGACCACGATGTTGTCGAAGCCCTCGGTCTTGTAGCCCTCGATGATCACCACGTCGACATCGTTGTAGCGCGACAACAGCTCGCGCGCGGGCATCTCGTCCTCCTCGCGCGTGTCGGCGTACTCCGCCCAGCGCGTGGCGCAGATGAGGCCCACGTGCTTGGATCCGGCTTGGTGATGGCGCCACGTATCCTTAGCGGGCACGTCGATATCAAAGCCGTGGTGCCCGTGATGCTTGAGCGAGCCCACGCGCAGGCCGCGGCGGGTGAGCTCGGCGATAACCTTCTCGACGAGCGTGGTCTTGCCCGAGTTTTGGTAGCCGATAAACGCGATCGCGGGGACGGCCGGTGTCGGAGCTGCGGGCGCGACGGCGACGGGCGCGCTCGCGGGCGCGGCACCGTCTGCGGCGGCAGCCTCAACAGCAGCGGCCTGACGTTCGGCGCGGTCCCACACGCCCGAGCGGCCGCCCTCCTTGTGCAACAGGCGCACGTCGACGATTTCCATGCCGCGATCGACTGCCTTGCACATGTCATAGATCGTTAGGCACGCGGCACTCGCTCCGGTCAACGCCTCCATCTCGATACCCGTCTTGCCCGTCACGCCGGCCGTAACCAGCACGTGAAAGCCAACCTGCCCGTCCGCGCGCGCCGGCGCCCAGCCCTCGGGCACGTCCTCGACCGGCGTCCCCGCCGGAGCGATGGGCGCAATATCGCACTTGCTCTTGGTAATGAGCAACGGATGGCACATGGGAATGATGTCGCTCGTGCGCTTGATGGCCATGATGCCCGCCACGCGCGCGCAGGCAAGCACGTCGCCCTTCTTGGCGCGGTCCTGCAGCACCATGGTCTGCGTCTCGGGGTGCATGAGGATGGTGCCCTCGGCGATGGCAATGCGATGGGTCTCGGCCTTGTCGGACACGTCGACCATGCGCACCTCGCCCTTGGCGTCCACGTGCGTCAGCTCGTCGCGACGGGCGTCGCGGGCGGGCTCGGTGGCAGCGCTGGCAGTCGGCCGTGCGGACGCGTCGGCGTTGCCAGCATTCGCCGCAGCCGTGACTTTGTGGGCAGACATCGCGGCCCTGCGAGCGGCCTTGGTGGCATCGGCGTACCTGCTCTTGGCCATATGATCATCCTCCGATTTGGGACATAAATCGTTGCGTGCCCTCAATTATCGCGTGTTCCTGCGGTTTGTGGGCGACGGCATCGCGCCAAATCGAAAGTACCTGCATATCATCACCACGGCGCAGGGCGTCGCGCACCGAATACTCGGCATCGCTGAACAGGCACGGACGCACGTTGCCATCGGCCGTCAGGCGTAGACGGTTGCAATTCGCACAAAAATGATTGGACATGGCGCTGATAAAGCCAACCGTTCCCGCCGCGCCCGGAAAGTGCCAGTAGCGCGCAGGGCCCGCGCCGGCAGGAGCGTCGTTGATGTCGAGCGGCTCGAGCTCGCCCAGACCCGCCGCGGCGACCCCGGCATTGATGCGCGCCCGCAGCTCGTCGCTCGGCACGGTATCGCTCGCATCCCACAGCTCGGGATTGAGCGCGGGAGCATGCGGATCCACAGCGCAATGCGAACTCGTGTGCTCGTCGCCGATGGGCATATATTCGATAAATCGCAGATGAATAGGGCGGTCGACGGTCAGCCGTGCGAGGGCCGCCACATCCTGGTTGAGCCGGCGCACAACAACGCAGTTGACCTTAACGGGCTCAAAGCCCCAAGCCAGCGCCGCGTCGATGCCAGCTATAGTCTGCTCGAGCCGACCCAGGCGCGTGATCTTTCCAAACAGCGAGGGATCGAGTGTGTCGAGCGAAATGTTGACGCGGTTAAGCCCCGCATCTTTGAGCTGCGGCGCCAGCTTGGGCAGCAGGGCGCCGTTGGTGGTAAGCGAGATGTCCTCGATCTGCGGAATCGCGCGGATGTCACGAATGAGCGGGATGATACGGCGGCTGACCAGCGGCTCGCCGCCCGTCAGGCGTACGCGGCGAATGCCCTCCCCCGCTACCAAGCGCACAAAGCGGGCGATTTCCTCGGCACTGAGTAGCTCGTCGTGCGCGCGGGGCGCCACGCCGTCGGCCGGCATGCAGTAAATGCAGCGGAAATTGCACTTGTCGGTAACGGCAATGCGCAGGTAGTTGATATCGCGACCAAAACCGTCATGTTGCACGTGCCCGTCCACGCAGCCCTCCCCTCACGCGGCGTTTTATTCTTCGGAAAACATAATACCCCACGAGAGAATCATGCCGACACCCGTACGACAGGACAGGTCGCCTCGAACAAAACGGACCTTCCAAGCCCATCCTCAACACAGACCATCACAACATTCGATGCTTTTCCCGTTTTTGGCAAAAAACGTCGAATGTTGTGATGGTTTGCCTGCCCACAGCACCCCGCAGAAGGACCAAAACGCCCCTAAAGGCCGCCGTCCCAGTGCCGAATCACGAATTCTCGTAGGTCGTTCTGACGTTTCTGGAACGCTTCGCTTCGGTCGCACTTAAGGCCCATAGCGAGCGCGATGGCATTCATTGCCCGATGCAATTGCAGTTGATGGGCAAACTGAGTCCCGGTGAGGACGATCATCCTAAAGCCCAGCGCGCTCAGCACGGCCATACGCTCCGCATCCGACGCGCTGCGCTGTTTATCAAGATGGTCCGAGCCGTTGTATTCAATCCCCGTACCGCTCGCAGGTGCATATACGTCGATCTCGAAATACCCGGCCTTTGCAAGATACTTGAACTCGCCGGGAACATCGACCCGATGGTTGAGCTCGATCTTGGCGTATCCCAGCCCGCCCTGAGAACGCTTTGCTACGACCATGATTGCGGTGGCCGTCTCCATGGGCGACCGCGCGTCATCGTGCACGCGCTTGAGCACGGCGGCCGCGCGTACAGCCCCCTGACGAGATCGGTTCTCATTGCAATAGGCAATCAAGTCGGCAACGGTATACCTCTGCCCCATCTCGATATAATCGCCTGTCGACAGATGATTCAAATGGTATCGGGCGCAGATTTCGTAGCCATATTCCAGCTGCTCGGGCTCGCTCATCCACGAACCCGCTTGAACAAAGCACATGGCCTCGTCAACCACTAGAAGGCCCTCTGCCACCTCGATAAGATGGCCTGGAGGTACCGGCGCCCCAAACACGTGGCACCTAAATCCAGCCGGCGTCGAGCGCTCAAAATCAAAGTTGACGAGCGTGTCGATATGATCGAGTTCTTCTCGTGGAATACCGAGCGAAACCAGATAGTCGGTAACGATCCCAACTGCCGTTGAAGCCCTCAGCCCCTTGGTATCGAGCCCCAATTTGGGCAGGTCCGCAGTCGGCTCCGCCTCGTTAGCAAGCGAGTCCTCATCGTATAGGCTGCTTGCTCGCGAGAGCGGCTCGGACGGGCGCGCCACGTTGTGGTACAGCCAGGCAGTCTTATGGGACAGGACGATCGGCAGGTCCATGAGCCCTCCAATGGAGTCGGATAACCAACCTTATTCCCCTGCCCACGGGTCCGCACACCTTCGCGCGCAAGAAAGCGATTCCACCCGATCGAGTGGTAGAAAAACCATCACAACATTCGATGCTTTTCCCGATTTTGGCAAAAAACATCGAATGTTGTGATGGTTTGAGGCGAGGGGCACGGAGAGGTCAAAGCATCATGCTCGAACGGGTTAATCCAACTCTTTTAAACCATGGGAAATGAATACAGGCTCACTTTTTCGCCCGGCACCCAACATAAACCTTGACTCTACAATCGTTATAGGGTTTTCACTACACTGGTAGCTAAACGAACCAAGCCAGAAAGCCCCGCCCATGGAACACGACCTCACACGCGGCAATGTCCTTAAGACCATCGCGGTCTTTGCCCTGCCTTATATGCTCTCGTACTTTTTGCAGATGCTCTACGGCATGGCCGATCTGTACATGATGGGGCAGTTCAGCGGCGCCGCCGGCATCACCGCCGTGGGCAATGGCGCGCAGACGCTCTATATCATTACCGTGACGCTTGCGGGCCTGGCCATGGGAACGACGGTTATCGTCGGCCACGCCGTGGGCTCGCGTCGCTTCGACCGTGCCGAGACCGCCATCGGCAACACCATCACGCTCTTTATGGGTGTCTCGGTGGTGCTGGCCGTTGTCCTGCTTGCGCTGTGCCCGCAGATCGTGGCACTCATTGGCACGCCGGCCGAGGCGGTCGAAGGAACCGCCGCCTACCTGCGTATCTGCTTTGTCGGCATTCCGTTTATCGCCGCGTACAACATTCTTTCGGCCATCTTTCGCGGCCTGGGCGATTCGCGCTCGCCCATGTACGTGATTGGCGTGGCGTGCATCATCAACATCGCGCTCGATTTTCTGTTTATCGGCCACATGGGGCTCGGCCCCGTGGGTGCGGCGCTCGGCACGGTAACCGCCCAGACAGCAAGCGTTGCCCTCGCGCTCGTGTGGCTTAAGAGCCGTCGCACGAACATCCACGTTAAGCGCAGCGACCTGCGCCCTCAGCCCGAAGTGCTCGGCAGCATTCTTAAGATCGGCGTGCCTGTGGCCGTGCAGGACGGCTGCATCCAGGTGGCGTTTATGTTTATCACCGTCATCGCCAACCATCGAGGGCTCGTCGACGCCGCCGCCGTGGGCCTGGTCGAGAAGATGATCAGCTTTTTGTTCATTGTGCCGAGCTCCATGGGCGCCACCGTCAGCGCGCTCACGGCGCAAAATGCCGGCGCGGGCAAGGGCGATCGCGCGCGTCAGGTGCTCAAGGACGCCATGACGATCTCGGTGGTGTACGGCTGCCTGATCACGGCGCTGATGTGGCTGGTGGCGCCGGCGTTTATCGGCTTTTTTGCCAAGGACGCCGCGGTGGTCGCCGCCGGTACCGGCTATATGCACAGTTATATTTTCGATGCAATCTTTGCCGGCATCCACATTTGCTTTAGCGGCTTTTTCGCTGCATACGGCAAGAGCTACATCGGCTTTGCGCACAACGTGCTGGCCGTGGCACTCATTCGCGTGCCCGGTGCGTGGCTGTTGTCGAGCGCCTATTCCGATACGTTGTTTCCCATGGGCATCGCGTCGCCGTGCGGATCGATTTTGTCGGCAGTCATCTGTGTTGTCGCGTTTACCGTGCTCAACCGGCGCGGGGCTTTTGACAAGTTGGTAGCGTAGCGGGGCAACGCGAGATTGCCCTGATCGACGACATCATCAGCGACGACCCCACAACCTATGTGACACAGATCACGGTGCCGATTGCCCCGTCCAAATAAGATCCGCCCGGAAGGCAGTTCAATCATGCTTTCCGGGCGGATCTTCAATTTGGTTATCGATGCACTAAGCCTGGGGCACCTCACCAGTCGCCAGGATCTGCTCGAGTGCGTCCTCGTCCAGTACGGGTACGCCCAGCTGCTCGGCCTTGGTGAGCTTGGAGCCCGCTTTGGGGCCGGCGACCAGATAGCTCGTCTTCTTTGACACGCTGCCCGAAACCTTGGCACCGAGCACCTTGAGCGCCGCGCCCGCCTCGTCGCGCGTGCGATTGACAAGCGTGCCAGTAAGCACGAAAGTCAGGCCCGCGAGCGGCTGTGCGTCGGCGAGCTCGCCCGCCACGCCAGCGTCGGCTGCGGCTTGCGCGTGCGCAGCGCCCAAGTCGACCTCGAGCGAAAGGCCCGCCTGGCGCAGACGTTCCAGCACGGCAAGGTTCTCGGGCACGGCCAGGAACTGCTTGACGCTCGCCGCAATCTTGGGACCGATGCCCTCGCACTCGGCGATGTCCTCTTCGCTCGCCAAAATGAGCTTGTCAATCGACAGGAATCGCTCAGCGATGACCTCGCCCACGCTCTTGCCCACGTGGCGGATACCCAGGGCAAACAGCACGCGACCGAGCGGCTGGCTCTTGGACTTGTTGAGCTCGGCGATGATTTTCTCGGCCGTCTTGAGGCCCACCGGGATGGGATCGCCCTTCTTGACGCCTTTTTTGCTGTTGGAGCTAGCATAGGTGCGCCCCGTGTCCAGGCCTGCGATGTCGTCGACCGTGAGCTGGTAGAAGTCCGCGACATCGTGGATCAGGCCGGCGGCGATCATCTTGTCGACGATCTCGTCGCCCAGGCCGTCGACGTCCATGCAGCCGCGGCTCACCCAGTGGAGCAGGCGCTCCTTGAGCTGCGCGGGGCAGTCGATGGACACGCAGCGGTAGGCCACCTCGCCATCCTCGTGGACCACGGGGCTGCCGCACACGGGGCAAACCTCGGGCATACGCCAGTCGACCGAATCGGCCGGACGCTTGTCGAGCACCGGGCCCACGACCTCGGGGATCACGTCGCCCGCCTTGTGCACGATGATGGTGTCGCCCTCGCGCACGTTTTTGCGGCGGATCTCGTCGATGTTGTGCAGCGTGGCGCGCGCGATGGTGGAGCCGGCAACTGTCACCGGGTCGAACTCGGCGACCGGCGTGAGCACACCGGTGCGACCCACCTGGATACGGATTTCGCGTAGGATGGTCTGCTTTTCCTCGGGCGGAAACTTAAAGGCAATGGCCCAGCGCGGCGCGCGGGCGGTAAAGCCCAGGTCGAGCTGCTGCTGGAAGCTGTCCACCTTTACGACCACGCCGTCGATGTCGTAATCGAGGTCGCCGCGGTGCTCGAGGGCCTGGGCACAGAACTCGTGAACCTCGGCCGGCGTGGCGCAACGAGCCACGTTGGGGTTGACGCTAAAGCCGGCGTTGCGCAGCCAGTCGAGAAATTCGCGCTGGCTGTGAACGTGCAGCGGATCGGTATCGGCGATGGCGTAGATAAAGGTGGCTAGGTCGCGGCGCGCCGTGACCTTGGGATCCTTCTGACGCAGGCTGCCGGCGGCAGCGTTGCGCGGGTTGGCGAAGGGGTCGCGCCCCTCGGCATCGGCCTCTTCATTCAGACGAGCAAAGCTGCCCTTAGGCATGTAGACCTCGCCGCGCACCTCGATGGCGCGCTCGCGGTCGGCGCCCATGTGAGCGAGCGCCGGCTCGGACAGGTGCATGGGCACATCCTTGATGGTACGGACGTTGAGCGACACGTCCTCGCCCGTGGTGCCATCGCCACGTGTGGCCGCGCGTACGAAGGTGCCGTTTTGGTAGGTAAGTGCCACGCCCAGGCCGTCGATCTTAAGCTCGCAGGTATAGGTGACGCTGCCAGCACCGAGCGCATCCTCGGCGCGCTGGAGCCATGCGTCGAGTTCGTCCAGATCCATGGCATCGTCCATGGAATACATGCGCGCCATATGCGTGACCGGCGTAAACTGCTCGCTCACGTAGCCGCCCACGCGCTGGGTATAGCTGTCGGACGTCACCAAGTCGGGATAGGTCGCCTCGATTTCCTGCAGCTCAACGAGCATTTTGTCAAAGGCGGCGTCCGTGATCTCAGGCGCATCGAGCATATAGTAGCGATAGGCATGGTAATCAAGCTCGTGGCGCAGCTCGGCCGCACGCGCTGCCGCCTGGGCACGGGCATCGGCCGATGCAGCGGTATCCGTGCTCGTGGGCGTTTCGGTATCGATGTCCACGCCGTCACCAAACAGGCTCGATTGCTCCATAGCGGCACTCCTTCGCTCGATTTCAAACGGATACTAGAGTACCACCGGTCACCATGGCGCCGAATAGCCCTTTCGAACCGCACCGAATCGGCAGCGGCCGGACCGGGGTGGATCGCGCGATCCAACCATGCTCTTATCAACTCTAAATGATCCGTTTTCCTCCGTCCCCAACGGATCAATAAGAAAAGAGGGGCTGTCCCGCGTTGATGGGACAGCCCCTCTGGCATCGGTATGTGCGATACGGCTCGTTAGAAACCCTGACCGTAGCCCTGACCCTGGCCCTGCTGGCCCAACAGCTCCTCCAGATACTGGCGCAGCTGCTCGTCGGTAATACCGCCGTTGCCGGTGTCGGTCGAACTGTCGTCCTGCTGCTGGTTCTGCAACTCCTCATCGGAGCCCAGCTCGACGGTGACCTTCTTCTCTTCCTTGCCGCGCATGAGCGTGATCTCGACTTTCTCGCCCACCTCGTGGCTGCGCAGTGCGATGATCAGGCCATCGGCGCTCGTGATCTCGTCGTCGCCCAGCTTGGTGATGACGTCGCCCTCCTGAATGCCGGCCTTGGCGGCAGGACCGTCCTCAACGACGCTCGCCACATACGCGCCGCTATCGGTACTCAGCTTGTTGGTGCGGGCGTTAAGCGCATTGACGCTCGAAAGCGTAGCTCCCATGTACGGATGCACCGGCGTCTTGCCGTCGATGATCTGGTCGGCAATGTTCTTGGCGTAGTTAACCGGAATGGCAAAACCCACGCCCGAGCTGGAGCCCGAATAGCTCTCGATAAGCGAGTTAATACCCACGAGCTCGCCGTTGTCGTTGACGAGCGCGCCGCCGGAGTTGCCCGGGTTGATGGCGGCATCGGTCTGGATCATGTTGGCGTAGATGGTGTTACCGCTGGTAGAGCTCATAGCCGTGGAACGATACAGCGCCGACACGATACCCGTGGAGACAGACTGCTCGTTGCCGAACGGCGAACCGATCGCCATGACCCACTCGCCCACGTTGAGCTTGGAGGAATCACCGATCTCAATCGGCGTGAGCTTGGAGGCGTCGGCGTCCTTGAGCTTGATGACGGCCAGGTCGCTTGAGGCGTCGTTGCCCACGAACTCAGCCTCATAGGTGGTGCCGTCGTCCATGGTAACCACGTACTGGTCATAGCCATCGACCACATGGTTGTTGGTGAGGATATGGCCCTCGGTATCGAGCACCACGCCCGAACCGACGCTACCAGAGCCGTCCGACTCATCGGCAGACTGCGAAAGCGAGCCATTCTGGCCGCCGCTCGAAGTGGCGGTAATGGAAACGACGGAGGGCAGGGCCTTGGCAGAGACGGCCTCGGCAAGTGTGGTGTCCTCGGAGTCGATCGTAATCTTTTGCGTCGACGAACCCGAAGCGCCCGCCGTCACGGCATTCTTTCCGCCGCCAATGTTGAGCGTGCCGCTCATAATGAGCGCGATGACCAGCAGGGCACCGCATGCGCAGCCGGCGAGCGCCGTAATAAAGATCGGCAGCTTTTTGGTCTTGGTCTTGACCACCGTGTGCTTGTTCACGACCTGTTGGCCGCCCAGCGGCTTGCCGGTCTGCGTGTCGTAGGCCTGCACGTAGGGAATGTTACCGTCGGCAGGCGTCGACTCCACCTGCACACGCGGCTGCTGCTGGGTCTCGCCAGCGTTGCCCGCATCCTGGGGACGCTGGGAATCGTTCTCGCTCATGGCTGCGATCCTTTCGTCAAATACCCAAAGGCCCGCCAAACATGTGGCGGGCCATCATTGTTCACGTTGAGTTGTACCCCAATATGCGGGTGAACGTGTATGAGAACGCAATCTTTTAGGAAGGCTTAAGTTCTGTTGCAGGCCCAAAAGGACCCGGCCTGCGGCAAAACCACCACAATGGTGCCTGTCCCCTTTGTGGTGGAAATCTAGTCCTTAAACAGATAGCCCACGCCGCGGACGGTGGTAATGTGTGCCGCGATCTGCGGGCCCACCTTGGAGCGGATACGTCGAATGTGCACGTCAACGGTGCGCGTGCCGCCGCAGTACTCAAAGCCCCACACGCGGTGCAGCAGCACTTCGCGGCTGTAGGCACGGTTGGGGTGCGTCGCCAAAAAGCTCAGCAGCGAGTACTCCATCAGCGTCAGGTCGATGGGCTCGTTATCGAGCGTCACCTGGTAGGTGGCCAGGTTGATCTCGAGGTTGTCGATGTTGAGCACATCGTCGGCGGTGACGGTCTCCTCCTCGCCCATCAGGCGCTGCGCGCGAGCCTTGAGCTCGTTGGGCGTCGCCGTGGGGCATACAAAGTCGGCATGCGCGTGATTGGGCAGGCGCAAGGTACCGAGCGCCTCGTCGTCGACGATCACCAGCATGGGGACGCCGCCGCGATCGTCAAGCCACTTGGCAATCTGATCGATGCGGTCGCTGCGGATGCCGTCGGAGTCGAGAATCAGCAGGTCAAAGTCGTGCGCCGCAGTCGGCGAATCGGGGGTGGCCAGACTCACCTCGACACCCAGGGTGGTCGTCAAGCTGCGGGCAAACTCGTGGAAGCGCGTCGTGCGCGCCATGAACAGGGCACTCTTTTCGGACATATCGGCCTCCAAAGAAATGAGCTCAATCGTACTGGAACAAGCCAGCGCGATTAGGAGTTCGCCAGGTAGTGCTTGATCTCCCACTCGGTGATCGTAGACTCAAACTTATGCCACTCGTCGCGCTTCTTTTTGAGGAAGAAGCTGTGGATGTGCTCGCCGAGGGCATCCTTCATAAACTGCGAGTCCTCAAACACGTCAAGTGCCTCTTTGAGCGAGCGCGGCAGCGGCGTGTAGCCGGCCTCGAGCATCTGGCGGTCGGTGAGCTTGAGCGTCTCGGCCGTGGCCTCGGGCGGGAGCTCCAGCTTGCGCTCGATGCCGTCCAGACCAGCCGCCAGCGTGACGGCGTTGACCAGGTACGGGTTGGCCATGGGATCGGGACTGCGCAGCTCGATGCGCGTGGACAGCTGCTTGCCGGGTTTGTAGACCGGGATGCGGACCATGCTCGCGCGGTTGCGCAGGCCCCACGTGGCGTACTGCGGCACGGAGTCGCCGCCCGTGGTGATGCGCTTGTACGAGTTGACCGTGGGGTTGGTGATGGCGCTGATCTCGCGGGCATGCGCCAGAATGCCGGCCATGTAGTGTTTGGCGATGTCGGAAAGATGGTACTTCTCGTCGTCCTCGCCCCAAAAGACGTTGTTGCCGTCGTGATCGAATAGCGACTGGCACAGGAACATGGCGCTGCCGTCCTCGCCCGCCAACGGCTTGGGCATAAAGGAGGCGTGGCACCCGCTCTCGTAAGCCTGCTGCTTAATGATGAGTTTGGCCGTGGTGATGGCGTCGGACATGCTCAGGGCCTCGGCGTGGCGCAGGCTCATGCCGTGCTGCGAGCGGCCGGCGGCGTGGAAGGTGTACTCCACGGGCACGGACATCTTCTCGAGCGTGAGGACCGTGTTGCGGCGCAGGTCGCGAGCGGCGTCGCTCACCGAAAGATCGAAGTAGCCCACATTGTCGAGCGGCTCGGGGGTGTGTTCGTCGGGGAAGTAGTAGTACTCCAGCTCGGCGCCCACGTTGAGCAGGTAGCCGGCCTTCTCGGCCCTGTAGAACATGCGGCGCAGGGCATCGCGCGGGTCGCCGGCAAACGGCTTGCGATCGGGAGTGCACACGTCGCAGAACACGCGGGCGACGCCGTTATGGCTCGGACGCCATGGCAGAATCTGGAAGGTCGAAGCATCGGGGAATGCGAGCATGTCGGCTTCCTCGGGCGTGGCAAAGCCCTCGATGGCGGAGCCGTCAAAGCCAATACCCTCCTCAAAAGCGACCTCGAGGTCCTCGGGGCTAATGGCAAAGTTCTTGAGGCGGCCGAGAATGTCGACAAACCACAGACGCACAAAGCGGATGTCACGCTGCTCTACGGAGCGGAGTACGTAATCGATGTTCTGCTGGTTCATGTCGCTCCCCTTTCTTTCGGGCGGGTTTCGACTGGTCTATATCGCAGATACTATCGCAGAAAAATGTTTCCGCAGGGTTAAAGCGTATCAAGCGCTCAAAAAACGTGCGCGAACAGGCAGTTGCGAACGAGCGGCTAGCGCGAGGTCGAAGCGCGGTGTTCGATGTGGCCGGGGATCTCGATGCGCTTGGGGGCGAGCCTTGCGGCATCGCCCACCGTAGTGGTAACGACGTCGATACGCTCGGACAGACGCTCGACTACGCGCTCGGCAATGGTGAGGGTGTCCTGCGCGGCCGTGGTCACGCCGCCAAAGAGCACGTGGTTCCAGGGGTAATCGTCAAACGTCGAGATCTTAAGACCGGCCGGCAACGAGGGTCCCAACTGTGCCAGTGCCTCGGTCAGGCGTAGGAAGACCAGGCCGTTGACAGCGATAAGGCCGAGTCTTTTGCCCGCATAGCCGCGGATGGTCTCGTCCAAGCGGCCAACGCCAGTGGCACCACCATCGGCCAAGGTGACAACCTCGCCGGCAAGGCCGCGTCGCGACAGCTCGTCGGTAAAGGCCTCGGCGCGCTCGCGACGCACGGGGCTGTCGTCGCTCGCCTCGGTGAGCAGGCACAGGCGCTCGCTGCCCGCAGCAGCCAAGGCGTCTACCAAGCCAGCGACCAGCTCACGGTTGTTAGATGTCACCAAATCGATGCCGCCGTCGGCAACATCGCGGTCGAGCAGCACAACGGGCAGGCGCCCCGCTGCCGCGGCGATTGCCTCGTCGTTGCCTCCACAGGTGTTGACGACCAGGCCGTCCGCGCCGGCATCGATAAGTCTGGTGAGCGACTCTGCTTCCTTAGCGGGATCGTTGCCGCTAATGGCCGTCATAAGCGAGCAGCCGCGCGCGGCGGCGCTAGCGGAAAGGCCCTCGAGCATGGCGCTGGAGAACGGGTTGGCGATGTCGGCCAAGATCACGCCGATGAGGTTGGTGCGTGAGCTGCGCAGATTGCGCGCGGCGGCACGTGGGCGATAGCCGGTGCGCTCGATAACCGCCGCAATGCGAGCACGGGTTTCCTCGGTCATCTGCCCGGGGCGGTTGTTGAGATAGCGCGAGACCGTGGCCGGACTCACGCCCGCCTCGGCGGCAATGTCCTTAATCCTCATCTGCGCCATAGCGCACCCCGTTTCCCAATTGTCAGCAGTCTGAGCCATTTTAGGCATTTTTTAAAAATGCCGGTTGCAAAACGCTGTAGGTGAGTATACTACAACTCGAAACGAAACCGATTTCGTAAACCGATTTCGGCAAGCGTTGGCACGGTGGTGCAAAGATGTACCCTACCGTCTTGGCACCTCCGTGCCAACGCCATATCAAAGGTGTACGCACGAGCAAGAAGGAGCTGCACGACCATGGATAAAACGGTTCTTACCTTCGGCGAGATCATGATGAGGCTCTCGCCCAAAGATCACCTGCGTATTGAGCAGGCAACCGAGTTTGACGTTCGCTATGGCGGCGCCGAGGCCAACACCGCGCTTTCCCTGGCCTACCAGGGCGACAAGACCGCTTACGTCTCCGTTGTCCCGGCCAACCGTCTGGGCGAGTGCGCGCTGCGCTCGCTGAAGGCCTACGGCGTCGATACCACGCGCGTCGTGCGTCAGGGCGACCGTCTTGGCTCCTATGTGTTTGAGGTCGGCGCCTCGCAGCGCGGCAACGGCTGCGTCTACGACCGCAAGTTCTCTGCCATCAACATGGCCAGGCGCGACGTCTTTGACTGGGACGAGATCCTCAAGGGCATCGATGTCTTCTATTTCTCCGGCGTGACCCCCGCCGTCTCCGATGAGATGGCCGCCGCCTGCAAGGAGGCGCTCGCCGTCTGCCGCGCCAAGGGCGTCACCACCGTGTGCGACGTGAACTATCGCGGCAAGATGTGGTCGCCCGAGAAGTCGCAGGCCACCATGAAGGAGCTTCTGCCGCTCGTCGACATCTGCATCGCCAACGACGAGGATGCGCCTGCCGGCCTCGGCATGACCTGCGTCTCTGGTTCCCTTGCCCACGGCATCGAGGAGCGCGACACCTATGTCGAGATGGCCCGTCAGATCTGCGCCGAGTACGGCTGCAAAAAGGTCGCCTCGGTCGTTCGCAACATCTCCTGCGTCGAACGCTCCATCTGGATGGGCATGCTCTTTGACGCCGAGAGCGGCGAGCACTGGTTCTCCCCCGCTCACGATGTGCACGTGCTCGAGGGCGTTGCTGCCGGTGATGCTTTCAACGCCGGACTCGTCCATGCCCTCATCAACGACTTTGACCCGCAGGCTGCCGTCAACTACGCCATTGCGGCCTCGATCCTCAAGCTCACCATCAAGGGCGATTCCAACCTGGTGACTGCTGACGAGATTGCCGCCGTGGCAAACGCCGCCGACGGTGGCACCCGCGTCGCCCGTTAATTCGTTCCCCATTCCGCGAGCTGCAGCTTTCCAATCCCATACCCCTGCGGCCCGCTCCCCGATTCCTCCGGTCGGGCAAAACCACCAGTCCCATTCCGGTTTTGCCTGGCATTCCCTACATGACTGGTCGAGCAGCCGGTTTTGGAATTGCTTGAACCCCAAGCAGTGCCTCCGATAACCAATCCAAAATCGGCTCCTGACCAGCATATTTGGCAATCACGCGCCCAAGCGCGCCATACATCGAAAGGAACATCATGTTCGATCAGTTCTACACTACGCTTGAGTCCCTGGGCATTGTGCCGGTCGTCGTGCTCGACAAGGTCGAGGACGCCGCTCCACTCGCCCACGCCCTTATGGCAGCTGGCATGAAGTCCGCCGAGGTCACCTTCCGCACCGCCTGCGCCGCCGAGTGCATCGCCGCTATGGCCGAGGCCGAGCCCGAGATGTGCGTTGGCGCCGGCACCGTCCTGACCGTCGAGCAGGTTGAGCAGGCCCGCGCAGCCGGTGCCAAGTTCATCGTCTCCCCGGGTTACAACGAGGATGTCGTGAAGCACTGCATCGACATCGACCTGCCCGTCCTTCCCGGCACCGTGACCCCCTCCGAGGTCACCGCCGCCGAGAACCTGGGCCTTAAGGTCACCAAGTTCTTCCCCGCGTCCCAGTATGGCGGCCTAAACACCATCAAGGCCCTCGCCGCTCCGTTTGTCGGTCACCGCTTTATGCCCACCGGCGGCGTGAGCACCGCCAACGTCGAGGAGTACCTGAACTCCTCTGCCATCATCGCCTGCGGTGGCACCTGGATGGTCAAGCCGGCCCTGTTTGCCGACGGCGACTTCTCCAAGGTCGAGCAGATCGCCCGCGAGGCCATGGACGTCGTCAAGAAGGTCCGCGCCTAGGTTTAGCTCTCTATCGTGAAAGGGGGCGTGCCCTAGACCTCGCCCCCTTTCTTTTAAAGCGGCTCGGAAGCGCGCCGTTTCCGTCACGAACAAGAACCGAAACCGTCTTGTATGCTGATAGAACGTGACGGAAGCGACACGCCCCCGAGCCGCTTTGCCTACTCGGCTGGCAACCGCGCCCAGTTGAGCCACATCGACAAAAACCGAGCCATCAAAACAGCTGCGGCGCCGTCTGGAGGAATGGACCCTTGCTTCCGGTCTTTTCCTCCAAGCGGCGCCGCAGCTTTTTCGTGCCCCGATAGTACCCCGGCAGTTGCGGTGAGATACGGACTGCTTACACCATCAGAGCCGCAAAACAATCCCTATTTCACCGCAACTAATGTAGGGGGCGAGTTAGATGGCCGAGTCTTTGGACAGCTCAAAGTAGTCGGGATGCAAGGCAATAACCGGACCCTGCTCCTCGGGCATTAGATGCAAATGCGTCTCTGCCAGATAGCTCGCCGTGTCGGTATCGCCCCTCTTAATGGCCTCGAGAATCCGGCGGTGCTGCCGACGAATCGGCTCCCAATCCAGATCCTGCGACACCATACGCAACCAGTTGTATCGCTCAAAATGCGTGTTGACGCTCTTCATCCAATCCCACAACATGTGGCGACCGGCAATCTCAAAACACGTCTCATGGAACAGGTTGTCCAGGTCAAAGAAACGACGCGTTTCGCGATGGTCGAGCGACTCGGACTCGGCAAGAATCTGCTCAAGCCGATGCTTTTGCTCGGGCGAGGCGGCCGAACAGCATTTAATAAGCACGCTTCTCTCGAGTTTCTCGCGCAAGAAACAGGCATTCTCGGCGTGTTCCATGCTGATCTTAGAAACGTAGGTGCCGCTTTTGGGACGTGTTTCGACCAGCTCCTGCTCGCGCAGGCGCACAAAGGATTCGCGAATGGGCGTACGCCCGATTCCTGTCTCTTTTTCCAGACCAATCGCCGAAAGGCGCGTGCCGGGCTTGAGCTCGGCATAGATGATCTTGGAGCGCAATGCGTTGTATGCCTGATCTTGCAGGCTCTGATAATGCTGGTGTTGTTCCATAAAGCCCTCGGATAAGTCCTCGGTTAGTCGAATACCACCATGCAATACTATCGCATCCCCCGCCCCCTCATAAGTTGCGGTGGAATAGTTCCTGTTCAAGGCCTTCAGCAGCAAAAACAGGAACTATTCCACCGCAACTACAGCCAACGAGTTGTTGCGATTAGGTGAACGTTCACCTTTTTATTGTTTTTCTCTTCGCAAATAAAATCCCGTGCGTATACTTAGGCTCAAACGAAACCGATTTCGTTGAGCGTGGGCAATAGGATGCTAAGACACACCCTACCATCTTGGCATCTTATCGCCCACGCAATGCCATTTGCTTTCTTCCCGTCTCGTTGGACCTTTAGTCCCATTCCGGCACAGCGAGACACTTCCTAGACGACTGACCGTGGGGCCGGCTTTTCTGCTTTTGCAGCAGTGCCTCCGATAACCCTCTTTTGCCGGCCCGGGTCAGCTTTTTCACACAACCGAAAGGACGGGTAGCAACATGCGACCGCTCATCATCATGCATGGCGAGAACATCGACTGGTGCCATACCGTCATCAGAATGCTGATGTATCTTGTGGGCGTTGCAGTACTGGCACTCGGTATGAGTCTCCAGACGGCATCCGGCCTGGGCGTCGCCGCGCTCACGTGCTTTGCCACAACCCTATCCATGCTCACTGGCAAGACGCTCGGCTTTTGGATCACCGCAACCTACGTCGCCTACATCGTGGCGCAATTAGCCATCTTGCGAAGCGAGTTCCAGCCGCGCATCCTGCTCGAGTTGTTCTTCTCAACGCTGATTGGCGGCTTGACCGACCTCTTCATGGCGGTCAACCCACTGCATCCCACGGCACTCCCCACACAGATTGCGACCATGCTGCTCTCCCTCGCTGTCACCGCATTTGGCGTAAGTCTCGTCGTCAACATGGGCGTTGTCCCCAACGCGCCCGACGGCTTGGTGCAAGTCATTGCCGAAAAACTTAAACGCCGCTTTGGTGACGTAAAAGTCGTGTTTGACTGCTCACATGTCGCCGCCTCGCTCGCGTTGTCGCTGATCTTTATGTACAACCTGGGCGGCTTTGGCGTCACGACCGCCATCTCGGCACTGTTCCTGGGCCATGTCATCAACGTCGCCAACAAGCTGTTCGCCCAGCGCTTTATCCGCGCGGCATTTGGAAAATAGCACCACCGCAAAACCCGCGAGTAGCGCTTACTTTGCTATATCTTGCTATACTTTGCTATATCTTGCTATATCTTGAGCAAAGGTGGCTCACATGCAAACAAACCCTTTTAAGCCCACAGCAGGTAAAACACCTCCCACGATTATCGGCCGCGAAGATGTACTTGAAGAATTCAGTGAAGGCCTCACCAACGGGCCTGGTGCCCCGGGGCGCCTAATGCGCATAGCCGGCGTCCGTGGAACGGGCAAGACGGTCCTCCTTGACGAGTGCTCACGTTTGGCGCAAAGCCGTGGCTGGACGGTCATAAAAGAGGTCGCAACCGAGGGACTTTGCCAACGCATTCTCGAACAGCTGCAGCCCAAATTCCAGGCCAAACACGCCAGATTTGAGCCCACCGTAGCTGGCATATCCATCGGCAGCATAGACATTGAGCGAATCGGTCCATCGCTACGCGACGCCATGAGACAGACAATATCCAAGAATGAAAATGGCCTGCTCATCACTCTCGACGAGGTTCAAGACGCAGAGCTCGATGAGGTCCGAACACTCTCCATTGCGATTCAGCAGGTTATCGGCGAAGACCTTGATATAGCCTTTGTTTTTGCGGGGCTGCCTTCGATGATTGAAAGCATCATCAACGGAAAGACACTTACGTTTTTGCGCCGTGCCCTCCCCTTTGACCTGAAGGCTGTGGCAGTAACCGAAGTGTCGTACTCCCTCGAGGAAACCATTGAAGCGTCTGGCATGGAGTTGCAGCCAGGTATTGCCGGCCAACTTGCCGAGGCAACGCAAGGTTATCCTTTCATGATCCAACTCGTTGGATACTACGCATGGCAGTTGGCAAGACGCGCACATACACCGATTATTGGAGAAGAAGAAGCCGAGCGCGGCATTGCAACGGCACGCGAACGCTTCTGTGCCATGGTGATTGAGCCCGCGCTACAGCGCATTCCGCCCACGTGCATCGCTTATCTGCTGAGCATGGCATCTTTGGGGCAGACGAGCTCGACCAGCATGGTTGCCGATGCCCTAAACAAAACGCCTCAACAGGTGAGTTCCGTCCGCAGCCGCCTGTTAAGAGAATCGATTATCGAGGCTCCCTCGTACGGCAAGGTCTCATTTGCCATCCCCTACATGCGCGACTACCTCTACGAGCACAAAGCCGAACTGGAAGTTGAACTGTAGAAACGGCAACTGCCCTGCAAGACGAAAACCGTTTTCGTACGGATTAAAGCAGACGTAAACGATTTTCGTCTTGATTTGCGTACGGAATTAAGACGTAAATTGCGCTTTCGTACGCTTATTACCAGACGCAAATTGTTTTCGTCCGGCCATGCGTCCCCAATCTAGACGAAAAGAGCCCCGAGCTCGTATTGAACTGCATCCCAATTCTTGGACGGGCGCCGATGCCCTGATCTCTGCCATGTCGAGGTGCGAGATCAAATCCTTGGCGCGCTCGCCGGAGTGGTATGCCTTGTTCGGCGCCACCTTCCTGTAGAGCTTCTTGAGCTTCGTCTTCCCCTTGTTGCCCGGCGGCATCTCCGTCTCAGGTGGCAGCCCTAGGAAGGACAGGACGCCGGGCAGGTCGCACAGCATCACGTCCTCAATGTCGGCCTTGGCCGCCAGGTCGACGACTCTCTGCGCTGTCGGCGAGATGTTCGGGGTGCTGCTACCGCCCGCTGGTTCGGAAGCTGGCGGGCAGTAGCGGGCAGTAGCGGCAGTAGCGGTGTGGCTCGATAGGCCCGAATATCCGTAAGGAAGGTGCTCGCTCTCATATGTGCTGATATGCCTCGCCTCGCGAACCTTGGGATGCTTCCTGAGGTAATCCCTCAATTCGAGCCACTCTTTATGCTCATAACGCTTCGAAATCGTTTCCCCGTCGACAGTTTCCTTCACATAATAGTATGTTCGAACGCCTTCGAACTTGCCGAACCCGTTCTCGACGCTGAAGTTTCTGAACCAGCGCGAAAACCCATTCAGGTCCATGAAGTTGACTTGGGGATGCCTGTCTTTCGTTCGTTCGAATGAGTGGACGAGCGGAGTGCCTTTGACTTGTTCCAGGCCGAAGGCTTCCATTTCGCGGGCCTGCTCCTTTTTCCAGAATTCGAGATACGACGTCAGCGTCTCGCTTATCGAGATCCTCCGCACGCTTTTCTTGCTTTTGGGCGAGCGAACGCTTCGATCGGCCGCGAACCGCTGCTCAATGAGGATGCTTCTGTTCTCGACGGAGACATCGGACCACGTCATCCCGAGGGCTTCTGCCCTTCTCATGTCGGTGTCGAGCATGAGCATCACGCATGTGATGTGCGCGTCCGGTTCTCGATTGAGTAGGATGTCGAGTAGGCGAGCGGCGTGATGGTTCCTTCGCGGTTGTCGTGGAACTTTTTTGCGTACGAGCCGACGGTGTCCCTCGATTTTTGGACGTAGGTGTCGCTGTTGAGTTCTGCCTTGTAGGCTTCGAGTGCGGCGTCGACCTCTCGGCTTTTGGTGGCATGTATGGTCTGCCACGGCGAATAGCGGTATTTGCCCGTGACCGGATCCTTGCCGAGGCTGTGACGGTAGCGCCACGTGTATTTGTCGCGGCGTTGCTTCGTTCCTTTGCCTATGACGAGAGGTCGGTCGTTCATCGTGTTCCTTGCCTGAAGTGCCTGAGAATCGCGCTCGGTTGCGCGGAATGGCGCAAAGGGCTGGGGCGGGTGGGCATTACCCTTGGTGGTGGGCCCTGCGTGGGGTCACACCCCAAGGGTAATGCTCCGCCTGACCGCTTTCAAGCTCGTTGTGGGTCGAATTTGGGTCGAATTATTCCGCGTACTTTTCTTTCGTAAATCTATGAAAACATCAAATGACCTGGAGTTATATTGACTTCAATTTGGGTCGAAATGTCTGAATGAAACAACGTCGTAGCGACCTCATAACCCGAAGGTCGGTGGTTCAAATCCGCCCCCCGCGACCATGAAACTTCAGGTCGGAAGCATAAAAGCTCCCGACCTTTTTCTTTGTCTAGGGGTTTCGGCATCTCTCGTTCTTTGGGTACCTCGAGGCGGGCAATCAGATAGATGCTTACGAGTATCATAGGGTCTTTTTACGTCGCGGTCGTGTCTCGTACTGGTGCGCCGCTCTTTGTGGGACGTGTCACTTTGCCATAGGTTGTCCGGCGGCGGGGCGCAGGTCGTTCCCCGTGGCGTCGCTCCTTTCGACGCTACGCTGCCTGGCTACTCGTTCCACTGGTGCTTTTTCATGTCGACGCAGCCGTTGTCTCGGAAGGCGACTCCTTCCTCCGTCAGTGGTGCTCGCTGGTCGGGGAAGTTTGGCGCGAGGCGTCCCGCGTGGTTGACGACGCGGTGGCAGGGATAATCGCCGTAGCGATCCGCCTCGCTCAGCACCGCTCCGACCAGGCGAGAGTTTTTCTCCCTGCCGATGAGGCGCGCTATCTGACCGTACGAGGCGACGCATCCCGCCGGAATCTCTGCCACGACGGAGAGAATCTCATAAACCAAATCTTCGTCCAGGACTTTTCCCATCGTATCGCTCCCGTGTTCGCTTTTGCCTTCGGGGGCGCGGCGCCGATCACCCGTGCTGCGATTTTCGCAGCTCCCCTTACCGAAGCATCGAGGGAAAGCGCGTGCGTGTCAAGGTTGTCTGGTCCAGTTGCTGGCTCGATGCCTCGAGATGTTCGCCTCAAGTGCGACCTGCCCCTATTGGAAAAGGATGCCGAAGATGTATTTGGTGATGGCGGAGCGGCGGATGACCCCCACGAGTTTGCCCTCGTCATCAACCACAGGAAGCTTCTTGAACTTCTTCTTCGCCAGCAGCGCGGCGACGCGGGCGATGCTCTGCTCGGGACGGGCACACACTACCTGGCGCGTCGCGAAATCCATGACGCAGCGATCCTTCAGGTCCTCGATGCGCTGCTCAAGGCTCTGATCGTCGAAGTACAGCATGGACGCGTCGCCGCCCGTGAAGATGGTGTGAGCGCGATGCTGCGCGATGGCTCCCATGACATCGCCGTCGGAGATGAACCCGACCACCTGGTTGCGCTCATCGATTACGGGCATGCTGCTCACCTCGTTTTCGGCGAGCATGCGCACCACGTCGGAAATCGTGCAATCCTGCGTGCAGGTGAACGGCTCTTCAATCATGATGCTCGAAACGGGCGTCCCCTCGAGCTCGAGCGGGATGCGCTCGGACAGAATCTCGGACATCGCTTATGCCTCCTTCGTTTTCGGTGCGGTTTTCTTGGTGCGCACGCTGAATATGGCGCAGATAAGGGAAACGAGGCCGATTGCCGCGCACACCTTGTAAGCGACGCCCGCGCCCACGGCGGTGGCTACTTGGATGCTCGCATCGACGCCGGCCGACGCGGTGACGCTTGTCATGACCGTGATGATGAGCGCCGTGCACAAACCGCCGGCGACCTGGCGGCCGGTGTTCGCGATGGCGTTGCCGTGGGCGATCATGTCATTTTTCAAGGCATTGACACCCCATGTGTTCACCGGCATGTTCGCGAGCGACTGGCCGGCGGACTGCAGCATGCAGAACAGCGCAACCACCAAGATGGGCGTGTTTACCGTCGAAAGCGAGAGCAGGAACAGGGCGCCGGTCATGAGGGCCAGGCCGACGATCGAGATGGCACGCGGACCGAACTTGTCGAACACCACGCCGGAGATAGGGCTGATGATGATGCCCACCGCCGCGGCGGGAAGCATGGCCATGCCGGTTTCGAAGGCCGAAGCGCCAAGCGAGGTTTGCAGCAGCAACGGCAACAGCGTGTTGGTGACCAGGCATGCGGCGTTGATGAGCGTGACGATGATGGCGGCCACGCGGAACTCGCGCGTCTTGAGCGTGCCCAGTTGAAGCAGCGGGTCCTCGATTTTGCCCTGGCGTACGACGAACAGCACCAAGCACACGACACCCGCGACGATCGAGCCGAGCACCACGGGGTTGCCCCAACCCATCGACGAGGCGCTCGAGAACCCGTAGAGAAGTCCGCCGAAGGCGATGGTGGAGAGGACGACCGAGGGCAGGTCGAGCTTGGGGTTCTTCAGCTCGCCCACGTTTTTCAGCATGAACACGCCCAGCACCAGCACGAGAATTGCGAGGGGGACGATGGCGCCGATCATGGTGCGCCAGCCGTACGTGTCGATCACCGCGCCGCCTACGACGGGGCCGACCGCGGGACCCGCCGACATGACGATGCCCGCCATGCCCATAGCCGTTCCTCGTTTCTCGACGGGGAACACCAGCATGGGAACCACCGAGACAAGCGGCATGAGCACGCCTGAGCCCGCCGCTTGCAACACGCGACCGATGATGAGGAACAGGAAATCAGGGGCTGCGGCGCACAGCAGCGTGCCCAGCGCGAACACCAGCGTCGCCCCGAAGAATAGCGCGCGGGTGCTGAACTTGTCGATAAGGAACGCCGAAACGGGGACCATGATGCCGCTCACCAGCGGGTATATGGACATGATCCACTGGGCAGTCGAGGCATCGATGGCGAAATCGGACATGATGACCGGCAGCGCAGGCGACATCACCGTTTGGTTCAGTAGCGCCAAGAAGGCACCCAGGACGACGACCGCGACGATGCGGATCTGGGTACCGGTAATGCGCCCATTGGCGGGCGCGACCGTACAATTATCAGACATAAGCTTCCTTCGTATCTATTCGATTCTTCGCCGAAGGCGCGCCGGCCCACGGGCGAAATAACATGCACGTGCTATGCGTGCATCAGATACGACAGGAAGAAAGCGGCTGCTCAGAGCGCACTTGGGGAACAACAGGAGAGGCCCCGTATACCAGGGGCCGCCGAATTGCGATGTATGCTTTGGTCAAATCCTTCATAGCGGGGAGGTATTCTAGCAGCCGTCTTCGCCCCTTTCAAGGGATGTAACCCAGACGTTGATTTTCTTCACCGAGGCGCCATCGTTGACGGGTGGCGTGCTTCTCTATCGCCACACCGCGGGGCGAGGGAACGCCGCGGCGAGCTTGTACATCGGCTATGTGTGCAGCTGCGAGCGTGTCGCCGGCGCGCGCTGGGCGCCAGTCCGATCCGGCCGACTCTTGCCGACGGTCGGTCGCCGTCCTCCTCCATCTCCGCCTGCTCTGTTTTTGCTCGGCTCCCTTGTCGTATCATGGACGGACGAGAATTGAGCGAAGGCAGTACGTATGAACATCCAGATATTCGGCACGAAGAAAAGCTTCGATACTAAGAAGGCGCAGCGCTATTTCAAGGAACGTCGTGTGAAGTTCCAGTTCATCGACTTGAAGGAAAAGGGGATGAGCAAAGGCGAGCTCGAAAGCGTGGCGCGCGCCGTCGGCGGGATCGACGCTGTGATCGATCCAAAGGCGAAAGATGCCGACACGGTTGCGCTCGTACAGTATCTTGCTGCCGACCAGAAGTTCGAAAAGGTGCTCGATAACCAGCAGATTCTTCGTGAGCCCATCGTTCGCAACGGCCGCCAGGCAACCGTTGGCTACGAGCCTGACGTGTGGAAGGGCTGGGAATAAAGCGGCTGGGAATAAAGTGAAGCGCCCACGCCCGTGGTTTTATCCACGGACGCGGGCGCTTGCGTAAGACGTCTCTTGTCGTTTGAGTGGAGCGCCCCGGCGGCGCTGAACAACGCGCCCCGGTGACGTGGCTGAACTCGGGGCTCTTTGTGCCGCACATCTATGAGAGGAGAAATTCGATGCGTACGTGCGCTACTCCATGTAGCCACCCTGAATGGCGGAAACTGCATGCTCGGTAAAGAACTTGAGCGTGCCGGAGGTGTAACGATTAGCCTTGGGCTTCCAAGCGGCTCGGCGCTCGGCCAGGACGGCGTCGACCTCGGCCGGCTCCATCTCCTTGCCGGCGATGCCCACGATGGACAGCGAGCGCTCGGGGATGTTGATTCGGATAAGGTCGCCCTCCTCAATCAGGGCAATCGGACCGCCCACAGCGGCCTCGGGCGAAACGTGACCGATAGCCGGGCCCTTGGAGGCGCCGGAGAAGCGGCCGTCAGTGATCAGGGCAATGCTCGCGCCCAGCTCGGGGTCGCTGGCGATAGCTTCGGTGGTGTAGAACATCTCGGGCATACCGGAACCCTTGGGTCCCTCATAGCGAATGATAACGGCATCGCCGGGCTTGACCTCGTGCGTCAGGACGGCGTGAATGGCGTCCTCCTCGCAGTCGAACGGACGTGCCTTGAGCGTAGCCTGGAACATCTCGCGCGGAACAACCGTGTGCTTGACGACCGCGCCCTCGGGAGCAAGATTGCCGTGGAGGATGGCGATGGAACCGTCGGTGCCGAAGGCCTGGTCAAACGGACGGATGATGTCCTCGCGCTTGAGATTCCACTTCTCAAGGTAACGACCGCACTTCTCGTAGTAACCGTTGTTCTTGAGGTCCTCGAGGTTCTCGCCGAGAGTCTTGCCGGTGGCGGTCATAACGTCGAGGTGGAGCATCGACTTGATCTCCTCCATGATGCGCGGCACGCCGCCCGCATAGTAGAAGAACTGCGCCGGCCACTCGCCTGCGGGGCGAACGTTGAGCAGGTAGTGGGCGCCACGGTGCAGGCGATCGAAATCGTCGGCGGACATCTCGATGCCAAACTCGCGGGCGATCGCGGGAATGTGCAGCAGCGAGTTGGTGGAACCGGAGATGGCGCCGTGGACCATGATGAGATTCTCGAAGGACTCCTTGGTCACGATGTCGCGGGGGCACAGGTTGTGCTCGGAGAGCCACACGGACTGACGGCCAGCCTCGCGCGCAAACTCACGCAGATCGGAGCTGGTTGCGGGCAGCAGAGCCGTGCCGGGGAGCATAAGGCCCAGGGCCTCGGCGGTAACCTGCATGGTCGAGGCGGTACCCATAAAGGAGCAGGCGCCGCAGCTGGGGCATGCGTTGTGCTTGGCAAACTCGAGCTCCTCGCGGGAAATCTCGCCGCGCTCATAGCGGGCCGAGATGGCGCCGAGCTGCTCCAGGGTCAACAGATCGGGACCGGCATCCATGACACCGCCGGTAACGACGATGGAGGGGATGTTGATGCGGCCCATGGCCATAAGGTTCGCAGGCAGGCCCTTATCGCAGCTGGCAACAAAGACGCCGGCGTCGAACGGGGTGGCCTTGGCATGAATCTCGATCATGTTGGCGATCATGTCGCGACTGGGCAGCGAGTAGTTGATGCCGTCGTGGCCCTGGGCCTCGCCGTCGCAGATATCGGTGCAGAAGTAACGGGCGCCATGGCCACCGGCCTCGGCAACGCCGGCACGGACCTCCTCGACCAGCTCGAACAGGCCGGCAGAACCCGGGTGCGAATCACCGAATGTCGACTCGATGATGACCTGCGGCTTGTCCAGATCCTCGATCGTCCAGCCGGAGCCCAGACGCAGCGGGTCCATCTCGGGGCTGATGGTGCGAAACTTGCCGGAACGCGGCTGCAGCTTGGCAACCAGGTCGGCGGCCTCCTGCTGAATCTGTGCTTTGGTCTTCTCGTCCATGATATTCTCCTCTTTTGGTTTGAACGGTTGTACCAATCGTTGGTTAATGAATCAGGTGTAAATGGGTACCGAGCGATGCACTCGGCGAAAGATGCTTAGCTACGCGAACTAGGCGAAGAACGAAATCACCAGGGCGCAGGCAAGACCCGAAAGGCCGATGAGCGTCTCCATAACGGTCCAGGACTTGAGGGTGGTCTTCTCGTCAATCTCCAGGAACGAGGAGCACATCCAAAAACCGGCATCGTTGACGTGCGAGAGTGCCGTGGCGCCGCCGCAGATGGCAAGACAGATGGCGGCACGCATGAGCACCGAAGCGCCGACGACCGCAGGCATAGCGGCCATAATGCCCGATGCCATGGTCATCGAAACAATAGAGCTACCGACCGAGGCACGGACGAGCGCAGCGATGAGGAAGCCGACAACCACGAGGGGCAGCGGGCAGTTCTCGAGCACAGGACCGATAACCTGGCCCAGACCGCAGTCCTGCAGCATCCAGCGAATAACGCCGCCGCAGGCGATAACCAGCAAGATCATGCCGACGGGCTTAAGAGAGCGGTCGAGCAAGGCCTTGAGCTCGGCGCCGGAGTAGCCGCGGCGCGCGCCCAGCAGATACATCGCGACGAGCGTGGCGAGCGTCAAAGCGACGAACGGCTTGCCCAAGAAGGCGAGAATCGAGGCGAGCTCAGCGGGCATGGGGATATAAGAGGACAACGTGCCCAGCAGAATCAGGCAAAGCGGCGTGAGCACGATCGCGAGCACCATGCCAAAGGAGGGAAGCTCCTTGTCGTC
The DNA here is from genome assembly GCA_958420165.1 of uncultured Collinsella sp. Lineage (GTDB taxonomy): Bacteria > Actinomycetota > Coriobacteriia > Coriobacteriales > Coriobacteriaceae > Collinsella. The sequence continues at coordinate 73,584 of CATZIU010000001.1, read as the reverse complement.
ACTCGCCCCCTCGGCAGAGGTAAAGTGCTCCGGAACATCGGTAAAAATGCGACCGCCCACGTTGCGGCCCCAGATGACGCCGGCAATCGCCATGGCGATGAAGGCGGTGGGGATACCGACGAGAATCATGGTGCCCAGGTCGACACCGAGCGTGCCGGCAACCAGGACCGAACCGGCCGAAGGCGGCACGAACGCATAGCCAGCCGCCAATCCCGCGAGCAGGGCGATGCCGTAGTAGAGGGTCGACTTCTTGGTCTGCGACGCCACACTAAAGGCAAGCGGGATCAAAACGACCACGCCGGCCTCAAAGAACACCGTGGTGCCGATGACCAAACCGGTGATGCCCAGCGCCCAGCTGGAGTGGCCCTGGCCGAAGGTGTCAATGAAGGTCTGGGCGATTTTCTTGGCGCCGCCGCTCTCCTCCAAAATCTGGCCAAACATCGATCCCAGGCCAATGAGCAGGGCGATGTTTTGCAGCGTGGTGCCCACGCCCTTGGTGACGGTGTCTGCCACCATGTCGAGCGGCATGCCGGCACCGATACCGATCACGAGCGCCGAGACCATCATCGACAGCACGGGATGCAGCTTGAACTTGATGATGAGCGCAAGCAGCAGCGCGATGCCCACGATGGCGGCGATGACCAGCCTGGTGGGATCAGCCATAAACGTTGGGTCTGACATCTTTCCTCCAATTCATCAGACCTTTTGAATTCGTCTGATGACTATAGCGTGTTTTGGATAGGTCTGATGTTTCATTTTGAAATTTGTTCGAAATACATCTGATGTATTTGGTAAACGGTCGTATTTGCGCTGCGAACGGTATATTTAAGCCGCCCGACTCAAATCCAGCGGCCAATATCGCATCCGCGGTGCGCTAAAATAGCTCAGATGAATTTTGTAATGAAAGGTATAGCTATGGCCCGCGCCGAATCGGGACTCCCCGAGCAAATATCGGAGAAAATCATTCGATTGATTCTGGATGAACACCTTGAGCAAGGCGATCGCCTGCCTAAGGAAACCGTGCTGGTCGAGCGCTTGGGCGCCGGCAGGAGCACCGTGCGCGAGGCCATGAAGTTGCTGCAGTCGCGCAATATCGTGCGCATCAAGCAGGGTTCGGGCACCTATGTGGCGTCAAACCCCGGCGTTGCCGACGACCCGCTGGGCTTTACCTTTATCGACGACAAGCAGCGTCTGGCGCGCGACCTACTCGAGGTGCGCTTTATGATCGAGCCGCAGATGGCACGCATGGCGGCCGAGCACGCAACCAACGACCAGGTCGTCTTTATCAAAGAGCTCTGTGACGAATCCGAGCGCCTGGCCGAGGCCGGTGAGGATTACTCCGCCGCCGACACCGCGTTCCACAATGCCATTGCCGAGAGCTCCGGAAACCTCGTCGTTCCTCGCCTGATGGGCGTGCTCAAGGCATCCGTCCCCCTCTTTATCGACGTGACCGGCAAAAAGCTCGTTGAGGAAACTATCCGCACGCACCGCGATGTAGCCGACGCCATCGCCTCGCGCAATCCCACCGCCGCGCACGACGCGATGTATCTGCACCTGGTGTATAACCGCAACATGATCGCAGAGGGCACGCAGGATCAGAGCGAATAGCAGTCATCGCGACAATTATCTACAACCGTTCGCCTTTTAAAAGTGAACGTTCACCTGATTTTAGGAGAATCTGACTTTTAAATCCTCCTCTTCTCCTATACTGACCTTGTACGAAAAGCAAGACTTATACAGATGAACGTTTCTTTTGAAAGGATCGCTATGTCTGATCTTATGGACAGCTTCCGTCTGGATGGCAAGGTCGCGCTGGTGACCGGCGCCACTTACGGTATTGGCATGGCCATTGCCGAGGCGCTCGGCGAAGCCGGCGCCAAGATTGCCTTTAACGCCCGTCATGCCGACAAGGTCACCGAGGCCGAGAAGCACTACCGCGAGCTGGGCTTTGATGCTCACGGCTATGTTGCCGATGTCACCGACGAGGCCGTCGTCGCCGAGCTCATCGCCAAGATCGAGGCCGATTTTGGCACCACGCCCGACATCCTGGTCAACAATGCAGGCGTCATCCAGCGCACGCCGATGCTCGACATGAGCGCCGAGGACTTCCGCCGTGTCGTCGATATCGACCTCAACGCCCCGTTTATCGTGTCCAAGGCCTGCCTGCCCGGCATGATCGCCAAGGGCCACGGCAAGATCATCAACATCTGCTCCATGATGAGCGAGCTGGGCCGCGAGACCATTGCCGGCTACGCCGCCGCCAAGGGCGGACTCAAGATGCTCACCAAGAACATCTGCTCCGAGTTTGGCGAGGCCAACATCCAGTGCAACGGCATTGGGCCCGGCTACATCGCCACACCGCAAACCGCGCCGCTGCGCGAGACGCAGCCCGACGGCAGCCGTCACCCGTTTGACCAGTTCATCATTGCCAAGACGCCGGCCGCCCGTTGGGGCACGCCCGAAGATCTGAAGGGCCCCGCCGTGTTCTTGGCTTCCGATGCATCGAACTTCGTCAACGGTCACATCCTCTACGTCGACGGCGGAATCTTGGCCTACATCGGCAAGCAACCGCAGTAAGACGTCTGGGCGAGGCGGTGGACGATAAGGTCTGCTGCTCGAACAGTCCTGACTCGCACGAAGAGCACATTAAGTGCTCTTCGGCTCGTGCGGAACTCGCGACAGATCTTATCGTCCACCGCCCGCAGAGCGGCCTCTCCGTTGGAGATGCCACGCAACATAACGAACAATTAATTTAGAAAATAGTGGAAGGTTATCTATCATGAAAATCGCTCTGATCAATGAGAACTCTCAGAACTCCAAGAACCCCATGATCGAGGCTGCCCTTAAGAAGGTTGTCGAGCCCATGGGTCACACCGTCTTTAACTACGGTATGTATGCCGACGCCGACTCTAAGCCGCTCACCTACGTGCAAAACGGCATCCTGGCCGCCGTGCTGCTGAACTCCGGCGCTGCCGACTACGTCGTGACCGGCTGCGGCACCGGCGAGGGCGCTATGCTCGCCTGTAACTCCTTCCCCGGCGTGCTGTGCGGCCATGTTGCCGACCCGCTCGATGCCTACACCTTTGCCCAGGTCAACGATGGCAACGCCGTCGCCATGCCCTTCGCGCTCAAGAACGGCTGGGGCCAGGAGCTCAACCTCGAGTACACCTTCGAGAAGCTCTTTGGCTTTGGTTCGGGCAACGGTTACCCCGCCGAGCGCGTTGAGCCCGAGCAGCGCAACAAGAAGATTCTCGATGGCGTGCGCGCTGTGACCATGCGTCCGCTCGTCGACGTCCTGGGCGAAATCGATCAGGACCTGGTGAAGGGCGCACTTGCCGGCGAGCACTTCCAGGAGTACTTCTTTGCCAACGCAACCGACGAGGCCATCATCGCCAAGGTCAAGGAGATCCTGGGCCTCTAATCGCACGGCTCATTGCTGCCAACGCAAGCGGCGGTCGTCCCACGTACGGGACGACCGCCGCTTTTTGCTATCTGTCGACTGGCGCCGCGGGGGCAGGTCCCCATGCATCAAGGAGTTGGCTAGAGCTCGCAGGCAACCTTATAGCCATCGCCGATGGCATCGCGGATGTTGCCACACTTCTGGGCATCGCCCAGCACGTGGACAGCAACGCCAGCAGCGGCAAGGTCGTCGGCCAGCTTGGTGTTGGGACGATAGCCCATGGCAAGCACCAGCGTATCGGCACCGGTGATGGTGTGGACCTCACCGTCCTTCTCGTAGCTGATAGTGTCCTCGGTAATCTCGGTCACCTTAGCCTCGGTCAGCACGTGGACACCCTTGGAGAGCATGCGCGTGATGAGCACCGCGCGACCGGCACCGCCCTCGTTGGCGGCGAGCGTCTTGGTCATCTCGATGACGGTGACATCGCGGTTGGCCGGCGACAGGTCGTTGACCAACGGGGCCAGGTAATCGGCCGTCTCGCAGCCAACGGTGCCGCCGCCCACGATGACGATCTTCTTGCCCGGGAAAGCCTTGCCGCCCAGCAGGTCGTCGGCCGTCATAACCTGCTTAAAGCCCTGCATGAAGGCCGGAGCGATGGGCTCGGCGCCATAAGCCAGGACAACCTCGTAGCCCGCGTAGTCACGCTGAATGTCCTCGGCAGTAAGCTCGGTGCCAAATACGCACTTCACGCCGGCCTCGGCCAGGCGACGATACTGATACTTGATCACGCGGGTGAGTTCCTGCTTTGCCGGCGGAACGGCTGCGATACGCATCTCGCCGCCCGGCTCGTCCTGCTTATCCACGAGCACCACGTTGTGACCGCGCTTGGCGGCAATGAACGCCGCCTCCATGCCCGCGGGACCGGCGCCCACAACCAGTACGTTCTTGGCCTCGGTGGCAGGCTCGTAGCCAGCCTCGTCACGCTCGACATCGGGGTTGATGGTGCAGGAGATGCGCTTGCCGAACATGATGCCGTTCAGGCAGCGCAGGCAGCCGATGCAGGGACGGATCTCGTCGGCGTTACCGGCGGCCGCCTTGTTGCAGAACTCGGCATCGCACAGGTTGGCGCGGCCCATCATGCAGATATCGGCGGCACCGTCCTCGATCAGCTCCTCGGCAATCCATGCCTCGTTAATGCGGCCGACCGTGGCAACGGGAATGTTGACATGCTTTTTGATCTCGCGCGAGCAGGCGGCGTGCGAGGCCTGCTGGGTGCCGGCGGCGGGGATCGCAGAGCCGCGCTTGATGGTGGTGCCGCCCGACACATGGATCATGTCGACGCCGGCCTTCTCCAGGCGACGCGAGACGTAGATCATGTCGTTGAGGGTCAGGCCGCCGTCGGTGTACTCGTCGCCCGAGATGCGGACGTCGATGATGAAGTCCTTGCCGCAGCGCTCACGAATCTCGGCGATGACCTCGAGCAAGAAGCGCATGCGAGCGTCGAGCGAGCCACCGTACTCGTCGGTGCGCTTGTTGTAGAGCGGAGTCAAAAAGCCGCCGAGCATACCGTGGGCGTGTGCCGCATGAACCTCGACGCCATCGACGCCAGCCTTTTGCATACGCACGGCAGCGTCGCCAAACTGATGTGTGAGCTCGTGGATCTCGTCGACCGTGATAGGACGCGGTGCCTCGCGGGCATAGGACGGTCCCACAAAGGACGGAGCAATCAGGCGCGGCGTGCCCGGAATGTTAAAGGCCATGTAGGCGGGGTGGAAGAGCTGCGGCATGATCTTGCAGCCATACTCGTGGACGGCCGCGGCGAGCTTTTCCCAGCCGGGGATAAACGTGTCGTCGTAGCAGCACATGTCACCCGGAAGATAGGTATAGGTGGGCTCGACCGTCACGACCTCGGTGATGATGAGGCCTACGCCGCCCTTGGCGCGGGCACGGTAATGATCAACCAAGTCGTCGGTCACATAGCCATGATCGGCCAGGTTGGTGGACACCGGCGGCATAAAGACGCGGTTCTTGACCTCGGTCGTACCGACCTTGATCGGGCTAAAGAGCATCGGATAGGCGGAGGACTCCATACAGGGTTCCTTTCGTTTGAGCCGCTGGGCGGCAGTTGCTAACGTACCTATCGTATCAGTATCCGCCGCATTCGCACTCGCTCGCACTCCCCCGCCTTTAATCCCGACCCCCACAAAAAAGTTGCGGTGGAATACGGAGTAGATAAGGCTTTTGACAGCCAAGACAGTCCGTATTTCACCGCAACTGATGGGCGGGATGGAGTTAGAGGCCCAGGTAGGTAGTCATGCCTTCGACGGCAAGCTTGGCGCCAGCTACAGCGTGGACCACGGTGAGCGGGCCGTTAACCACGTCGCCGGCGGCAAAGACGCCAGGCACGGTGGTCATGCCGTGCTCGTCGACCGAAAGCAGGCCGCGATGGTCGGTCTCCAGACCGCCCGTTGTAAGCACGAGTTTGTCCTTGGGCACCTGAGACGCCGCAATCACAACCGTGTCGGCAGACGCATGGTCGAGCTCTTCCTCGTAGCCCACCACGTTGTTGTCCTCGTCAAAGATAGCCGTCTCGAACACCGGACCGTTATCGTCGATGGCGCAGATCGCCTTGCCGCACATAATCTCGGCACCGTCAAGCTCGGTCAGCTCCACCTCATCATCGATGGCAGAGATATGGCGCGATCGGGCATACACGGTGACCTTGCGAGCGCCCGAGCGCAGGGCTGTGCGGGCAACATCCATGGCCACGTTGCCGGCGCCGATAACCGCCACGTTCTGCCCAATTGCCACGCTCGTAGGATCGACCAGATAATCGATACCAAACAGCACGTTGCCACGCGACTCGCCGGGAATACCCAGCTTGCGGGCGCGCCAAGTACCGGTACCGACAAAGACCGCATCGTAGCCGTCGCGCAGCAGGTCGTCGATATGCAGCGCGCCACCGATGGTGGTCGAGGGACGGACGCGCACGCCCAGTGAGCACATCACATGGCGGTATTTTTGCACCAGCGAGCGCGGCAGGCGGAACTCGGGGATGCCGTACTCCAGCACGCCGCCGATCTCGGGGCGCTGTTCAAACACCGTGACGGCACAGCCCAGCTGGGCCATCTTAATGGCCACGGTAATGCCGGCAGGACCGGAACCGACCACGGCAACCTGCTTGCCGCACGACGGCGCGGGCTTCCACTCCTTGCGGTCCAAATATGCAGTCGAGATATAGTTCTCGATACTCGAAAAATGCACCGGTGTGCCCTTGCGGCCCTGGATGCACGCGCCCTCGCACTGGCCCGAATGGTTGCAGATCATGGAGCAGACCGCGCTCATGGGATTGTTCTGGAACAGCAGCTCGCCCGCCTCTTCCAGACGACGCTGTTTGAACAGGTCAATGACCTGCGGGATAGGTGTCTGAACCGGGCAGCCTTTAAGCTGGCAGAACGCCCTTTTGCAACCTAGGCAACGATTCGCCTCTTCGACAATGTGGATAGCCACGCAACTCCCCTTTTTGATGTAATCCAATGAGACGACGATAAAGACCCTTCACCGTCGCCCCCAGTCAGGCAAGCTCAATTTGCCGCCACAGCAAAAGCCAATGCTATATCTCGCGATGCGATGCCCCGCAGCGAGCGGACATGCGCTCGAGTGTCGTCAGGCAGCCAGCCACCGTCGCCGGCACGCTGTTCTCGACCACGCAGGGAATCCCAGGGCGGGCGGCAGCCGCCCAGGCCACCACGGGCTCAAAGTCATAACGGCCCGTCTCGCCCACGCCGTGGCACACCAGGCGCGAGCCCGTGCCGTCGCACCAACCGGCCTCGTCCTCGTTGTCGACGACTTCAAAATCCTTGGCATGCAGCACGCGGATCTTGCTGCCGCATAAGTAGAGCATACGCGCGGTAATTTCTTGCGCCTCGCCAACGACGCTGGGATGCAGCAGCGACACCGGGTCGTAGATCACGCCGAGCGCCGGGCTCGAAACGTGCTCCAGCACCTCACGGCAGCGATCTGGCGTGTTGACCGTCTCGTTCCAGCCGGGCTCAATCAGTATTTGCCCACCCACGGCCTCGGCGCACTCGCAGACGCGTGCGAGTCCGTCCATAAACGCATCGAGCGCCTCGTCGGTCATACGGTCGTCAGCAACGCGGTTCTGCGCATTGGGACGACCGGTCTCGGTACCAACCGGGCATCCGCCGAGCATCTGGGCAAAGTTGAGGCACGCCTCGTACTCGGCAAAGTTATCCATGAGCTGTTGTCGATCGGGCGTCGCCAGATTCTTATAGCAGCCGAGCACGGCGACCGAAACACCCGCCTCGTCGAGCACCGCACGCAAATGGTCGGCGAGCTCGCGGGTCAGACCGCTTCGATCGATTCCCATCGACTGATAGAGCACCTTGCTCGGCAGCTGAATGCACGAAAAGCCCAGCTCGCCTGCCATGCGAATGCGTTCCTCGACGGTCCCTTGCGGAAGGTCGTGCAGACGCACGCCCGGAGTGATGGCCCCCACGCTATTCACGCCCCTTATGAGCGTTGATGCCCGGCGTGTAGCCGCCAAACGGGTCCTCGATGGAGCAGGCGCCCGAGGGGGCGAGCGGATCGCGCTTACCGGCTAGCTTGTCGTGATGCATGGTCTCGATATAGGCGAGCACCAGCGGCGCCACGCCCTTCGCGTCGTTTTTGACGACGGGCTCGCTCATGTAGTAGCCAAACGTGCCCTCGCGGTGCGCAGTGTTACCAAGGCCCGCGACCAGGCAGATGTTGTCGAGCGCCAGCTGTCCGTCGCGCTCGGACAGGCACGTGTCGCAGATGCCGTCAAACGCACGGCGGCCGTACTGGTAGTAGCGCTCGCCCAGCACGCCCAGGCGAACGCCCTTCATGATAGCGTTGGCAAAGATGGCGCTGCCCGACTCCTCCAGGTAGTTGGGGGCGATATTGGGCAGGTTGATGACCTGGTGCCACATGCCAGTCTTCTCGTCCTGATACGGCAGCATAGCGTCGATCAGGTCGTGGAACATCTTGCGAATCTCGTCCTTCTCGGCCGACATCGAAGGCGGCATGAGCTCCCAGGTATCGATGAGCGCCATGGCAAACCAGCCCTCGGCGCGCAGCCAGAAGTTGGCCGAAAGGCCGGTGACCGGATCGCACCAGAACTGCTTGCGGCTCGCGTCGTAAGCGTGATAGTACAGACCGTTGAGGGGATTGCGCATCAGGTCATGCACGACCTGGAACATATGGAAGCTATCCGAGCAGGCGCGACGGTTGTGGAAGCTCAGCTCGTACTGCATGTAGAACGGCTGCGCCATGTACATGCCGTCAAGCCAGATCTGGTTGGGATAGACGGCCTTGTGCCAGAACACGCCCTCTTTGGTGCGCGGCTGGGTCTCGAGCTGGCGGTAAATGGTGTCCATGGCGGCGCGATATTTGGGCTTGCCCACCAAATCGTAGAGCTTATAGAGGGTCTTGCCCGCGTTGACGTTGTCGAGGTTGTACTCCTCGGGCTTGTAGTGCTTGATGGTGCCGTCTTCCTGGACAAAAAAGTCGATGTAGTCGTCGGCAAAGGTCAGGTAGCGCTGCTCACCCGTGATCTCGTACAGCTCGATGAGTGCCTTGATCATGCAGCCATCGATATAGTTCCAGGTGTTCTCCTTGCCGGCACGGAGCTTTTCGATATTCCAGGCCGGCGCCTGCGGCGTAGAGGTCTCGATCAACTGCTCGATATAGCGGTCCAGAATCTGATTGCAGCCCATTGCTGTCCCCTCTGACAAAAATGATGGGTGAACGTTAACCTTAGTATAACGCGAACTGGGATTATAGGGTGAACGTTAACCCTATAATCCCAGTGAACGGCAGCCTTTTAGCGGCAAACGGCGGTGAGGCCCGCAGCGATGCGATGCGCCAGGCGCTCATAGCCGGCAGGGCTGTAATGCAGACCGTCCGGCATGTAGAGCTCGCGGTGCTCCGGCAAAAACGGGCTGATGCCGCTTTGCGCATAGAGGTCGATCACCGGCGCCGAGTAACGGTCGCAAACCTCCAGCATCGCCTGCACATAGACGTCTTGTGTCAGGCCCAGATGGTTGAGTTCGTTGCTCGCCGGAATATCTTTCTCGTGCTTGCCGCTCGTCTTGCACGGCGTCATAAACACGAGCCTTGCCTGGGGCGAGCGCGCCGTGATGGTTCGAATCAGATAGTCGACCGCACCATAGAACTCATGCACATCGGTGCTGCCCAACTCGCCGAGCGGCACATTGCGGCTAAAATCGTTGACGCCGCCAAAGACAATGTAGATATCCGCCGCATCATCGATGCCGTCTAGGCGCTCGACAAACGAATCGGTGCGGTCGGCCTTGACGGCAATGCGCGAACCCTTGATGCCAAAGTTCTCAACAGTCGCACCGCCCAACAGCGCGCCCAGGTGCGTGGTCCAGGAAATGTCGTTGCCGCCTGCGCCGCATCCATTGTCGCCCCACGTGGTCGAATCACCAAAGCAGCAGATGATCGATTTACTCAAGTTCTTCGTTTCCATAATCTTCTCCTCATCCGCCCATTGGCGGCCATACAGGTACGTACCGTTTATTTGCAGCATGCCGAGGGGCTATGCACGGTCGCATTTCGCAACGTGCGAATCGAGCCATTCGATATCCTCGACAAGATGTGTCACTCCCAGATGGTGTCCACCCGGACACACCTCGTGCCGCAGAGCATCTCTGCGGCCCAGCAACTTGTAGGCATCGCGCACGATCTTGAGCTGTTCATCGACATTTTTCAGCCCGCGCGAACCGTTCAGATGATCTTCTTCGCAGCTCTGCACTAACAACGGGCGCGGCGCAATAAGCGAGGCAATATCGCCCATGTCGAGCAAGCGCCAAAGTCCGGGTGTGTAGTTGCAGCTGCAATTGCCGTTGAGGTGCAGCAGCGAATCATCGACACCGTACAGGTAGCCCGAGACAAACGCCTTGCATACGCGTGGGTCGAGCGCCGCCAGATACAGCGTCATGTATCCGCCGCCCGAAAAGCCGAAACAGCCCAGGTCGTCCATGGCAATGTCGCCGCGCGCCTCTAGGTAATCGATCAGACGCATGTTATCCCAGGCGTTGAGGCCCGCAACGGTAAGTCCCAGCGGCTCGGCCATGCGCGCCTGGTTTAGGCACGTGCCGCGCAGAAAGCTGTTCTCGTCATCGCCCTGACCCTTCCAGTCACGACGGTATCCCCAACCGCGTGCGTCAGGGCAGACGGTCACGTAACCCATACGCGCCAAACGTAGACCGTAGTCGTAATTGAACTTACGCACAGCATCATCGACCGCCGGCACGCCCGTCACGCCCGCAACACTTGCGGCGCCTGCTCCCTGATGGCCATGCGGGCAGATATAGCAACACTTGCGGCCGCGCGCATCGAGCTTTGGCGACTGCGGCTCGAGCAGGTAGAACGGCATCCAAACGTCGCGCTCCACCTGCAGCATCGCATGGGTGCGCACGATACCGCTGGCAACCCGAACGCGGCTGAGCTCACGAAGTTCAATCGGGGCGCGGTCCATAAGCGAAAGACCCAAAACATCGTACAGACGAGTCCTGGTCGCAATCTTCCATGCCTCAAAGTCCGCAGGGGTCTTGCCCGCAAATGCGGCGGAGCGCCCCTCGCGCTTCAGCCGGGCACGCAGCGCAGGCTCGTCTTCGCAGTACGTCTCGATGTGCACGGTGCGGCCATTGGCAGATAGCCCAGCCGTCTCCACCGCATCACCTTCGCCGCCCTCGGGATCCCAGCCGTCCGCATCGGCAAGCACCTGTTCGCGGGCGTATCGGGTAGTGGCTGTCGCATCGAGCTCGTGCGCCCATGGCGCCCAGTTTTCGGCATCACTCGCCGGGCCATGTAGGCTTGCACCAGCGTAGTGCGCCCTCTCGTGCGCCGCCGGCTTAGCCCAATCCCACCAACCTTCGCGCTTGATGTGCTGTCCCAGCCAGCAATCGATCAGCACGGTCTGGGCCCACTCACGCCAAGGACGACCCAAATAGACCGAATCCGGTGCCACGTCTTGCGCGGCTGTAAACGAGCAGCCGTGGAACACGAAGCCATATGGCTCTCCCTCGGGCGTCGATGCCGCCGTCACGTAACCGTTCACGTCCATATTGCGGTTGAGCGAGCGGATCTCGCACCCCTCAAAATAGGCACACGCGCCACCAAAGATAAAGTCGACGTCGCCCTCAATCCGGCAGCGTCGAAAATACTGACGGCCCACCCGACGCGGCGCAAACTGCTTGGGCCCAATGAATCCGCCCGGTTTGACTTCGCGCGGGGGCAACGGGCCCAAAAACAGCGTGTCCTGGCGCCCCGTAATGCAACAGGCGTCGACCACCAAACGGTCGCCGTCGGCGTACAGGGCAATCGCCTGCCCCACCTCGCGACCGTCGCCGGCATCATTGACGATTGTGAGGTTCTCGAGCCGCACGTCGTCGGCATCGACCAAAACGGTATAGGTCCTAAAGGTGCCGAGCTTTCCGTCAATGCCCGATCCGTCCCCCGAGGGCATCTTGGCGCCCAGACTGCCCACGATACGCACGCTGTCAGCCGTCTCGCCCACCAGCGTCACATACGGTCGATGAATCTCGACCCGTTCGCGGTACTCACCCGGCTCGATATGGATTGTCACCGGCCGTCCGTCATTCGGACAGAGTTCATCAATTGCCTCCAAGGCCTTAGAGATACTGTGATATGCCCCTGCACGCTCGGGCGAAACCTCAAAAAATCGTCTCTCGCTCATCATCAGTCACCGCGTCCTTCCGTCGCAGACCGTCTATATCGCAGTTTCGGCATATAAAAAGTACGCGCAATGGGTCGGGAAGGCCCTGCCCATCGCGCGTCGCGACATGCCGCATTCGATTGTTTAGGAGCAAACGTCTACGCGCGGATAACCTTGTCGACATTTCGCAGCTGCAGCTCCTCGCCGTCCTGGCCCTCAATAACCACATTTTGCAGGTCGAGTACCTTGACGTTTTGCGCGATGATGCCCTGGCGCACCATCGGCTCCACACCACAGGCCATGGCCGGCACAAAGGGCTCGGCATCGGCGGCAAAGGTCACATGGACATCCTGGAACGTCAGGCGCGTCACCTTGCTCTCGGGCAGTCCCGTGATATAGGCCGCGGCCGCGTGGCAGTCGGTGGCCTCGATATCGCGGAACGTCGTAGTGCCGAAGCCGGGTGTACGGTCATCGACGGGCAGTGCCTCGCGGCTCTGAACGTAGTCGGTCTTGCCGTCCTTATCGCAGAAGTAGAACGAATTGACCACGAAAGGCGTGAGCACCTCGTCCATGCGAATGTGCTCAAAGGTGATGCCCTCGTTGACGGCGTCCTTGCCGCGACCGCGGCGGGTCTTGACGCGCAGGCCACGGTCGGTGCGCTCAAAGAGGCACTTGCTCACGGTAAGGTCCTTGATGCCGCCGGCAGCCTCGGATCCCAGCACCACGGCGCCGTGGCCATCGTGCATGTAGCAGTGCGAGACGAGCATATCGTGCGTAGCGGGACGAAGCTCGGGCTCGATGCCCAGCTTGCCGCTCTTGATGGCGATGCAGTCGTCGCCCACCGAGAACTGGCAGCCAAGGACGCGGACAAAACCGCAGCTCTCGGGATCGAAGCCATCGGTGTTGTGGGAGTTCTTGGGACCTTCGATTGACAGGCAGAGCGCATCGACGTGCTCGCACAAGACGGGATGGATGTTCCACGCCGGGCTGTTGCGGACGGTAAAGCCGGCAAGGCTCACGTTTTCGCACTCGGACAGGAAGATCATGCGCGGACGGGCGACCTCGCGGCCCTCCTCGGGGCGGAAGATATTCTTAAAGTCCTTGTTCCACCAGTTATCCTCGGCAAAATCGGTCTGGCCGTCGATGGCGCCGCGGCCATAGATGCACACGTCGTGCACGCTCAGACCCGTAAAGGTCGAACAGTAGGTCGAAAAGCTCTCGCCCTCCCAGCGGCCCAGGGGCAGCATATCGGTGCCGGCATACCCGGTGCCCCTGTCACCCGTGACCGTGCCCGGAATGTAGGCAAGCGCCGCGCGGTCGTGACGGGCCAGCAGCACCGCGCCCTCGGCGAGCTCGATGTTGATATTGCTCTTAAGGAAGAGGGACTTGATGCGGTAGTTGCCAGCGGGAATCAGCACACGCCCGCCCTTGGGGCAGGCCATGATGGCAGCCTGGATATTGGTGGTGTCATCGTGCTCGGCATCGCCTTTGGCGCCGCAGTCGCGAACGTTGATGGTAAAGGGCTCCGCGGGCGTGGTGACGCCCACGCTCAGCTCGCGCTCGCCGCAGACAAAGCGGATCAGGTTGCGCTTGCCGGGAACCAGGCCGTCAACATAGGTCTCGACCGTATTCGTGGTACCGACGGGCTCATCGTTGACAAAGATCTCCCACGTATCGGCACAGGTAAAGTAGCCACCGTCGTCGAGCTCAATAACGGCCGCGCGGGCGTTGCGCCAGATAACGTTCGTCTCCATGGGTCTCTCCCTCAAAAAGATGCTCTAAAGGCAAATTGTACGCTGTTGAGAAAAGGGCCGTGCCTGCCGGCAGAATTCCGGTGGCACGGCCCTGTGGTTTGGACGATGCGTTGGCCTTACTCGGCGGGAATTACGCTACCGTCCTGGAAGCCAACGTTGTTGTGGGCAAAGCAGTCCTCGTACTTAAAGCCGGAGAGCTCCTCGCAAAGCGCCTTGACCTCGGGCTTGACGTCTGCCATCTTGCCGCCCTCCTTGACGCGCTTGATCTCGTCGCAGAGGATGTCGCACTGCTCCTTGTCGATCTTGATGCCGCGGGCAAGGACAGCTGCGAGCAGGAAGAAGCCGGCGCAGCCGATGAGCATGTAGCCGCAGATGTACAGAGGCACGGTAGCGGGCTGGGTCACGGCGTCGCTGTTGCCAGCGGTCTGAATGAAGCCGGAGGCAGCAAGGACGATAGCCCATGCGTTGACGGCGATAGCCTGGGCAATCTGCTGGCAGAGCTGCTGAGCGGAGCTGTAGATTCCCTCACGACGACGCAGGGTGATGAGCTCATCGACATCGGGGATGTAGTTGAGCAGGACATCGGGCAGATACTGGAAGCCAACGTAGAAGAACTTCCAGATGGCGAAGATGACGGGGTAGGCGATCATGGCGATGGCGACCGTAGAGGTGCCGTTAATCTGACCAAAGGCGAAGTAGTTGTAGGCGATGATGCACGCAGCGCAACCGACATTTGCCAGGTACCAAGACTTGTGGAAGCCCTTCTTGGCCATGAGGGCGACCCAGATGGCAGTGCAGACGATAGCGACGACCTTGCCGGGCATCTCCATCACGGACTCGTAGGACTTAGGAATCTGCAGGCAATAGACGATGAAGAAGGACAGGCAGGCAGACCAGCAGGCGGCGGCGAGCTTTGTGGAGACCTGTGCGTACAGAACCTTGCGGAAGGACTTGTTGCGGAAGGTGGAGACGACGTCGATGAAGAACTTCTTGATGCCCTCGCCGACGCTCTCGATCTTCTCCTGAGCGACCTCCTCGGGGGTGTGCTCCCACGTGGACAGGTACACGCAGAGCAGCGAGATTGCCATGACCGAAGCGTTGACCGTAGCGATGATGAAGTAGCTGAACGGGTTGGTCTCGCCGAAGGTGCCAAAGCCGAAGCCCACAAGTGCAGGCATCAGGAAGCCGGCGGCGTTACCAAAGAGGTGCTTATAGCCGGTGAGGTACGTACGCTCCTTAAAGTCGTCGGTCATCTCGATGGTAAGCGGCGACAGGTTGGCGGTGCAGAACGTGTACGCGACGTTGTAGATCAGGTACAGCACAAAGTAGTACGGGAAGCCAAACGGCGTGGCCACGAAGATGAGCGGCTCGGCGACCATCATCGGGATGGCCAGCAAAATCCAAAAACGGCGACGACCGAAGATGCGGCCGACCTTGGTGGCATAGAAGTTATCGGCCACAAATCCCATCAGCGGGCAAAGAATGGCGTTGAGATAGATGGCAAACGAGCTGATCAGCGCAGCCTCGCCTGCGGACAGGCCGCACTCCGTGGACAGAAACAGCACCATGTAGCTGTGCGTAAAGGTCAGGGCACCGGAATTGAGCATGCCGCCCATACCAAAGCCCAAGCGCGTCCAGAATGTGATCTTGCGCTTTTTACCGATCTTGTTAGTCATCGAGCTCCCTCTCTTTTCTCGATTGTCTTGGAACAAGACATTGGAGTCCATACCGACGTCTGTCTGCATGCCGTTCAGGGTGAACGTTTAGCTAGATTATGCGCGATTGCTTATAATAGGTGAACGTTCACTTGTATATTATCCTTGAACGGTCGTTTTTTGCCGTTGAACGGACCTGAAAATGAAAAAATCCCTGCATTTTTGATTATCAAGTCGATTCAGCACCACGCAACCACTAGGTGAACGTTCAATGTTCTCTGGAGATGAGGGAGGTGCCGGGCACCCTTCCCCAAAAAAGCCGTGCACGACAACGCAACGAGAAACGAAAAACGACCCCGCCGAGAATGTCCTCAGCGGGGTCGTCCGGTCTTTGCAACAGCTTGCCCGATCACGCGCTCAACGTGTCATCGCTACAGGCAGACGCCGTCCTTCCAGATGCTGATCTCGTGACAGCCGCGGCGCTCGGCGCTGGTAAGCTTGCCGCTCGCCGTGTCCAGCACCAGCTGGTACAGGTCGTGGGCAGCCTCGTCGAGCGTGCGCTCGCCGGTGGCGACCACGCCGGCGTTAAAGTCCATCCAGTTGGCCTTGTGGTCGCACAGACGCTGGTTGGTGAACACCTTGAGCGTAGGCGCCGGCGCACCAAACGGCGTGCCGCGGCCGGTCGAGAACAGGATCACGTGGCAGCCGGCAGCGGTGAGTGCCGTGGTGGATACCATGTCGTTGCCCGGACCGCACAGCATGTTCAGGCCGTGTTTAGTTGCCTGGCCGGCATACGGCAGCACGTCGACGATGGGGGCAGACCCGCCTTTTTGCACGCAGCCGCAGCTCTTGTCCTCGAGCGTGGTAATACCGCCGTCCTTGTTGCCGGGGCTCGGATTCTCGTAGACGACCTCGCCGTGGCTAATAAAGTAGTCCTTAAAGCCATTGAGCATGTCGGAGGCGACGTTAAAGACCTGCTCGTTCTCGCAACGGTCGAGCAGGATGCTCTCCGCGCCAAACATCTCGGGCACCTCGGTAAGCACCGACGTGCCGCCGCGGGCGACGACCATATCGCTCACACGACCGATCGTGGGGTTGGCGGTAATGCCCGAAAGACCGTCGGAGCCGCCGCACTTAAGACCAATAACCAGCTCGGAGGCCAAAATGGGCTCACGCTTGACTTGCTTGGCCAGGTCTGCCAGCTCGGCCAGAATCTTGTGGCCCTCGACCTGCTCGTCGGCTACATCCTGGCAGGTGAGAAAGCGAACGCGCTCGTGATCGAAGTCACCGAGTTCGTCGAGCACCTGCTGGTGCGTACAGTTCTCGCAACCGAGCGACAGGAATAGCACGCCGGCCGCATTGGGATGACGCGAGAGCGCCACCAGCAGACGACGCGTCTGGGCATGGTCGGCGCCGGTCTGCGAGCAGCCAAAGGGATGCGGGAAGTAGTAAACACCCTCCAGCGAGCCATCGACCAGATCCTGGGCCTGCTCACACATGGCACGGGCGACTTCGTTGACACAGCCGACCGTGGGGATGATCCACAGCTCATTACGCGTCGCGGCACGACCGTCGGCGCGGCGGAACCCCATAAAAGTCTCGGGCTCAACGGGATCCACGACCGGATGTGTGGGGTTGTAGGTGTACTCGACCTCGCCCGAAAGGTTGGTCTTGACGTTATGTGTATGAAGCCACTGACCGGGCTGGACATCGCCCGTCACATGACCGATAGGAAGGCCGTACTTGATGACGTCCTCCCCCGCGGCAATCGAGCGCACGGCCATCTTGTGGCCTTGCGGAATATCCTCCGCGGCCACGACCTCGCCCACCCCGGGAACCGCGACGGCGGTGCCCTTGGCAAGCGGCGACAGCGCGACGATCACGTTGTCGGCCGGATTGATCTGGATAGTGTTCATTGCAAATGGTCCTAACCCTACAGGTTGAGCAGAAGTCGAGACGCGGGCACGCCGTCCCGCGCCCGCGTCTGCGCCGGAAATTTACGCCTGAGCGTTGGCGAAGGCCTGCTTGGCACCCTCGGTGCGCACGACGGCGAGCGCACTGACGACAAACTCCTCAAGACCGGCGATCTGCGTAAGGTCCTCGCCCCACATCTGCTCGTTGGTGAGCACGTCGTGCACCAGCTGGGCATCGTCGGCACCGGCGTGGGCGGCGTAGAAATCGAGTACGAAGGCGTCGTCCTGAGCGGTGTACTCGGTGCCGTCGGAGCGACGCAGGTGCAGGCCGTCGCCCTCGCGGGACACGAGCTCCTGCGTGTAGAAGGAGATGAGCGTAGCGAGGCTCGTCGCCAGGCACTTGGGCAGGTTGCCGGTCTCGGCAACGTAGTCCTTGAGCGTGGGCAGGTCGCGAGCGCGCCATTTAGCCGTGGAGTTGAGGCAGATGGAGAGCAGCGCATGATCAATAAACGGGTTGTCGAAGCGGTTTTCGACGGCGGCGGCAAAGGCCTTGCAGTCCTCGACATCCAAGTCGGCGGCAAGCGTCGGAATGACCTCGTCGTAGAGCATGGTGTTCATGAAGCCGCGAATGGTCTCGTCATGCATGCAGTCGCGCACGATATCAAAGCCGGCAACCCAGGAACCTGGAACGAAGGCGGTATGGGCACCGTTGAGGATGCGGACCTTGCGCTTTTTGTACGGGGTGACGTCGGGAGTCACAAAGACACCCGGAAGACCAGCCTTCACAAAGGGAAGCTTCTCGGCAAGCGACTCGTCGCCCTGGATGCCCCACATCTGGAAGGGCTCGCGCACGGCCAGGAAGGGATCCTCGTAGCCCAGACGCTCAGCCACCGCGGCGGCCTCGGATGCGTCGCGGATACGGCCCGGTACGATGGTGTCGACGAGCGTGGTGCAGACGGTGCAGTCGTTGGCCATCCACTGCGCAAACTCGTCCTCCCAGCCCCAGTCGCTCACATACTGGTTCATGATGCGCAGCAACTCCTCGCCGTTGTGATCGATGAGCTCGCAGGCGAGGACGATGACGCCCGGCTTACCGGCAGCCCAGCGGGTGTGGAGCACCTGGGCAAGCTTGGCGGGGAAGCTCGCGGGTGGCATGTCGTCGGCCTTGCAGGACGGGTCATAGGCGATACCGGCCTCGGTGGTGTTGGAGACGATGATCTCTAGGTCGTCGGAGACAGCGACCTCCATCATGGCGCGGTAGTCGTCCTCACGATACGGGTTAAGGCAGCGGCTGCAGGCGCTGATCACGCGGGACTCGTCAACCGTGTTGCCGTTCTCCTTGCCGCGCACCAGCACGGTGTACAGGTCGTCCTGGGCATTGATACCGTCGGCAAAGCCAAAGGCACCGCTGATGGGCTGCACCATGACGACCTTGCCGTTCCAGCCGGTGGCCTCGTTGCCCATGTCAAAGAAGCGGTCGACGAAGGCGCGCAGGAAATTGCCCTCGCCAAACTGCAGAACCTTCTCGGGAGCATCCTTGGGCAGCAAATAGCCCTTGTAGCCGATCTTCTCGAGCGCATCGTAGCTGATGTTCTCCATCTATGTGTCTCCTTAGATGTCTGTTAGCGTGCAAGCAAAGCGGGGCTCCGCGTGTGGCAACGGCGCCCAGGGTTCGATGTGATTCGATGCGGGCTTAGGCCTCGACGGTGTCCAGGTCAAAGCCAAAGTAGCGGACCGCATTGTTGTAGCTGATGTCGCGCACAACCTCGCCCAGCAGCTCCATGTCGGCCGGGTACTTGCCCTGCTCGACCCACTCGCCGATCACGCTGCACAGCACGCGACGGAAGTACTCGTGGCGCGGATAGGACAGGAAAGAGCGGGAGTCGGTAAGCATGCCCACAAAGTTGCCCAACACGCCCTCGTTAGCCAGAGCCGTAAGCTGCTCGCGCATGCCGACCTCGTTGTCGTTGAACCACCAGGCGGAGCCGTTCTGGATCTTACCGGCAGTCGGAGCCTCCTGGAAGCAACCCATGACGGTATCGATCATGGTGTTATCGATGGGGTTCAGGCTGTACAGGATGGTCTTGGGCAGGCCGCAGGTCTCCTGGATGGAGTTGAGGAAATCGGCGAGCTGGTCGGACGGCGTGTAGTTGGAGATGCAGTCGTAGCCGGTGTCGGGACCGAGTTTGGCGAACATGGCGCGGTTGTTGTCGCGCTTGCAGCCAAAGTGCAGCTGCATGGCCCAGCCCAGACGGACATACTCGCCGGCAACGAACTGCATAAAGGCAGTCTTGTACTTGAGGACCTCTTCCTCGGTAAGCGGCTCGGCGGCAAGGCCCTTGGCAAAGATAGCCTCGATCTCGTCGGCGGTAGCCGGGACGTACATAACGTAGTCGAGTGCGTGGTCGGAGGCGCGGCAGCCCAGCTCGTGAGCAACGTCGTAGCGCTTGGAAATGGCAGCCTTCATGCCCTCAAAGTCGCTGACCTCAACGCCGGCAACCTCGGAAAGGTGCTTGCAGTAGTCGGCAAACTCCTGGCCGCGCTCGATGCGCAGGGCGGCGTCGGGGCGCATGGCGGGAACGACCTGAACGTCAAAGCTGTCGTCGGCGGCAATCTTCTTGTGCCACTCAAAGCTGTCGGCGGGGTCGTCGGTAGTGCAGATCATGCGGACGTTGGACTGCTTGATCAGGTTACGGCAGGTGAAGCTAGCCTCGGCGAGCTTGGCGTTGGCAAGGTCCCAGACCTCCTGGGCAGTCTTGCCGTTGAGGACGCCCTCGTAGCCAAAGTAGCGCTTAAGCTCCAGGTGGCTCCACTCAAAGACGGGGTTGCCAACGCAGCGACCCAGGGTCTCGGCCCACTTTTGGAACTTCTCGCGAGCAGGGGCGTCGCCAGTGATAAAACGCTCGTCGACGCCGTTGGCACGCATCAGGCGCCACTTGTAGTGGTCGCCGCCCAGCCAAACCTCGGTGATGTTCTCGAAACGCTTGTCCTCCCAAATCTCCTTAGGAGAAATGTGGCAGTGATAGTCGACGATGGGCATGCCCTCGGCAAAGTTGTGGAACAACTCCTCGCCGGTCTTAGTGCTCAGCAGGAAATCCTGATCGTCCATAAAGTTTTTCATCAAACAGCCCCTTTGCTGGCAACGCGGGCGCACGGCGCGCTCGTTATCCTTTAGGTGAACGTTCACTATACTAATCCATTGCACCTCAAAAGGTGAACGTTCACCTAACCACCACGGGGTGAACGGTAGATTTTGCCCGTTCAACGGTTGCTGGAGATGTGACTTGCATGTATTGCAGACTGTTTGGCGTCCCCGAACACCGAACTTGAGCGCTTTTGCTCAGGTGGGTCATGCCCCGACGTACATTTTTGGGAGTATTCAGCATTGGAGCGCGCCGTGCGCGGTAGCGCGCAGAGATGTGGTGGAAGAGGCGGGGCATACCCCGCCTCTTCCCTTTCTTGAAAGGGAGGGGACACCGCCTAGAATTCGTCGTTGGAGTAATGAAGGTGACGAATGGAAGGAAAGGCGATGCCCCAAGAAGAGAGTGTACTGCGCCTCGGCCGCGACGAGGCCCTCGAGGCGGCGAGGCTTTGGCAGGAGTGCGGCGACGCGCGCGAGTTCGCGTGCAGGGTGCTGGGCGGCGTGATGAACGCGCTGATGGACTCCGAGGCCCAGCAGATGTGCGGCGCGGGCCGCAACGAGCGCAGCGACGGCAGGGAGAACAGCCGCAACGGCTACCGCCCCAGGTCGCTCAAGACCGCCGTGGGCGACGTGGAGCTCGAGATACCCAAGCTCAGGCACGGCACCTACTACCCCGAGGGCATGCTCGCGCGATGGTCGCGCGTCGACACCTCGGTGGCCGCCATCGTGCAGGAGATGTACGTGTGCGGCGTGTCCACCCGCAAGGTCGAGCGCGTGGCGTCCAAGCTGGGCATATCCTCGCTGTCGAGCTCGGAGGTCTCGAGCCTCTGCTCCGACCTCGACGCCGAGGTGGCGGAGTTCCGCCGCCGCGACCTGTCGGGCACGCCGTGCTGCTACCTGTGGCTCGACGCCACCTACATGAGCTGCAGGGTCGGCTCGTCGGTCGTCTCGCAGGGCGTCGTGACCGCGATCGGGCTGGGTGACGACGGGCGCAAGCACTTCCTGGGCTGCGACGTGGTCGACACTGAGAGCGAGGACTCCTGGGCGGCATTCCTCGGCGGGCTGCGCGAGCGCGGGCTGGCCGGAGTTCGCCTCGTGGTCTCCGACAGCCACGCCGGGCTCGTGGCCGCCGTCTCGCGCCTGTTCCAGGGCTGCGCCTGGCAGCGCTGCGTGACGCACCTGCAGCGCAACCTCCAGAGCGCCTGCTCGGGCAGGCCCGAGGACTCCAAGGCGGCCGTCAGGGACCTCGTGCACGCCGCAGTCTACCAGGACGACCCCGACCTCGCGCGCTGCGTGTGGGCCGAGGCGGCGCCCTGGGTGGCGTCGGTGTCCGCCAGGGCCGGCGAGGTCTTCGAGCAGGCCGAGGACTCCGCGCTGGCGTTCACGGCCTTCCCCAGGGCGCACTGGGCCAAGCTCCGCACCAACAACGTCCAGGAGCGCGCCAACCGCGAGATCAAGCGCCGCTACAGGGTCGTGCAGTCCTTCCCCTCGAGGGAGTCGATGCTGCGCCTGACGTGCGCGAGCCTCATGGAGACCGAGGGGCAGTGGTCCCAGCAGCGCGTGTTCTCCGAGGCCTCGGCCGCCGAGGGCTTCGCCGAGCCCGCGGACAGGCCGGCCCCGACAGAGGGGAGGCGCCGCGCGCTCGGGCGGCGCGCCAGGGAGATAGTGGACGAGATAGTCGAGAGGCGCGGTCTCAAGAAGGAGTAACATCGGGACTTGCAGCGACGGACCTCAGGACGCTCTTACACCACGTCTGCGCGCGCCACCGGGGGTACCTGCTCAATCGGCTAAATACCCGCAAGTTCGCAGTAGCGATCGACATTGCTGGCAAATACCATCTCGACGGCGCCCTTCTGGACGGGCACCGTCGGGGTCCTTCCCCACAGCAGATAATCGCCCAGCGTCTTAGCGCCGCGATACGCCAGGCTCGTCGGGTCCTTATAGACAATATTGGTAAAGATACCGCGGCGCAAGGCCAGGGCGCTTTCGGGAAACAGGTCGTTGCCGATCACCATGACCCGACCGGCCTTGCCGGTCGAGACGAGCGCGTCGGCAACCACTTCGGAACCAACGGCAAAAACGCTACAGATAAGTTCGGGGGCGTCCGGCGCACTCAAGCGCTTTTCGAGCTCATGCTCGAGTTGTTTGACTTGCGCATGGGCACCTGCAAGATCCTCAACCTGCCATGGAATATCACGTTCGCGCAGGTAATTGTGGAAGGCGCGGGCGGTTAGATAGTGCGAATCGGTATATGGGTCGCCTGTCAAAAGGAGCACGCGGGCGTCGGCCCCAGAAGCATGGACCAGGTTTGCCGCCTGCTCGGCCATAAGGCTGCCTGCCGTCGAATAATCGGCCAAGCTCGCACCCAAACGATTCAAATGCGGACGGTCGCCGTCGACAAGCTCAATCGTCACGCCCGCCTCGGCGATCTGCCCCAAAAGCTCAGTCGCACGATCGTCGCCCGGCGCATAGGCGAGCAAGCCATCAATCTTCTCGCCCACCTGCAGACGCTCGTCGATTTGCTCGAGTGCATCAGCGTAGCCGCCCACGCCAAATTCAACGCGCTCAACCGTAATGCCCCGGTCGATGACCTCCTGTTCAAAGCGATTGCAGCCTTCCCACAGGTAACGGAAAAAGTACGCTCCCTCGCGCGATGCGCGGGGCAGGCAAAACACCAGATTGATATCCTTGCGGCGCAGGCTTGAGGCACTTGTGTTGCGGTGATAGCCCATGGCCTCGGCCTTAGCGTTCACCTTGGCGCGCACGGATTCGCTCACGCCGGCCTTTCCCGTCAGAGCCTTGTGCACGGTATTGATGGAAACGCCAAGCTCGGCGGCTATGTCCTTCATGGTTACGCGAGCGCTCATGCGGTTACTCCGTTATAGATAAGTTGCCAATTAATAGTCCAGTTAACGATACCCCAAAAATACTCTTCGACTCGCCGTGCTCTCCCTCAAATGCACAAAGCGCCCCGCGAACGGATGCCCGCGGAGCGCTTGGATGTCCGGACCTTATTTGATACCGCGACCCAAGTCTTCGGCGATTTTGTCTACGCCCTTAAGTGCAGCGCACGTCTTTTTGTTGGAGCAATGCCCCGTGCAAACGCCACCCTGAGCGCAGTCGGCGCAGGTGCCCTTGCGGTAGATGCGCACGCACACGGCGACAAACGCAACGCCGATAACAGCCAGTACAACAATATCGATAGGTGCCATAGCAAGCCTCCTCTAGTTAACCAGCACTTACTTTACCCCATTCTCCACCTACCAAAAAGGGACAGGTTTATTTTGGTCGGTTTTATCTGCGGAAACGCCACATCTTAACTTCTAGAGCAAAGCAATCTGTCCCCCATTGCACCAAAAAGCCCGAGTGTCGCTGGGACACCCGGGCTCGTGAAAAGGGGCTAATCCTTATTCGGACTTAAGCGGAAACTGCGGCGGAAGCAGTGTTGGTCTCGTCCTCGTCGGTCCATGCGTGTTTGGGCATGGGACGGAAGATCTGGAAGAGCATCGCAACCAGCAGCACGATGGCGACAATCGTCCAGATACCAAACTGCCCAAGGACAAGCAGGTTGTAGAACTGGTTGATGAACAGGCCGATGACCCAAGCGAAGGCGCACTCGTAGCCGATGGCAATCGCGGTCCACTTGCCGGAGTCCATCTGGTTGCGGATAGTGCCCATGGCGGCAAAGCACGGAGCGCACAGCAGGTTGAAAGCGCCAAAGGCAACGCAAGCGCCCATAGTCGGGAACATGCCGGCAAACGCGGTCCACAGGCTCGGGTCGGTCTCGCCCGCGTCGGCGACGGACAGCAGCGAGCCGGCGGTGGCGACGACGTTCTCCTTGGCGACAAGGCCAGAGACGGTCAGCGCGGTTGCCTGCCAAGTGCTAAAGCCGAGCGGGGCGAAGATCCAGGCAACCAGGTTGCCCAGCATGGCGAGCACAGAATAGTCCGTGAACTCCTCGGGGATGCCGTCCATCGCAGGCAGGAAGCCAAAGGAACCGTTATAGCTACCAAAGTTGGAGAGGAACCAAACGACGACGGTGGACGCAAAGATGACCGTGCCGGCCTTCTTGATAAAGGCCCAGCAGCGCTCCCACACGTGCAGCGCCCAGGAACGGATCGCCGGGAAGTGGTAGGCAGGAAGCTCCATGACAAACGGGGTCGG
This sequence comes from uncultured Collinsella sp., assembly GCA_958420165.1. GTDB lineage: Bacteria > Actinomycetota > Coriobacteriia > Coriobacteriales > Coriobacteriaceae > Collinsella. The sequence goes on along the minus strand of CATZIU010000001.1, from coordinate 48,810 downwards.
ACGGCCGGCGAAGAGCTTGGTCTTCTTGAGCATGAGGCCCGAGGCGATGACGGCAAAGACGCCCAGGAAGTAGAAAAGCGGGCTGATCCATGCGGCCGTGGTGGAAGAATCGCCAAGGATGGAGCCCATGAGCAGGGCGATGATCGGCAGCTTGGCGCCGCAGGGGATGAACGTGGTGGTCATGACCGTCATGCGGCGGTCCTTCTCGTTCTCGATGGTCTTGGTGGCCATGACGCCGGGGACGCCGCAGCCTGAGGACACGAGCATGGGGATGAACGACTTACCGGACAGGCCAAAGCGGCGGAACACGCGGTCCATGATAAAGGCGACGCGGGCCATGTAGCCGCAGTCCTCCAGGAAGGACAGCATCACGAACAGCAGGAACATCTGCGGCACAAAGCCGAAGATGGCGCCCAGGCCGCCAACGATACCGTCGCAGACGAGCGAATCGACCAGGCCGCCGTCCTCGGTGCCACCCGCCACAAGGGCGTCGTGCACCATGGTGGTGATACCCGGGACATAGGGGCCGTACTGTGCCGGGTCGACCGAGTCGGCGTCGTCACCCGCGGCCTCGACAGCCTCATCGTAAGCATCGCGGCCCTGACCGAGCACATACCAACCGTCGGTGCCAAAGAGCTGATCGTTGGTGAAGTCGGTCACCGTTCCGCCCAGGGTGGAAACGGCGATGTAGTACACGCAGAACATGATGACCACAAAGATCGGCAGGCCCAGGATACGATTGGTAACCACGCGGTCGATCTTCTCGGAGGTGCTCATCTTGGCCGGAGCCTTGGTCATGCACTCATCGATGATGTGCGCGATGACGCCATAGCGCTCACCGGTGATGATGGACTCGGCATCGTCGTCGCAGTCCTGCTCGCACTGGGCGACCAGCTCCTCCACGCGAGCAGCCTTCTCCTTAGTGAGGTTGATGAGCTTGCAGGCGTCTGCATCACGCTCGAACAGCTTGACAGCGTAGTAGCGGCGCTTGTTGGCGGGAACGCTCGCCGGCAGGTTGTTCTCGATATGCGTCAGAACGTCCTCGATGGAGGAGTCGAACTTGTGCTCCGGCACCTGGCCCTTGGAAGCAGCGGACTTCTTGACCTGCTCGAAGAGCTCCTTGATGCCCTTGTTCTTAAGAGCCGAGATCATCATGACCGGGCAGCCGAGCTTCTTGGAGAGCTTGTCCGTGTCGATCTTATCGCCGTTCTTCTCGACCAGGTCGGCCATGTTGAGGGCAACGACCACGGGCAGGCCGGTCTCGATAACCTGAAGCGCCAGGTACAGGTTACGCTCGAGGTTGGTGGCATCGACGACTTGGACGACAACATCGGGCTCGCCGCTCATGAGATAATCGCGCGAGCATTGCTCCTCGGGGCTGTAGGGGGAAAGCGAGTAGATGCCGGGGAGGTCCGTGATGGTAACGTTCTTGTCGCTTAGGAGCTTGGCCTCCTTTTTCTCAACCGTGACGCCGGGCCAGTTGCCAACGTAGCCGTTGGCGCCGGTGATCAGGTTGAAAAGCGTGGTCTTGCCGCAGTTGGGGTTACCCGCCAGCGCGACATGGATCTGAGAATCCGCCATTCAATCCTTCTTCCTTGTGTGCCTGCGCTGCTTTCTCCGCACAGGCTGGATAATGTACTTCAAAGTTGCTGCATTAAGTTAGAAATACCTAACTTTATCTGCAGAAATATACGCCGCGAGCCCTTACTGGACCTCGACGACAGCCGCCTCCTCCTTGCGGATGGAAAGCTCGTAGCCGCGCACGTTGATCTCGACCGGATCACCGAGCGGTGCAACCTTCACGACCTTGAACGAAGTGCCCTTGATGAGCCCCAGGTCCATAAGGTGGCGGCGAAGCGCACCCTCACCGTGAAGCTTGACGATGGTAGAGCTCTCGCCCACCTTAACGTCACCCAACGTCTTCATCCTCTTGTCCCCCTTTCGGTTTTTATGAAATGCTGCGGACTAACCGACGGTCATGATGTGCATGGCAACCTTGGAATCGATGCCAAAGCGTGCGCCCAGCACCGTGACGATGATATTGGCGCCACTCGAGCTCACCACGTGGATTTCGTTGCCCTCGACAAAGCCGAGGTCTTTGAGGTGGTGTTTCATGTCCTCATTGCCCTTTACACGCGACACGCGCACGGTTTCGCCCGCTTTTACCATCGAAAGCGGCATGGCCGGCATCTGCGGTCCGCAAGACATGAGTGGCTCCTAACGTCAGTTCGTCCTCAACATCGACGCGTTAAAAGTTAGCCACGTCTATGTTCGCTATAGTAAACTAGCACGTGGTTAACTTTTTGGAAAGGGTCCTGTTCAGTTTTTCGAAAAAGTTTCCTATACGAAACAAAAGGGCGCGGCAAAGGACCATCCTTTACCACGCCCTATCATGCCTAGAGCGAGAGATTTCTGATCGATGTGACGCAGGAGGCCTCATCCACGCCCGAAACACGAAAGACGACGTTTTCGCCGCACTCACCATAGAGGGCCATGAGCCCCATGACATCGCGGCCATCCGTGTGGCGGTCGCCGATACTGACTGACACGTCACTACGGTGCTTGGCAATGATGTCATAGAGCAGCGCAACCGGGCGGGCATGTAATCCCAACGGATCTTTAATCGTCTTTGTAAACTCGACCATGTCCCCTCCCGCGGCATCGCACATTCGGCCGGCAAACCCAGCCACGTGGTAGTTATTGTAGCGTTAGATGCTTGTCGAGAGCCCCTCTGGATACCCCGTGGTCAAAAAGTGGCAAATATGAGTACTGTCACCAATTTAGTAGCAGCAAAATCGAGAGCAAATTGCCTACTTTGAGCGATTCGAAGAGGTTGAAAGCCGTCAAACGCCCTTTAAAGGGGGTTAGATAAATTGATTTTGAGTCCATTTTTGCTCAAAACCGGCCGATAGATATGGCACTTATTTTGCAACAGTACTCATATTTGGCATTTTTGTCCACAGGGCCCAAAATCCATGCTCCAAAACACAAAAGGAGGGGCCTCGTAAGGCCCCTCCTTAGGAAGGGGAATCGATTTATTCCACAGCCGTAGATTAATCCCAGCTTCTACTCCATCATGTCAAGGACAGACGGACGCAGCTCGCTCTCGGCAGCCTCGGGATCGGTCTCGCGCAGGCGGTTGATGTAGCGGTTGTACCACATCACGGCAAGGCCCAGGAAGACAACCACACCGCCAACGTTGTAGACCAGCGTCAGCCACAGCGGCTGATCGAGCGGAATGGTGCCGCAGATAAGCACGAAGCAGAAGACCACAAGCAGGAATGCAGCAATGACCAGGCCAAAGGTGCGCGAACCCATGCGGAAGCCACGGGGAGCAGCGTCGAAGTTCTTGCGTAACATAAAGTAGGCAAGCAGGATCAGCAGCGGCGGGAGCAGAGCGGTGGCAGCCGTCATGTTGGTGACGATCATGAGCAGGTCGTCGAGGTTACCGGAGCCCAGGGCTGGGATGATCAGGATGGGGACGACGATGGCGAACTGCAGCCAGGCAGCGCGGGCAGGAATGCCGTGCTCGTTGAGCTCGACGATCTTGCTACCAAAGACGCCCTTGGGGATCTCGGTGAAGAACACCTTGATGGGAGCGGAGGTCCACATCATGAGGGAGCCCAGCGTAGCGGCGAGTAGGATCAGGCCGATGACGCGCGTAGACACTTCCATGGGAATGCCAAAGTGGGCAAAGACGGCGCCGAACACGTCGAAGATGCCGGTGGAGATGGCAACGCCGCCCTCGGGGATGAACAGGTTAACCAGCAGCGAAGCGCCTGCATACAGAAGGCCGATGGTCAGGCCGGCGATAACGACGGTGCGCACGAAGGCCTTGACGCCGCCCTTAAGGTCGTTAAGGAACACGCCGACAGACTCAGCGCCGCCAACGCCCTGGATGATCCAGGCAAGCGTACCGAAGAAGCCCCACGCAGTTGCGAAGTTGCTCATGTCGGGAGCCATGTTAGCGGGAGTAGGAGCCGTAGCGAACTCAACGCCGCCAAAGGCAGCAGCCAGGGACAGCAGGATGAACACGGCGGTCAGGCCGAGAGCCGCGGTCGAACCGAAGGAGGAAATGGAGCCGATCCACTTAGCGCCCTTGGTCGAAACCCACGTGGCGATAGCAAAGACGACGATCTCGATAATGGTGATCCACAGCTGCGAAAGCTCGGCGTTGGCACCAAAGAACACATAGCTCGCGTAGATGATGACGTTGGGCAGGACGGACGCAAAGAAGAACAGGTTAACGAACCAGTAGCTAAATGCCGTCAGGAACGCCCAGCGACCACCCATCGAGGTCTTAACCCATGCGTACACGCCAGACTCGGAGTCCTTGTTGAGGCCGACGAACTCGGCGGTAACCAGGGTATAGGGGACAAAGTACAAAAGCGTGGCAAAGAAGAACGACGGCGCAGCTGCCAAGCCGATGGCCGCGTTGTTGTTGATGATGTTCTTGATACCGAACACGGCGGCGACCGTCATGCCCAGCAGAGCGAACGAACCGATCGTTCCTCGTTTTTCAGAGCTCATAAGCCCTCCCAATCATCTATTAAATGTCATCTAAAACCGTCCGGACTGCAAGCGCAATCGTGGACGGCGCACCTGCTAAGGGGAATGGGGAAAAGGGAGTCAACAAAGCCATCCCCCTTAACGGCGCAAAGCAAACGTCCAGGTGGACGAATACTACTTGTTGGGGAAGGAATAACCTTCAACCGTCACGTGCAGTACCACGACGCGGGGATCCGCGGCATCGGCCACGACACGGTAGGCCTCGTCAATTTCGACGACGGCAACGCCGCCGGCGGGAATCGTCACAGTCTCCCCCGTACCCTCAAAGCGCTCGCGATCATCGATATCGCTGTAAGCGCGGGTGCAGGTTAGGCTTGCCTTGGGGGCAACCTCGACGGTCAGGTCGCCGTCGAGCGGGGCGAGCACGGCATGATAGCGACGGTGACCGACCAGATCGGCGGTAGCCGCCTCGTGGGCGTTCACCCACCAGTACACCAACGAGTCGCCGATGGAGTACGCCACGTCGTGCTGCAGGTCGGCAACACCATCGAGCGCCTGGCCGGTACGCATCCACTTCCTGACGGACTTCATCTGAGCGTCGAAATCGGCGCGCGAATTAAAGACATGCATGACTTATGCCTCCTTAATGGGTGCCAGCGCCTGAGCCAGATCGGCAGACGTCAGCGGTCGCAGGGACACCTCAAAGCTGAAGCTCTCAAAACGGGTGCGATAGGAATCGAGCACCTCGGAACCCCAAGAGTTCGAGCCAAGGCCGAGCAGCTGGTCGTTGATGTTGACCGTGACCGTGTCACCCTTGACAAGGTCGTAGACGTGCTTGGCGTTATCGATGGCCTCGCAGCTATAGGGCCATGCCGAGAACGAGAACGGGTTGGAAGCGGCGTCGGTCGGACGAGTCACCAACACGCCGTCACCGTGGCTGGAGCGCAGGGCGACCCAACGGGTGCCCTCGCGGTTAGCGCAATCCTGGGGCATGACATACGGCGTGAACATGTCGTCGACCGTAGTGCGGTAATGGCCGACCGGGTTGGCGCGCAGCGAGTCCGGATAGTTCTCGCCCGGGCCGTGGCCATACCACTCGACGGCACGATCGCAACCGGGGACCTCGAAGGAGATGCCGATGCGCGGGATAATGTCCGAATAGTCGCCGTAAGGCTCGCCGGAAACCTTGAGGTCGACGCGACCGCTCGGAAGCACGGTGTAGACAAGCTCGACGCGCATGCCGAACGCACGGACGGGAGGAGCAATGCGCTGGCTCACGGTAACGACGACCGCATTGCCGTCCTGCTTCCAAGAAACCTTGCGGGTGGACGTCTGCATTACATCGATGAAGTTGTCCTTCCACAGGGAGTCGTACTCCTGGGCGTGGTTGTCGACGAGCGGATGCCAAAAACCAACCTGGGGACCGGAGGCCATGACGTCGCGGCCGGATGCCTTCCACTCGCTCACGGTGCCGCTTACCTTGCTGAAGGTCAGCTCGCCATTGAGGGAGTGAATGCGAATCTCCTGCTCGGTCTCCTCGACCGTAAGCTCAGGACGAGCGGGGGCGGCGATGGCCGGCGCCGGATGGTTTGCGATGGCAAACTGGCTTGCGCCCAGTTGGAACATCGGCTTGCACCAGACGTGAGCGGCCATGGTGTAGGCGCGCACGGTCAGCAGGGTCTCGCCTACCGCGGCCTCGTGAATCACCAGCGGAAGCTGGACGGACTCACCGGGGGCAACCGCACCGGGCACGAGCGTCTTGCGGCACACTACGTCGCCGTCCACCAGGGTCTCCGCCGACAGACAGACATCCTCGAGGGTGGTGAACCAACGCTTGTTGGTGACAGTCAGCTCGCCCGCCTCGGCATCGTAGGCCATGCGAACCGGGCAGATGACCTGGCCATACTCAGTGAGGCCCGGGCTCGGCTGCTGCCAAGGGAACACCATGCCATCGATGCAGAAGTTGCTGTTGTTGGGGTAATCGCCGTTGTCGCCACCATACATATCGTAGGCAACGCCGTCCTCGGTCACAGCAGCCAGACCGTGGTCGCACCATTCCCAAATAAACTGGCCCTGGATGCAATCCCAGCGATCAAAGACCTCCTGGTACTCGGACAGGCCCCCGGGACCGTTGCCCATGGAGTGACCGTACTCGCAGTTGATGCGCGGCTTGGGGAACGGATGCTCGCCAAAGTCGTTCATCTGCGAAACACGGGAGTACATCGTGGAAATGACATCAACGGTATCGGCGTTGCGGTCCTCCTCGTAATGGACCGGACGACCATCGAGCTCGTGAGCCTTGGCATACATTGCACGGATGTTGCAGCCATAGCCGCTCTCGTTGCCCATCGACCACATAATGATGCAGGCGTGGTTGCGCTCCTGCATCACCAGGCGCTCAATACGGTCGACGTAGGCCGGCTCCCATGCCGGGTCGTCGGTGACCAGGGCGATATTGCCGATATTCTCGAAGCCGTGGCTCTCCATATCGGTCTCGGCGACCAGCATGATGCCATACTCATCGCACAGCTCGTAGAAGCGCGGGTCGTTGGCGTAGTGGGACGTGCGCACCGCGTTGATGTTGTGCTGCTTCATGAGCTCCAGGTCGCGGCGCATGCGATCGAGGCCCACGGCGCGGCCCTTGTGATCGTCGTGATCGTGGCGGTTGACGCCATGCATCTTAAAGTAAGTGCCGTTGAGGTAGATATGATTGCCCTCGACCGTCACCTCGGCAAGACCCTGGCGATGCGGAACGTACTCGCTGACCTCGTCACCGTCGTAGACCTCAAACGTAAGGTCATAGAGGAAGGGGTCCTCGGGGTTCCAGAAGTGGGCATCGGTCACGTTGCATTCGGCATGGCCGTCGACGCACTCACCCGTAGCCACCACGTTCTCGCCATCGCTGAGCGTAAACACGATGCGGGAAGCGCCCTCGGCCACCGTATCGAGCGTGATCAGAGCGGTATCGCCCTCGCGGTGCGTGCGGAACCTAAAGTCTACCAGATGCGCGGCGGGACGCTGCATAAGGTACACGTCGCGGAAGATGCCCGAGGCCCACCACATATCCTGGTCCTCGATGTAGCTGCCATCGCTGTACTGCAAGACCTTAACCGCAAAAAGGTTGTCGCCCTCGACAAGTGCGTCGGTCACGTCGAACTCGGCGGACAGGCGCGAGCCCTTGGTCATGCCGATAAACTGACCGTTGACGTACAGCTCGCCATAGCTCTCGATGCCGTCGAAGCGAATGATCTCGCGAGCGCCGGCAGGCACGGCGGGAAGGTTGACGATGCGCTGGTAGACGCCCGTGGGATCGTCAGAGGGAACGAACGGCTGATCCACCGGGAACGGGAAGCCCTCGTCGGTGTAGGCAAGGTTGCCATAGCCGTCTACCTGCCACAGGTGCGGAACCTCCACGTGATCCCACTCGGGCTCGTACGTGGAGAGCTCCTCGTTGGAGACGGCAGCGGGGCCCTCAAAGAGGCGGAACTGCCACGAGCCGGACAGCTGGACAAACCCGCGCGACAGCTCGCGGCTGTACGTTGCAGCGAGATCGGCGGTCTCGTAACCCGTAAAGTACGCATGGGGTGCCAGGCGGTTCCTGTGGGTGAGCGCTTGGTTTTCCCAATCGTTAATGGCGTCCATGGTGATGCTCCTTCGTCATCGTAGTGATTCTTGTGCAACCGGTTGTCCTTATCTTACGGGCGATGCAAAAAACTGTGCAACCGGTTGTCCGCTGAACGGTCGATTTGGCCGGGTTAACGGTGCAACCGGTTGTACAATCGCAACACTTATGTCACCCTGAGTATCGAAACTCAGCGCAAGACATCGTTCTTAAGCTCGTAGGCAACCTCCACGCCCGCTGATATCTCACCCACACGAGACGTATTCGATTTCGGCTTGGTTGCAAAACGACACCGGTCACCGGATATCATGAACGCTGTTCAGGCGCACTATAGTAAGCTGTATCCGCACCAGCCCGTATCAGTGACAACATCGACCACATTTTCCAGGAGACGCCATGACCCAACCAGTTCGCACCGCACCTACGCTTGCCGAGGTTGCCGCAGCTGCCGGCGTGTCGCGCTCCACGGCATCGCGCGCCCTCAACGATTCGCCCCGCATTAGCGAGGAAACCAAAAAGCGCGTCCGCGCGGCGGCCAAGGAAGTCAATTTTGTCCCCAACGCTCGTGGCCGAGCGCTCGCTGTCGGGCGCACGGAAATCATCGCCGTGCTCGTGACCGAGCCCCTGAGTGAACTCTTCAGCGACCCCACCTATAGCGAGTTTTTGAGCGGCATTACCGAGGAACTGTCGGAGTCGTCCTATCTGCCCGTTATCTTGCAGGCGTCTTCTACGCATGAGCGCAACCGCGCACGCGAGCACTTTGAGCGCCGCTCGTTCGACGCCGTGATCGACGTCTCCCCCTACAAGGGCAGCGAGCTGCTCGAGGTGCTGCGCGAGCTGGGCGTACCCACCGTGTTGTGCGGCCAGCTCGAGGGCCACCCCTATCGCGATGTGTTCTCGACGGTCTACTCCGACGACGAAGAGGGCGGACATTTTGCGGCACTCGCCATGAAGGATCGCGGGCGCAAAGATATCGTCGCCGTGTTGGGACCGCAAGACAACCCCGCTGTTGTCGACCGTCTGCGCGGCTACCGCGCCGTCTTGGGCGAAGACCTCCCAGACGCAAACGTTATCTATACCGGCTGGAACAGCGGAGACGGCTATCAGGCCATGCACCAGATCCTCGCGCGCGAGATTGCTTTCGATGGCGTGCTCTGCGGGTCGGACCGTATCGCGGCTGGCGTCATCACCGCACTCAACGAGGCAGGCCTATCCGTTCCGGCGGACGTTTCCGTCGTCGGCTTCGACGATCACGAGATTGCGACGCGCTGCGTCCCCGCGCTCACGACCGTCCGCCAGCCCCTGCGCGAAGAAGGCCACATGGCCGCCAACATTGCGCTCGACATGATCAAGGGCGCCGAGCCCACCACCTCCGTGATGCACATGCAGCTGATCCAGAGAGACTCGCTATAAGAAACTGGGACAGGCTTTCCGCCAGACAGTTGTTGCGGAAAGCCTGCCCCGTTTTGAGCGCTCATTCTGGGGCACAGTTTCCGCTAGACAGCTCAACCGGAAACTGTGCCCCATTATTTTGCCGAATTCTGGGTCGCGCTTTCCCAGAGGACCCCCTTTGGGAAAGCGCGACCCGTTCTGGACCCAGATTCCGGGACGCACTTTCCGCGACGCCCGGTCACCCTATATACCCTCACAATCTCGGCGCATAAAAAACGAGGGAAGGCACGCGTCCTTCCCTCGTTGTGGGCAATATGTAGTCGCTTGCCTACATCAGACGCAGGCTGACGTCCTTGAGCTGAGCGCCGGAAACGGCACTCGGGGCGCCCGACATGAGGTCGGAGCCGCTGGCCGTCTTGGGGAACGCCATGACGTCGCGGATGGAGTCGGAGCCGGTGAGCAGCATGCACACGCGGTCCAGGCCCAGAGCAAAACCGCCCATCGGGGGCGCACCAAACTTGAGCGCCTCCATGAGGAAGCCGAACTGCGACTCGGCGCGCTCCTCGGTAAAGCCCAGGAGCTTGAGCATGGACATCTGCATCTCGGCGTTGTGGATACGCATACCGCCGCCGCCGGCCTCAAAGCCGTCCATGACAAAGTCGTAGGTGCAAGAACCGGCCGCCAAAGGATCGGCCTCGATCTTGGCGATGTCGGTCTCGGTCGGCAGGGTAAAGGGCTGATGCTCGGCAGCATAGGCCTTGCGGTCCTCATCCCAGTGGAACAGCGGGAAGTTGACGACCCACAGGAAGTCGTGGCCCTCGCGCTTGATCTCAAGCGCGTTGGCCATGTGGGAACGCATGCCACCCAGGATCTCGTCGGAAAGCAGGCGCGGGCCGGCGGCGAACATCACAAGGTCGCCGGGCTCGACATCCATGCGCTCGCGCAGAGCCGCCATCTCCTCGTCCGAGAAGAACTTGACGATGGGGCTGTTGATGGAGCCGTCCTCGCGGAAAGCGATCCACGCCAGACCCTTGGCGCCAAACGTGGAGGCCACGCCGGCAAGCTTATCGATCTTGGCACGTGCCCAGGCACCGGCGCCCTTGGCGTTGATGGCCTTGACGACAGAGCCCTCCTCATTTGCGGCGGTCGCAAAGACCTTGAACTTGGAGTTGGCAAAGATGTCGGTCAGGTCGACCAGGTGCATGCCATAGCGGGTATCGGGCTTGTCGGAGCCATAGGTGTCCATGGCATCCCAGTAGTTCATGCGACGCAGCGGCGTGGGCATCTCGACACCCATGCGACCGAAGGCATCGGCAAGAACCTCTTCGAGCGCGCTCATGACATCGTTCTGGTCCACGAAGGACATCTCGATATCGACCTGGGTGAACTCGGGCTGACGGTCGGCACGCAGGTCCTCGTCGCGGAAGCACTTGGCAACCTGGTAGTAGCGCTCGACGCCACCGACCATGAGCAGCTGCTTCAGAAGCTGCGGGGACTGCGGCAGGGCGTAGAAGTTGCCCGGCTGGATGCGGCTGGGGACGATGAAGTCGCGGGCGCCCTCGGGCGTGGACTTGAACAGGGAGGGCGTCTCGACCTCCATGAACTCACGGTTGTGCAGCGCCTCGCGAATGGCAAAGGTAAAGTCGGAGCGCAGCTTGAGGTTGGCCATCATCTCGGGACGACGGAGGTCAAGATAGCGATAGCGCAGACGGGTGTCCTCGCTGGTCTCGATGCCGTCCTCGATCTGGAACGGCGGGGTGACAGACGTGTTGAGCACCTCGGCGTGGTCGGTCAGGACCTCGATCTCGCCGGTCGCGAGCTTGGCGTTGGTGGTCTCCTCGCCACGGGAGCGCACGACGCCGTGGATCTTGATGGGCCACTCGGGACGCATGGTCTCGGCGATCTTAAAGGCATCGCCGTCGGAGTGCTCGGGGTCGAAGGTGAGCTGCGTGATGCCCTCGCGGTCGCGAAGGTCGCAGAAAATAAGGCCACCGTGGTCGCGGCGACGGCTCACCCAACCGGTGAGGGTGACCTCTTCGCCCACGTTCTCGAAGCGAAGCTCGCCGCAGGTACGGGTGTGCATGGAATGCTCGTCGATGGGACGGGTCTGGCTCATACCAGTGATCCTCCTTTATGGATCTGTGCCGCCCCGTGTCGTTCCGGGCAGCGTCGTACAGATTTGCCCAGCCTGCGTAAACCGCGCAGCCGGACATGGCGTTCTATCTTATCGCACCCGCGTCGATGTGCCGCGAAAAAGTGGCTCCTGCCCAAAGACTTGACGGAGACGAAACAATTGACGCGGCCTGGCCGTCGCCAAGGCGCGCCGCGTGCGACAATGTGCCCCAATACAACTGCACTCGGAAAGGCCCGCCATGACTGCACGCCTCATCGTTATGGATATCGACTCCACGCTCATCAACCAGGAGGTCATCGACCTGTTGGGCGAGGAGGCCGGCGTAGGCGAGCAAGTGGCGAAGATCACTGAGCGCGCCATGCGCGGCGAACTGGACTTTAAGCAGGCACTCGAGGAGCGCGTGGGGCTGCTTGCCGGCTTGGATGAGAGCGTGTTCGAGCGCACCTTTGAGCGCGTGACGTTTACCCCCGGCGCGCTGGAGCTTGTGCGCTCGGCGCACAGCAAGGGCTGGAAGGTCGGCGTGGTAAGCGGCGGCTTCCACGAGGTCGCCGATAAGATCGTGGCCGCCGCGGGTATCGACTTTTGCCTGGCTAACCGCCTGGAGGTCGTGGACAGCAAGCTCACCGGTAAGCTGGCGGCAGACATTGTGACCAAGGAGTCCAAGCTCATCCAGCTGCTGGACTGGGCGGTTGAGTGCGGTGTCGATATGGCCCACACGGTCGCTATTGGCGACGGGGCAAACGACATCCCCATGATTCAGGCCGCGGGCACGGGCATCGCGTTTTGCGCCAAGCCCAAGACGCGCGAAGCCGCCCCATTTGCCATCGACGAGCGCAACCTGATGCTCGCCATGGACATCATCCTGCGTGACTAGTCGATCCTTCTAACAATAGAATCAGTCTGTCCTATAGTTTCCGAACAATTTTGTCTTAGTGTTCGGAAACATACCCTTTGAGTGCTAGACTTTGCGCCGTCGAAGGGAACATATATGGATAAGCGAGATCTTGAGCAGCTGCTGAGCGATGTTGCCGGCGGATCAGTCGCCCCTGCCGACGCGCTTACGCGCATCCAGACGGCGCCAACCGCCGATCTGGGTTTTACGCAGCTCGATCTTTCGCGCGGGGTGCGCCAGGGAGCCGGCGAGGTTGTCTACGGCGCCGGTAAAACCGCCGAGCAGATTGCCGCCATTATCGAAGCGCTGCACGATGCCGGCCAGGAGCGCATCCTGGTCACGCGCCTGGACAGCGAAAAAGCAGCCCGTACCTCGGAGCTTCTCGGCAACGACATCGACCTGGGATATGCCCCGAACGCCCAGCTCGCCCTGGTGGGTGGCAAGCCCTCCCCCACCGGTAACGGACGCGTTGTCGTCGCCTGCGCCGGCACGAGCGACTTACCCGTCGCCGAAGAAGCCGCGTTGACGGCCGAGTTCTATGGCAACGAGGTCGACCGCCTCTACGACGTAGGTGTCGCCGGCCTGCACCGCCTGCTCGCGCATGCCGAGGAACTTGCCCAGGCGCAGGTGGTCATCGCCATCGCCGGCATGGAGGGCGCGCTGGCGAGCGTTATCGGCGGTCTGGTGAGCTGTCCGGTCATCGCCGTTCCCACCAGCGTTGGCTACGGCGCAAGTTTTGGTGGCGTAGCTGCACTGCTCGCCATGCTCAACTCCTGTGCCAGCGGCGTTTCGGTCGTCAATATCGACAACGGCTTTGGCGCCGCTTACCAGGCAAGTCTTATCAATCATCTGAGCGCCGGCACACCCCGCGCCCGCTAAGGAGCATTCCATGTCCAATCATCAGCACACGCTTATCATCGACGGCACCTCGGGCATCAGCGGCGATATGACCGTCGCGGCCCTGCTCGACCTGGGCGCCAGCGAGGAGCACCTGCGCGAACAGCTCGCCACACTGCCGGTCGACGGCTTTACGATCGCCGTCACGCGCGTAAACAAGCATGGCATCGACGCCTGCGATTTCGACGTTCAGCTGGCAGAAGAGCTCGAGAACCACGACCACGACATGGCATGGCTCTACGGCAACGAAGCAGCTGCCGAGCACACGCACGAGCACGAGCACGAGCACCACCATCATGACCATGACGAGCATGAGCACTGCCATGAGCATGATCATGAGACCCACGGCCATGGCCACGAGGGTCACCATCACGCCCACCACCATCACCACCGTTCTTTGGCGGACGTCACCGCTATCATCGACGGCTCGCAGCTAAGCGATGGCACCAAGCGTCGTGCGCTCGCCATCTTTACCGCGCTCGCCGCCGCCGAGGCAAAGGCCCACGGCAAAACGCCCGAGACCGTCATGTTCCACGAGGTAGGCGCCGTCGATTCCATCGTCGACGTCTGCTCTGTCGCCATCTGCCTCGATGACCTAGGTATTGAGGACATCGTGGTCGAATCGCTCTCCGAAGGCCACGGAACCATTCGCTGCGCCCACGGCCCTATGCCCATTCCCGTCCCCGCTGTCGTCAACCTGTGCCAGGCGGGCAATATCGCCCTCACGCCCGCACCGGTCGCTGGCGAGCTCGTGACGCCCACGGGCGCCGCCATCGTCACCGCGCTGCGCACGTCCGAGCACCTGCCGGCACGCTACCACATCGAGGCCGTCGGCTACGGCGCCGGCAAGCGCCCCTACGAGGGTTGCTCCGGCACGCTCCGTTGTCTACTCGTTGACGTGGATGCATAGCCATGGATGCCCGCAAAGAAAAAAGCCGCGCTGCCATCGTTGCAGCGTTCTCCGAGCTGCTACGCGAAGAGGATTACGGCAAGATTACCGTCGGCGACATCATCGCTCGTGCCCATGCTGGTCGGGCCACGTTCTACGGCCTCTTCAAGAGCAAAGACGACCTACTGTCCGAGCTCGTGAACGACATCTGCACCCACGCCCTCGACGACGATGGTACGCCGCTCGACGGCCCACTCGTGCAAGTCGAGCATATCCTCAACAACCTCTGGGAACGCCGTCAGGGCGTTCGAGCCCTCGTAGCCGGAGCCGGCTCGCGCGTCTTCGCCGACTGTCTCCGCAAGACCATCATGTCACGAGCAGCCGAAACCGTCCCCGCCGACCCCACAGGCCCCGCCGGCACCATGGACCGCAGCTTCTTACTACACCACATAGCCTCAAGCTTCGTAGCCACCGTCCAATGGTGGGCCTGGCACAACTTCCAAGCCCCAAAAGAGGACGTAGCCAAAGACTACCTCTCAGCCATAAAACCCCTCTTCAACTAAGTAAGAACCTCATCCCAAAGCATCGCCCCAACCCAAGGCGCCACGCATCCCAAAGATTCACTCACGCTTCAACGCCCCTACCAGCAACAAGCCCCTCCCATCCAAATTCAGATATATATGTCGGGTTGCTTGTTCCAACGCGACTAAGATCCCGCAGCTGTCCGCATGGGGTAACTTCCCAGCGCATTCCGCAGGACGAAAGAACCCCCGCCGCACGAAGTGCGCAGCGGGGGTTCTTTCATGTCCGAGGACGCGCTGGGAAGTTACCCCATGCGGACAGCGGACAACTATGTAGCCTTGGACTAGAACATGCCCAAGAAACCGTGCACAAACAGTGCAGCCAGAGCGGCACCGACAAACGGAGCGATGCCAGGAACGAGCAAGCCGTACTTCCAGTTGTTGTCAGCCTTGTTCTTGATCGGCAGCACCTGATAGGCCATGCGAGGACCAAGGTCACGAGCCTGGTTCATGGCGAAGCCGGTGATGCCGCCCATGCCCATGCCAACGGCCCAAACGATCAGGCCAACGCAGATGGCGAGCATCAGAACGTTCTCGCCAGCACGGTTAGCAGCAGCAAGGATGGCGCTGATGAACACGAAGGTGCAGATAGCCTCGCAGAAGAAGTTACGAGCATAGTTGGTGCCCTCGGTGGTGGGGTTAGTCGAGAAGATGTTGCGCTGGGCAATGGGATCGACGACACCATCGGAAGCCTTGAACTCATCGGCATACATCAACCACGCGATCACGGCGCCCACAAAGCCGCCGAGCATATCGGCAATCATGAAGGGGATGCAGCTGCTCCACGGCACCAGGCCTACGATGCACTGGGCAAGCACCATGGCGGGGTTCATGCACACGGCGCCGCCAAAGACAAACAGGCAGACCGAGATGCCAAAAGACCAGGTGGTGATGGCAAACATGTGACCGGAGCCCTGATACTTGGTGCCCTTGAGCACGGTATCGCAGTGTACGCCCACGCCAAAGATGATCATGAGGGCCGTTGCGCCGAATTCGCAGAGGAGTTTGGTAAGCATAAAACCTTATCTTTCTTGTCGGTTATAAACGATTCGTTTAGGCCGCGTACTAGTGCTGAGCGACGACAACGCCCAGGCCATCGGGAATGACGGCCACCTTGGCATCGGCACCCTTCATCTCAAAGGCGAGCTTGAGCGCCTCCTCGAGGGTGTTGACCGGCGTCATGTGCATATCCTTGATCATCTGGTGATCGCACAGATCGGTGACCATGATCACAGGGTGATGTGCCAGGATGCGGGCAAAGATCTGGCTCGTCCACTGGTCGGGCAGGGTCTCCTCCTTAGGACGGTCGATGCAGGCGCGCTCAAACTCTGCCGGATCATTGTCGGCGATGTTGTGATAGAAGCCCTCGCCACCGTGACCGTCGGCACAGCCGGCGACGTCGATGATCACACCGCCCTCGGGAAGCGTGGCCTCGGCAGCGCACATGCCCTTCACGGCCTGGTAGATGTTCTGGTCGAGCGGGTAGCCACCGTTGGTGGTGATGGCAATCTCGCACTCGACGGGCTCAACGCCGGCAAGGCTCTTCACGAACTCGCAGCCAGCCTCGTGCGCCTTGTGGATATCGCCGGCAAAGGAGCCGATGACCTCGTGCTTGCCGTTGAGCACCACGTTAAGCACAAAGGCAAGGTGAGCCATCTCGGCGGCAGCAAACATGTCCTCGCTCACGTGGTTGTGGCACAGGTTGCCGGCACGCGAGTGGGAATCATTCACAAACTGACCGTTGTGGTTGTACATGATGGTCTTGTAGCTGGCGATGCCAGGCAAGACGGACTTGCGGCTACCAGAGAAACCGGCAAAGAAGTGCGGCTCAATAAAGCCCTCGGCAAGCAGCAGATCACAATCGGCGGCAATCTTGTTGATGATGCACTCGCCACCAGAAGGCAGGGTGCCAATCTTTTTCATCATGCTGTCGTCAGTCGCGACGTGCATAACAATTTCCTCGTTGGCAACAATCTCCTCGCCATACTTGTTGACGAGTTCCTCGTGCGTCGACGGACGGTGCATACCCGTAGCAACCAAAATACGCACTCGAGCCTCGGGTGCAGCGGAATGGATGTGATGCAGCAGAATAGGCATCGTCACACGCGAGGGAACGGGACGCGTATGATCGGAGCTAATGATGACGATATCCTTCTTGCCAGCACAAAGCTCCTCGAGCGAAGGCGAGCCATAAGGGTTGGCAAGCGACTCCTCTACCAGCTCTTCCTGCGATTTCGTGGTCTTAAACTCGTTTTGATGACCTTCCATCACACCCGCGAAGTTCTTATCCTCAAGCTCCAGATGCAACGTCTTGTGGTCAAACGGCAGTTCACATTCAAACAATGACGAGCGCCCTCTTCCTTTCAACTGACACACTAGATAAACCGTTGGAAGGATACGCCGCTCACCGAAAAACTCCACCGTCCACCGACTCATTAACACAACGTTCATATTTGACCCATAACAAAACGGCCGCGATCCCAAACGGGACCGCGGCAGTCACAGCTGTAAGGCGCGAAGCACCACATGCATCTCAATCCCAATCGATAAGACGCGGGGCGAGAAGCGCGCTTTATTATCATCAGCTTTAATCCCTGCAGACCGAGGACGAAGGGACCCGATGGGTCTCCCTCTGAATGCATTCCGCAGCACGAAGCCCCCTTATCCGCAGCTCCGAAGGAGCAGGATAAGGGGGCTTCAAGTGCGAGGACGCATTCAGAGGGAGACCCATCGGGTCCCGGTGAGAGCCACAGGGCTATCGATTACCCCGTGTTCTGCAGTCCTGCCGAGACGCCGGTCACAGTCGAAAGAATCAGGCTCATGTACTCGGCCTTCTTCTCCTCGGCCATCTCGTCCTGGTTCATACGCACCTCGCGAAGGGCGCGGACCTGGGCGATGGACAGGGCGTCGACATAGGGGTTACGCACGCGGACGGCGCAGCCGAGCACGCGACGGCGCTGCAGCGGCCACTCATCGCCGACGATGGCAAGGACCCACTTACGCGTGAGCTGCATCTCGGTAAAGACCTTCTCGGACAGATCCTGGCGATCGCCCAGGTGCAGATACATCTTGGCGATGCGCTGGTCGGTCTTGGCGATCGACATCTCGATGTTGTCGATAAAGGTGCGGAAGAACGGCCACTCCTGGTAGGCGGCCTTAAGCTGGTCCAGATCGCCAAACTGCTCGCAGGCGGTACCCAGGCCGTACCAAGCGGCCAGGTTAATGCGCGCCTGGCTCCAGCTGAAGATCCACGGAATAGTACGCAGGTCGTCGAGCGACTTGGCGCCCAGGCCGCGCTTGGCGGGACGTGAGCCGATCGGCAGCAGACCGACCTCGGTCAGCGGCGTCACGGTCGAGAACCACGGTGTAAAGTCCTCGGTGTTCAGCAGGTCCAGATAGCGTTCGTGGCTTGCAGTGTTGAGCTTCTCGGCCATATCCCAGAACTTCTGCGTGGTCTCGGTGTTGGTCTTCTCGACACTCGGGGCCGACTGCAAAAGCGTTGCGGCGGCAACGGACTCAACATGGCGCTGAGCCAGCGTGCGGTTGCCGTAACGGGCAAAGATGACTTCGCCCTGCTCGGTAAGCTTAAAGAAGCAGTTGACCGAACCCTTGGGCTGCGCCAGCACGGCCTTGTTGGCCGGGCCGCCGCCACGGCCCACGGCACCGCCGCGACCGTGCATGAGCACCAGGTCGATATCGTTCTTCTCTGCCCACTTGGCGATGCGCTCCTGCGCGGAGTGCAGCGCGAGCATGGCCGTGGTAGGACCGGCATCCTTGGAAGAGTCGGAATAGCCCAGCATGACCTCCATGCGGCGGTTGGTCTGGGCAAGGCGCTTTTGCACCACGGGCAGCGTAAGCATCTGATCGAGCACGTCAACGCAGCCCTCGAGGTCCTCGAGCTGCTCGAACAACGGGATCACGTCGAGCTCGGGGACATCCTCCTCGTGTGCAAAGGACAGGTGCGCCAGCTCAAAGACGTCGGCCACATGCTGAGCGCTCTTGGTAAACGAGATGATGTAGCGGTGCGCCATCTTCTTGCCGTAGCGCTTTTGGATGGAGCCGATAGCGCGGAAGGTATCGATGACCTCGCGCGTCATGGGCTGCAGGTCGCCATGGATACCGTTCTCGTGGATATCCTTAAGGGCGCGGGCATGCACCACGGAGTGCTGACGGAACTCCATCTCGACCATATGGAAGCCGAAGGACTCGACCTGCCAGATGATGGTTTGGACCGGGCCGTAGGCAGCACGGACGGCACCGCAGGCGGCCAGCGAACGCTGGACGACGCGCAGGTCATCCAGGAACTCGTCGGCGCTGTGGTACATGGTGTCGGTGATACGACGGACGGTGGCGTTCAGGCGGTCGGCCATGACGAGCATGACGGCGCGATGCGGCTCGTGCTCGGAGATCAGCTCGGCGCGGGCCGTGTAACGAGGGCTCATCTCGACCTGATGGTTCCACAGGTTAATGAGCTCGGCCGACGGCTTGCTGTAGGTAGCCTCGAGCGTGAGGTTGCGGCCGATGTGGCGGCACTTGTCCTCGAGCTTGAGCACCATGTGCGTAAAGTACTTGGCGGCGACCTCACGGCTCACCTTGGCGGTGACGTTGGGGTTACCGTCGCGGTCGGAACCGATCCAGCTGCCGGGATGGAAGAACGCCGGGCACAGCGGCGGCACAGTACCGGCCTTGTCGCCCAGCACCCAATCGTCAAAACGACGATAGATAACGGGGATAACGTCGAACAGCGTGTTATCGAAGATGTCGATGATGGTATCGGCTTCCTCGACCGGCGTGGGCTTCTTGAGCGCGATGGGACTCGTACGCACCAGGGCGTCGATCTCCTGCAGCATATGGCGCTCGTTCTCCACCAGGTCGGAGCCGCCCAGACGCGGACGCTCCTCCAGCAGGTTGGAGATACGGCGGATCTTGCCCTCGACGGCCTTACGACGGGCCTCGGTGGGATGTGCGGTAAAGACAGGGTGGAACTCGAGCTTGTCGAGCAGCTCGTTGGCACCCTCGACACCCAGCTCATTCACCAGCTGGTGATAGGCAACGGTAAGCTCGTTGGCAGGATCGACCTCGGTATCGGTCGACGCACCGGCCTCGCGCTCGCGCAGCTGCGCCACACGGTAGTTCTCCTCCGACAGGTTTGCCAGATGGAAAAAGCTCGTAAAGGCGCGAACGATGACCTGCTGCTTATCGAGCGGCAGGCTGTCGATCAAATCGACGACCTCACGAAATGCCACGGCAGTGGGCTCGTCGGCGGTGGGCACGCCCTGCTCGTCGACGGCTTCGTCGGCAGCGCAGGTACCGGGGTTGCCGGCATTGACCACAATCTCGGCTGTCAAAATCTTGTCGAACAGGTCCGCGATCTCGGGATCATACTCGCTAAGCACACGGCGCTCCAGGCGCAAGAACAGCGCCAGATTGTCGCGCAGCTCCTCGGGGATCTCGATCTCGGCGAGACGCTCCCTGGACTCGGCATTCGAGCCGATTCGGTTAACGAGGCGGTTGACCACGGCAGCGACGCGCGCCGCGGCTTCGGGTACAGACTGGTTGCTTAGGTTCTCAGCCACGTTTCCTCCCATTCCTCCTTCTATGCACGTAACATGCGGTATTCATTATAGGCGCTTGAGAAATACTTTCGACACTGATTGCGCTTTACCACACAAAAGTATTTTCTGCATTGCAAAGGTTTTTGCCCTAAATGGTCGTATTTCTCGGTGGGCGGCATACGTAAACGGGGGCATTCCGCATAAAAGCGAAACACCCCCGTAACAATCGCTCTCCATGAGCAGGGCACGTTAGCAGGCCCGAAGCTCAAAAAGATGCGCTACAGGCGCTCGCGAACCGCCTCGACGACGTTGTCCAGATCGGCGAGCACCTCGTCATGGCTCTGCATGTCGCGCACTTTGACCTTGCCGGCGGCAAGCTCGTCGCCACCCAGGACCAAGATGAGCTTGGCGCCTACCTTATCGGCTTGCTTAAACTGGGCCTTGAGCGAACGACCCTGATAGTCGGCCTCGGTCACGATACCTGCGGCGCGAAGCTCCTGCGTAATGGCAAAGACGTTCTGACGCAGCTCCTTGCCGGCGTTGGCGACATAGACGCACGGGGCCTCATCGGCACCCAAATCGCTGCCAAAGGCCTGCAGGGCCAGCAGGGCGCGCTCAAAACCGACAGCAAAGCCGACGCCCGCCGTGGGCTTGCCACCCTCGAGCTCGACCAGGCCATCGTAGCGGCCGCCGCCGCCGATGGAGCCGACGCCGGCGCCAGGGGCCTCGACCTCAAAGACAGTACGGGTGTAGTAGTCCAGGCCGCGCACCAAGGTGGGATCCTCGACATACTCGATACCGGCGGCATCCAGATAGCGCTTGACCTGCTCGTAGTGCTCGCGGCACTCATCGCACAGGTTGTCACCCATCAGCGGAGCCTCGGCCATGATCTCGCGGCAGTGGTCGTTCTTGCAGTCGAAGGCACGCAGCGGGTTGAGCTCGGCGCGCTCGCGGCACTCATCGCACATCTCGTCGGCGTGATCGAGGATGAACTGCTTAACCTGCTCGCGATAAGCCGGACGGCACTGGGCGTCACCCATCGAGTTGATGAGCAGACGAAGCTTGGAAAGATCGAAGCCCAGGCGCTTGTAGAACTCCATGAGCATGATGATGCACTCGGCGTCTGCCGCCGGATCGGGAGCGCCGAGCCACTCGATGCCCACCTGGTGGAACTGGCGCAGGCGGCCCTTCTGGGGACGCTCGCCGCGGAACATGGCCTCGGCGTAGTAAGCCTTAAACGGCGTGGAGCCCTGGGGCACCAGATTGTTCTCGACGACGGCGCGCACCACGCCGGCCGTGCCCTCGGGGCGAAGTGCCAGGCGCTGCTTGGGCTTGAGTTTGGTGTCGGTGCCCTCGGTAAAGACGCGCTCCAGGTTGGCACCGCTGAACACGCGGAACATTTCCTTGCGCACGACGTCGGTCGACTGGCCGATACCGTGGACAAACACGTCAACCTGCTCGATCGCGGGCGTCTCGATGGGTTTAAAACCAAACGGCTCGAACACGCCGGCCGCAATCTGCTGCATCTTTTGCCAGGCGCGCATCTCGGCGCCGATAAGGTCGCGGGTTCCCTCCGCCTTCTGTGCCTGCATGGGCAAACACCTTTCTTTTGTATCGCGTCATAGGTAGTGGACATTATACGGCACAAAGCAGCAACGCGGCGGCGCGCCTGACCGAACGAGGGTATGGGGACTCGTTCGGCCAGACGCGCCGCCGCTGTTTGCGATCCGCTTTCCTCCGTCCCCTTCGGATCACGTGATCTGTTGGGGACGGAGGAAAACGGATCATTTCGTAGGCCCGTGACCGCCTTGGAAACCGAATGATGGTACGAGCATCTATTCGGCTTCCAGGGCGGCCACAAACAGAACGGGGCAAACAGAAAAGAGCACGTAGACCTGCCACAGTTCACCGACAAGGCTCATGCCGGCAAGAACGGCAGAGGTGGCGATTACAGTGAGGGAGCCCAAAACGCGACCGCTTACTTTATCGGCAACATGACCGATCACAAGTGAGCCGATAACGCTCACCACGGTGGAGATGGCGTTGGAGATGTTGTACTGCGCAAGCGTGATGCCCAGGTCGCTGACGACGAGCGGCTGAAACAGGCTCATGCAGTTAACGAAAATCGTGTAGCACGTGGCCATGATGACAAAGCCGGAAGCCACCACGAGCCAGCCGGGGAAGAACTTACGCTGCTGGGACATACTGCTCCTTTTTAAACAAACGAGTAGCAAGATTGGGTGCTACCGGTGGTCGGCGATGTAGCCCAAAGCGACTGCCGCATAAGCCGCGGCGCCAAGGGGAAGCTCGGCATCGCTAAAACGTGCCTTGGGATGATGCTGAGCAAAATGCTCGTCCGTATCAGTCACGGCAGCGCCCACGGTAAAGTACGCACTCGGGATCTCACTCGAGATCAACGCGAAGTCCTCACTCGCCATGGCGTGGAACAGCGGCAGGAAGGTGGCCTTGGGCAGTGTCGCACCCACATAGCCAAGTGAAGCCTGGGTCATATTGTCATCGAGTACCAGCGGCGGAACATCCGAAAGCGTCTCGATGGTCGCCGACGTACGATATGTTGTGGCAACGCCGTTTACGACCTCCGCGATGCGGGTCTTGAGGTGCCCCATGAGCTTGACGTCGAAGCCACGCAGCGTTCCCTCGAGTACACAAGTGTCGGGGATGACATTTGCGGCCTGACCGCCGGCGAACTTGCCAACGGTAAGCGCGACCTCCTTGGCCGCCGGCACCTCGCGGGAGATGAGCTCCTGAAGCGCCAGATGCACATGGACGCCGGCCGTGATGGGGTCGATGCAGATCTCGGGGCTCGAGCCATGGCCGCCCTTGCCCTGAAGCGTGATGCGAAAACCGTACACGCCCGAGAGCGCCGGGCTGCCGTAGAGCACCAGGCCAAGCGGCGACTGGCTATTGACATGCATGGCAAAGGCGGCCTGGGGGCGTGGGTTCTGCAGCAAACCGTCGACGATGGCGGCACGGGCGCCCTCAAAGGTTTCCTCGCCCGGCTGGAACAGCAACTTAACCGTGGCGTTGGCGTCGAGAAGCTCGGACTCGCGGGCCTTGAGCATACGAGCCGCACCAAGCAGCGCCGTCGCGTGCATATCGTGACCGCAAGCATGCATGCAGCCATTGGTGGATGCAAAGGGCTCGCCGGATTCCTCGGCAACGGGCAGGGCATCCATGTCGCCGCGGAGCATGATGACCGTACCGGCCTGCTTGTCCGTGCACGTACCGTTACCCCGAGCAGCAGCTGCCGCGCCGGCACCGATAAGGCCAACGACACAGGAGCCGTCAACAAGCACGGCATAGGGAATATCCATCTCGTCCAGACGCGCCTGGATAAAGACGGACGTCTGCGGAAGGTTGTTACCCAGCTCGGGCATCTGGTGTAGATCGTGTCGCCACACAGCAAGCTCGTCTGCAAAAGTCTGAGCTTCTGCAACAAGACCGTCACCGATAGCGGCCTGCGCCGCTGCGGTAGCCTTGGGCGCTGGTTGCGGTTGAAAATCGGACAAAGCTGGTGCCATAGATGCCCTCCAGTAACGTTTTTGCAGCAAGCACTTTGATAACGTAAAGTGCAAGGTACAACTTTAAGGGCGACGCATAAAAAATGCCGCCCCGGGAGGGCGGCGCAACAAGTTGTTTACAATTGCGGGCGCGGCTTTTTGCGCAAAAAATCGAAGTGAGTCTCACTCAAGATAATCGACAGGAAGATAAGCACGAAGCCGGCGAGCAGGCGCGAGGTGAGCGCCTCCCCCATCAGCAGCACCGAAAACAACACGCCCGAAGGCGACTCCATCGAAAGGAGCAGCGAGCCCGTCGAAGCCGGGACATGCGCCAGGCCGACGTTTTGGATGAGCAGAGCCACGCATGTGCAGCCCACCGAGAGAAACGCCATCACACCGATAAAGTTCGGCGTCCACACGGACAAAGGCGCCTGGGTCTCGAATAGCAGCGACGAGACCAGGCTCAGCACGCCGTTGCCCACAAACATCCAAAACGTGATAACGTTGATGTCCATTTTGCGACCGTACTTGGCGGTCACCGCCATCTGGATGGCGAAGAAGACCGCGCCTGTCAGCGTAATGACGTCACCGATGTTGAACTCGACGCTATCGAGCGCCACCAAGCCAATGCCCGCCAAGCACAGCAGTGCCGCGCCCAGGTTATAGCGGGTGAGTTTTTCTCCGCTCAGAAAATAGCTCGCGAACGGCACGAGGATGCAATACGTGCCCGTCAAAAAAGCATTCTTGCCCGCCGTAGTATATGCCAGACCGACCGTCAGCAACGCATAGGCCGCCCACATGAGCACGCCCATACTCAGGCCAACGATCAGATTGCGAGCGTTGAAATGTGCAGTGATGCGCTTGTGGAAGACGGCAAACATGACCAACGCTGCAGGCAGAAAGCGTACATAGAGCAGCTCGAACACCGGAATGGTGCCGAGTGCATCCTTCATAGTGGTAAAGGAGTAGCCCCAGATGACCGCCACCGAAAGTAGCAAAACTTTCCAGAACAGCGGGGAGCGTGCGCCGGCGCCCCTGGGAATACCGCCCGCGCCCAAATCCTCACGGGCCACAGGGCTATCGGGCATGTTTTCGATTTCGTTGGCAGCGTATTGGGCCATGGAACATCCTCACACTCAATCTGGGCGTGGTGTCCGCACGCGTATGGCTGCGTGCCGCCTCACGGTCAAATAAAAACGGGGCGCACCGGACCCCCGGCACGCCCCGCTACTGTAGCAACAACCAAGCAGCCCACGCAATCCAGCCCACTAAAGCGTCGGCAGAGTAAACCTCGATGTTTCGTCGATGTCACGCTGTTGCACTAAATAAGCTTTGTCGACTCCAGCTTTTCGATGATCCAGTCGTTGGCTTTGATAACCGGGCGGCGGAAGACGACGCCCAGGGCCAGCGACGGAATCAGATAGCTCGCCAGAATGCCCAACTCAACCCAGTACTCCATATGGTAGGCGCCGGACATGGCGGCGTGCATGGCGTTGATGCCGTGGGTAAACGGCAGGAACGGGTAGATCGCCTGGAACACGGGGCCGGTCATCTCGATGGGGAACGTACCGCCCGAACCGCCGACCTGCATGACCAGCAGCACGACGGCGAGGGCCTTGCCGATATCTCCAAACGAAACCGTGAGCGTGTAGACGATATTGGAGAACACGAGGCTCGCGACCCAGCCGGCAAGCACAAACTGCAGGGGGTTGTCGCACTGGATGCCAAAGAACAGAATGTCGCCCGCGCACACGAGCGTTGCCTGCAGCAAGGCCAGACCGCCAAAGAACAGATAACGGCCCAGGTAGATCTCGTGCAGGCGCACGGGGATGAGTTCGTTGATGAGCTCATCGTCAACCGAGACCTTCATCATGGCCGCCAGAACAATCGAGCCCACCCACAGCGACAAAATCGTGTAGAACGGCGCCATGGCCGAGCCGTAGTTGCGGATCGGATAGACCGGCTTGCGATCGAGCGCAACGGGGCCGGAAAGCGACACGGCGAGGCCATCGGGGTCGTTGCCGATCATCGTCTTGATCGTGGCCAGATCGTCCGACATAAGGGCACCGTCGAGCTCGTCCTTGAACGCGCTAATCTTGTCCGATGCCTCACCCAGCTGATCGGAAGCCTTGTTGACGAGCCTTGCAGCCTTGGAGAGACCCTTCGCGAGCGAACCAGAGGCGTCGGTCAGACCGCTCACGGCGCTATCTAGGTCACCCGAGATACCGTTCAGGGAATCCAGAACGCCCGAAATGGTCTTCTTGAGCTCCTTGGCCTTAACCGAGAACGTAGAATCGTAGTCGGACTTGGCACCCGAGATACCCGCCTTGGCATCGGCGATGGCCTGGTCGACCTCGGCACGCGAGCTGTTGACCTCGGCCATGCTGTTCTTGAGCGACGTCTCGATGTTCGTCAGCTCATTGGCATTGTTGCGGTACTCCGCCGCGGTTTTGTCAAGCTCAGCAGCCGCGTCCTCAAGCCCTGCCTTGAGCTTATCGTTACTCACCTGGCCAGCAAGACTACGGAGCTCATTCGCCGTGGCATCAATCTCGTCGGCACGGTTCTTGAGTGACGTTGCGCCATCGTTGAGCTGACGCACCGTAAGATTGACATGCAGGTTTGCAGCGTCGAATGCCTTTGCGAGCTCGGTAGAAACGTTATCGAACGAACCTGCGCTCCCATCAATAGCGGCATCGATTGCATCGCTGGCGGACTTGAGCGCTTGCTCGGAATCGGCAATACCGCTCTCGGCATGCTGCATGAGCTGCTTCACCGACTCCTCGGTCGATCCGGACTGTTTGAGCATGCCGCCCGCCGATGTCAGTGAATCGGACGTAGAGCTCAAAATGCCCGCAAGCGACGTCGCGCTCGCCTGAACGTCCTGCAGGTCCTCGACCGAATCGCCCAGCGTAGAGGACAGATTGGCGATAAAGTTGCTCACCTGGTCGGTACTCATATAGTCGAGCAGGCTGGACACGGTTTTAAGACCGATGCTCGTAATGGTTTCGGTAAAGGTCTCGTTGACCTGACTCTGGACGGCGCTCGAACCCTTCTCGGTCACAATCTGTGCGATGGCGTTGGCCTTCTGGTTCTCATAGAACTCGATATCGGCGTGCTTCACCTCGGTCGAGAAAAGCGTCATCATGTCGGCGCTAAACGTTTTAGGGATAACGACGGCAGCGTAGTACGCGCCCGACTTAACGCCCTCAATCGCCTTATCGCGGTCGTTGAGAACGACCCAGTCGAAGTTCTCGTTGCCGCGCAGAGTGGCGGTTACGTTTTCGCCCACGTTGACCTCGACGGGAATCAGATCACTCTCGTAGCCCTCGTCGGTGTTGACCACGGCGATCTTAAGGTTGCCGGTATTGCCGTAGGGATCCCAGCTACCGGCGATGTTAAACCACGCGTACAGGCACGGCACGATAATGAGGCCCATCACAACAACCAAGCCGATCACGGAGCGAGACACATTTTGGACATCGCGCTTAAACAGGTGCAGGATGTTTTTCATTTATGCCTCACCTCCTTTAGAGTGCTTACCAAGTGGGGTGGTGTCCCCGTCGTTTCCGCTTACGTTGTCAACGCCGTCGGCATCTTGAGCCTTACGATGCGCACCGATATGCGGCAGACGGCTCGTGGGCTGTTCGCTGTCCTTGGTGCCCCGCTCGCTGGCATTGAGACCAAACATGCGACGGGCAGCAGGGATGGCAGCCGTGTGCTCGCGCATCTCGCGGCGAAGGTCCTCGTCCGAAAGTGCCGAGATACGCATCTGGGTATTGAGGCTCGCGCGGATGTACTCGATGTTGATGAGCCAGCCACAGATGGCGATAACCGAAATGATCCAGATAACGAGCAGGATAATCTTGCCGTTATTGTCGATATCGAGAACCGTCGACAGGACAAAGAGCAGGACCTGAACGCCCACCACAGCGGCAAAACCGCCCTTGATGTAGTAGGGGTAGCGATGCTCAAACGCCACGGCATGATCGAGCAGCTCGCGACGGTACGAATCCGAATCGAGCATGACACGCATGGCCGTGCGCAGCGAATAGCGCTGGCGCGGCAGGTCGTTGGACTCGCAGATCATGAGGCCCGTCGTGGAAAGCTGCTTATCAAAGAGCAGATTGAGGTTGAGCAGCAACGGGCGCAGCTGCAGACCGATAAAGAGCGCCACGATCAAGAACACGCCCAGGATGCACAGGTTAAACAGGTAGTTGAACGAATACATGCCACCGACGGTCTCGCGCAGCAGGTTGATGCCATAGGTGAAGGGCAGCAGCGGATGCAGCCATTGGAAGAAGCCGGGCATCATCTCGATGGGATACATGCCCGACGAACCGGGAATCTGCACAATGACGAGGATGACGCCAATTGCCTTACCGATATGCTTAAACGTGGTGGACAGCGCATAGATGATGTTGACGTAAGTGAACGAGATAGCGATGCCGCCCAGCACAAAGAGCAGCGGATTGACGCACTGAACGCCAATGACCAGGTCGCCCACCGTAACGATAATGGCCTGGAACGCACCCAGGATCACCATCAGCAGCCAGCGGCCAAAGTAGCCCTGACGCGCCGTAAAGCTACCGATGCCCTCGCGGTCGACCTCGAGCTTGTAGATAGCGATGAGCACATAGCCGCCTACCCACAGCGCCAGATTGGTGTAGAAGGGCGCGATGCCCGAGCCAAAGCTCTTGACCGGATAGATTGACTTGGACGTCAGCTCAACCGGAGATGCCATGAAATCTGCCACGTCATTGACGTCGACGTCCATGAGGTCGGCTAACTCGCCCATAGACTCAGAGGTCTGCAGCGCCGCAATGTCATTAGCGGCGGTCGCGAGCTTGTCCTGAACCTTGGCAAGGGAGGCATCGGTTTGGGACAGCGTGGTCTTTGCCTGCTTGAGCGTGGCGTCGAGCTGCGCCAGCGTGCCGCGCGCGCTCGCTATCGTGGGGGTCATACCCGATACAATGCCGGTCAAATCGCCCGAAACGGCGGCAAAGGAGTCAAGCGCGCTCGAAGCCTTCGGCAGCGCGTTCTGCCCCAGATCGGTCTGAGCCTGACCGAGGTTAGCCGTACCGGTCTGAATTGCCGCGTTGAGTGTCTTGCTCGCGTTCGAGATTGCCTTAGCGTCGTTTGCCATGGCCCTCGACTGTGCAGAAAGGCCATCCTTAATGCTCTGCAGCTTCTGGTTTTGCTCGCGAAGCGAATTGATGGTCGACGCGATGAGCGCATCGGCGTTCTCCGATCCCGTCGACGTATCGTTAACGAGAATCTGCAGGCGCTCGATGACAGCGCTGTTGTGGTCAATCGTCGCCTGAAGGGATTCGAGCGAGTTGTCGATTCGAGTGGTCGTGGACGTAACCGTACCGGTAAGCCTGCCAATCGCGGCGTTCGCAGAAGCCGATGTCTTACTCAGCACGATGCTGCCCTCCGAAAGTGCCTTGGAGAGCGAGGTGATGGACTTGCCAGCCGTGGTGCGAGCTTCGCCCAGCAGATCATTACCCTGAGCGATTGCCTGCGTTAGCGAAGGCGCCTGTCCCTGCAGGCCCGCCAACGCAGCATCGGCCGAAGCAATCGAGCTGCTTGTCTTGTCGATGGCGGTGTTCATGTCGCCGATGGAATCACGTACTTCGCCCAGGGTATCAGACGCCTCGGACACCGAGCCCGCCAGCGAATCCTGGGTCTGGGTTGCCTTGTCTTTAAGGTCGATGCCAGCATCTTTGGCAATGCCCGCGACGGTCTCGCCCACCGTGGAGACAAACTCCGAGTTGATCTGCTCCTCGATGGTGTTGGCACCGGTATCGGTGACCTTGGGCGCAATGGCGCTCTTTTTCTCGTTGACGTAATAGGTGAGCTTCGGCTGATGGTAATTGCCGTCGAGCATCGAGACGAGATTGTCGGAGAAGTTCTTGGGAATCACGATGGCAGCATAGTATTCGCCACTTTCGACGCCCTCTTTGGCATCTGCCGCCGAGTCGACGAAGGTCCAGCCAAGCTGGTCGTTCTCCTTGAGCTGGTCGACCACCTTATCGCCTGCGTTAAGCTCGCCCACTAGGTCATTCTGGGTGCCCTGATCGTTGTTGGCGATGGCAATCTTGATACCCTGAGTGTTTCCGTACGGATCCCAGTTTGCCACGATGTTGTACCAGGCATACAGCGAGGGAATAACGCACACGCCGAGGGTAACCACCAAGGCGACGGGGTTCACAAGTAGTCGCTTAATGTCGCGCTTGAATATCGCAAAGGAGACCTTTGCATCGGATAGTTTGCTGCCGAGACTCACGCTTGGGCCATCCATCCTGTCGTTGAATCAAATCGTACTATCGACAACCATTGTACGTAGGCGCTTTAGCGTCTCAGAGCACAATGGTATTGAGTTTTGCGGTAGCAATATACTACGAAGACGAATTAACGTACAGTTGTACAGTATCTTAAATTTCAGCAGGTCACAAAACCACAACCCCGACAAATAATTGATCCCTTGGGGACGGAGGAAAACGGATCACCGAGGGGGTCGGCCTGATCCGGTGATCCGCTTTCCTCCGTCCCCAAGGGATCATTCAAAAGGAAACGAGAGTGGAAAATCTCCCACTTCAAGCCCGCATTCGAGCCAAAAGTGGGAGATTATCCACTCTCGTTCTAATCTAGTTACGGTGCCGTATCCCCGAACTACATCAAGTTGCAAACAGCCGCCGCGAAGGCAACGGGGTCCTCGGGGAGGATGCCCTCGACCAGCAGGGCCTGATCGTAGAGCAGACCAGAGTACTGCTTGATCTTGTCGGCGTCGCCTGCCTTCTGGGCAGCGACAAGCTTGTCAAAGACCGGGTGCTTGGCGTTGAGCTCGAGCACGCGTTGGCTCTTGGGCATGCCGTCGGGCGCGCCCTCGGGTCCCTTCTGGAGCACCTTCTCCATCTCGAGCGAAAGTGGGCCCTCGGTGGTGATACAAGCGGGGGCATCGGTCAGGCGCGCGGAGACGGCGACTTTCTCGACCTTGTCACCGAGCGCCTCCTTCATAGCGCTAAAGAGGTCCTCGTTCTCCTTGGTGGCGTCCTCGGCCTCCTTCTTCTCGTCCTCGGTCGCCAGGTCAAGATCACCGGTCGCAACGTTCTTGAGCTCTAGATGACGATCCTCGACCTCGGGCTCGGCACCGTCGGCCACAGCCTTCTCGGCAGCCTCGCGGGCAGCATCGTCCTCGTAGATCTTGGGCATATCGGCGGCAACGTACTCACGCATAGCCTGGAACGTGAACTCATCCACATCCTGCGTCAGCAGCAGCACGTCATAGCCGCGGTCGAGCACGCCCTTTACCACGGGCATCTTGGCCAAGCGCTCACGCGAGTCGCCGGCGGCGTAGTAGATGGCCTTCTGATCCTCAGGCATGCCCTTGGCATACTCGGCCAGGGTAATCATCTTCTGTTCTTTGGCAGACCAGAACAGCAACAGGTCGGCGAGCTCATCGGCCTTCATGCCATAGCTCGAGTAGATGCCGTACTTAAGACCGCGGCCAAAGTTCTCAAAGAACTTCTCGTAGGCCTCGCGGTCGTTGTCACGCATATCCTCAAGGTCGGCGGTAATCTTCTTTTCCACACGCTTGGCGATGGCCTTGAGCTGACGGTTCTGCTGCAGCGTCTCGCGCGAGATGTTGAGCGACACGTCGGCGGAATCCACGACGCCGCGGACAAAGTTGTAGTAGTCGGGCAGCAGGTCGTCGCACTTCTCCATGATCAGGACGTTGGAGCTGTAGAGCGCCAGACCCTTCTCGTAGTCCTTGCTGTACAGATCGAACGGCGCGCGTCCCGGCACAAACAGCAGGGCGTCATACTCGAGCGTGCCCTCGGCGTGGAAGCTGATGGTGCGCGCAGGATCGTCAAAGTCGTGGAACGTGGACTTGTAGAACTCGTCGTAGTCCTTCTGCTCGACATCGGAGCTGTGCTTCTTCCAGATCGGTGTCATGGAATTGACGGTCTCGAGCTCCTGGTAGTCCTCGTACTCGGGCTTGTAATCGTCGCCGGCGTCCTCGGGCTTGGGTTTCTGGCGGCTCTTGGACACCATCATCTGAATCGGGTAGCGCACATAGTTGCTGTACTGCTGAATCAGGCTCTTGAGACCCCACTCGGTCAGGAAGCGATCGTAGGTCTCGGCCTCGCCGTCGGCATCGAGCTTCTCGTTCTCGCGCAGCGTCAGGATGACATCGGTACCGTGCTCGGCGCGCTCACCGTCCTCGATGGTGTAGCCCTCAAGACCGTCGGATTCCCACACATGGGCGACATCCTCGCCATAGGCGCGGCTGACGACCTTCACATGGCTGGCGACCATAAAAGCCGAGTAGAAGCCCACGCCAAACTGGCCGATGATGTCGACATCCGAACCCTGCTGCTCGGCGTTCTCGGTCTTAAACTCCTCGGAGCCGGAATGGGCGATGGTGCCCAGATTGCGCTCGAGCTCCTCGGCGGTCATGCCAATGCCGTTATCCGAGATGGTAATGGTGCGGGCGTCTTTATCAAAGGAAACGCGAATAGCCAGGTCGCCCTGGTCGATCTTGACGCTCGGATCCTGCAGGCTCTTAAAGTTGAGCTTGTCGACGGCGTCGCTCGCGTTAGAGATAAGCTCGCGCAGGAAGATTTCCTTATTGGTGTAGATGGAGTTGATCATGAGGTCGAGCAGTTTTTTGCTCTCGGTCTTAAATTGACGCATGTGCAGTCCTTTCGCGCTACCCCCGTCCGCAAAAACGGCCCGGTCGCCCGAGCCGAATCGCAGACCTGCTATGTTCAGACTTAGATTTTATAACCCATTAGCGCGCATATATACATACGGAATCGAAAAACTGTATGTCTAAGCGCTCCGATGCGCCAATTGCCAAGGAGCGTCCCCAACTGCCGGCAGAAAAGGAACGTCCCTATCTGCCATCTACGCGCTTGGCCATCCAGACATGGGGTTGGCCCTCGTCTTCGTAATCTACCGGGGCAATTTGCGTGTAGCCCGCCTTTGCATAGAGCGGCAGCACGTATTCCTGCGCATGCAGCTTAATAAGCTTAGCGCCGGCATCGCGTGCACACGAAGCACTGGTCTCGACAATCGCACTCGCCAGTCCGCGACGACGCCTAGCCGGCAGCACGGCGACGCGCCCCATAATGTAGGTCTCCCCCGCCGCAACGTCTTCGTCCATGTCGCATGCCGGCAACACCGGGGCCCCTGCGTCAGCCACGCGTTCAAGCTCTTCGGGAAACACGCGCGAGCAACCGGCAAGCTCGTCGTCTACATAGAGCGTCACATGAATGCAGTTCGGATCCTCGTCGATAGCGTCGAACTCATTCTCGTAGCCCTGCTCGTCCATAAAAACGACGCGGCGCACCAACGCCGCGTCATCAAAGCATCCCGTCTTAAGTTGGATATCCATGGCTGCCCTTTCATTCAATGCGAACGTTAGGGACAGATATTAGCGAAAATGAGCTCCGCGCACGCTAAACTTCGCGCGAGCCTTCGCCAGGCAGTCGTAATGACCCACGTTATGGGCATCGCTCGCGATGAAGCTGTACAGGTTCTGATCGAACAGGCGCTGTGCCGGCTTTTTCTCGCGACCAAAGCGACCGCCGGCAATAAAGTCCGCCGAAGCCTGCAGCTTGCAGCCCATATCGACCAGGCGCTCCGCCACGCTTACATCCTTTTGAACCGCACGATAGCGCTCAGGATGAGCGATGATCACCTGGTAGCCACGGCACTGCAAATCGTAAATCGTGTTCTCGTACTCTCTAAACGCATACGCATCGGCATGCGTCGAAAGCTCGAGCAGAAACTCGTTGGTCCCATCGAAATGCAAGTGCTCCGCAGCATCGATACCAAGCTCAACGAGCTTTCGATGGTTGACCTCGAAGCCCATCTGGAGCGGAAAACCGTCAGCGTTATCACGCAGCAGCTCAAAGGCATCCCACATCTTGTCGTAATCAAAATAGGGATCACGACAGTGAGGAGTGCAAACGATTCTGGTTACACCGGCCCGCTTGGCAGCCTCGAGCATCGCCAAGCTCTCATCGAGATCGGCGGCGCCGTCGTCTACACCCGGCAAGATATGGCAATGAATGTCACGCATAGGTCAGCCTTAATCAACTAAACGTTTGCTCGGTTGGTGAAGATGCCCTTTTTGGAAGTCCCCTGATCGTCGGAGCCCTTCTTCACCTTCTTACCGTCCTTGGTGTAGTAGGAGTAGTAGTACTCGCTGGTCTCGGTCTCGCAGTAGTTCATAACGGTACCGATGAGCTTGACCTTCTCGGACTTTTTTAGCTGACCGATGGCGTTGAGCGCCTCCTCGCGCTTGGTGAAATCCTCACGCACCACGAACAGCGTGCCGTCGGTCAGGCTGGCAATCTCGGCAGCATCGATGAAGGTGCCGACCGGGGGAGCATCAAAGATGACGTACTGGAACTTGGCGGACAGCGCCTTTACCAGCTTGGCAAAGCGGTGAGAGACGATGATGTCGGCAGGATTGGGAATATGCGGCTCGGCATCGAGGAAGTAGAAGTTCTTCTGACCCGTCTCGACAATTGCCTGGTCAATGGAGATCTGCTCGGAAAGGACCGCATAGAGTCCGCCGCGCGAACGAACGCCGAGCATATCGGAAAGGGACCTGCGGCGCATATCGGCCTCGACCAGAAGCACGGACTTGCCGCTCGTGGCGATTGCCTGAGCAAGGTTAATGGAAACCGTAGACTTGCCCTCGTTGGGAATCGAGGAGGTAACGGTGATGGTGCGAATGGGGTCGTCCACGCTCGCAAAGCGGATGTTGGCCAGAAGGGTCTTGGCGGCATTCTGTACAACGAGTTTATCGGTGTTCTTTGCCTTAGCCATGCCTATTTACCACCTTTCATAGCCGGAATTCGGCCAACAACGGGAATGCCCAGGAGCTCTTCTGCCTCTTCGGCACCGCGGATGCGGGTGTTGAGCATGTCTGCCAAAACGACATAGGCAACTGCGATAAAGATGCCCGCGAGGAACGCGACAGCAACGTACAGCATACGCTTGGGACCGCTGGGGGCTTCGGGGGTCTTAGCCTCGTCGATAACGTTGATGCTCTGGGCAGCGCCGACGTTCTGAGCGACCGTACTCACCGAGCTGGCCATGGCCTTTGCGACCTTAGCCGTCTCCTTGGCATCGGTGCCGGTAACCGAAAGCGTAATGACACGCGTGGTGGTCTCGGAGGAAACAGACACCTTGTAGTCATCCAGATCGGTGAGGCCCAGTTCATTGGCTGCGCCGCTCTTAACGCTATCACTATCCAGCAGCGTGGCGATATCGTTGGAAAGCATCTGACTCGCCGAGAGATCGTTGTAGCTCATCTGACCGCTATCGTCGGTCTTGGCGAGAATGTACATGCTCGTCGTCGCGGTATAGGTGTTGTCCATCGCAACGAAGGACACGATGCCCATGGCGATCGCGCAGACCACCGGAAGGGTGATGACCAGCTGAAGGTGCTTCTTCAGCAGCTGGAACAGTTCGAGAAGGGTCATGCAGCTTGCCTTTCATTTCCCCAGTTCGGATTGACAAAACTGTCCGTATGTTATCGCATCTTTTTACCGAGACCAAACTCTATACATAAGAAACAGGCTCTCCTGTAAAAATGTCGGAAGCAATCGTAAAATTGTACAACAACGCCGCACCCGAAAGTCAAATGCGGCGTCTGCATCAATATCTATGTTGTATCGCTATGCGAATGGCTCGTCCTGCCGTATGGGAAACGTCACCGTAATGGTGGTTCCCACGCCCAACTCGCTCGACAAATCGAGCGTGGCGTGATGATACAGGGCCGCATGCTTGACAATTGCAAGCCCCAGACCGGTTCCGCCGCGCGCCTTGGACC
This sequence comes from uncultured Collinsella sp., assembly GCA_958420165.1. Classification (GTDB taxonomy): domain Bacteria; phylum Actinomycetota; class Coriobacteriia; order Coriobacteriales; family Coriobacteriaceae; genus Collinsella. The sequence continues at coordinate 12,964 of CATZIU010000001.1, read as the reverse complement.
TACTCTTGTCCACGCGATAGAACCGCTCAAATACCTTGCCCTGTTCTTCAGGCGCGATACCGATTCCCGTGTCGGCGACCGCAAGGAACGGATGGCCTTCGTCGTTGGTGCCGCACTGCAGCGTAACCGTACCGCCGGGTCGATTGTAGCGGATGGCGTTGCTTGCCAGATTATAGATGAGCTCGTCAATCAAGCGCGACACGCCCTCGATGACCACAGGCTTGGTCTCATGACTTATCGTCACATTCGCCTGACGGGCGACCTGTTCAAGACGCTGCTCGACCGCGTAGATGGCACGCGAGAGCTCAATAGGCTCCGTGGAACCAATGGGCACCGCCTCGCCCTCAGTTGCACGCTCGGCCTCGTCCAAGTTAGACAGCGTAAGGATATCGTTGACAAGCGCTGCCAAGCGGCCCGCCTCACGATAGATGCGACCGCCAAAGTTGCGCAGGTCGCCCTCGCCCTCGACCATGCCGTTTGCGATGAGCTCGGCATAGCCCGAAATCGCCGTAAGCGGCGTCTTGAGCTCATGGGTGATATTCGCCGTGAACTCGCGGCGCATACGGTCGTTGTCCGCCAGCACCGCCATTTGGCGCTTGAGCTCCTGGCGCTGCGACTCAATACGCTCAAGCATGGGGACCATCTCGGCATAGGCGTGCTCATAGCTACGGCGTGGGTGGTCCAAATCCACCTCTTGCAAAGGCGCGATGATGGCACGGGACTCGCGGCGCGCCATAAAAAACGAGAGTACCGCACCCGCTGCTGCGATAAGCAGCATCGGCGCCACCATCGACAGCAAAATCGCCGCAACGCCAGGCTGGGCCTGCGCCAAGCGGACAACCTGGCCGTTATCAAGGGCGACGGCGCGATACAGCATAATCTCGTCGAGCGTAGAGCTTGCGCGCTCCGCGGAACCCGAACCACTCTCAAAGGCCTCGATGACCTCGGGGCGATCGCCATGGTTGGGCAGTGTGGAAGGCGACGCCTCGTTGTCGTAGGCAACCGATCCATCCTTGTTAATCAGCGTGATTCGCAAGTCCTCGCGATCAAGGCTACGCAAGAACGGGATGGGCTCCTGCTGTTCGTCGAGAGCGGCAGCAATGAGCTCGGTTTCCTGCGCCAGATTGGTACTCGTGGCATCCGCCAAGGTGTTTTGCACAAAGAACGCACCCAGCACCGTAAACGCCACGATAACCGCCATGGCGCAGACAAAGATCGTCACAAAAACGCGGTGCGACAGCGTATGTTTTCCCTGGGGGGCGAAGACCACGGGTTACTCCTCCGATGCGGTGGCCGCGGTGTCGTCACCTTCGGCACCATCACCGGCAGAAGGCTCGGCCAAGCGGTAGCCCACGCCGCGCACGGTCTCGATGGCGCTGGCATGCTCGCCCAGTTTTTGGCGAAGCGTCTGCACGTGCACGTCAACGGTGCGCGAACCGCCGTCGAAGTCCCAGCCCCACACGCTCTGCAGCAACGACTCGCGGGTAAAAACCACGCCGGGCTTGCGCATGAGGTACTCGAGCAGGTCGAACTCGCGCAGGGTGAGCTTAAGCGGCTCGCCGGCAACGGTCACCTCGCGATGGCTGGGCGAGAGCACGATGTCGCCCACGCTGAGCACATCGCTCGCCTGCTTGACCATGCCGCCGCGACGCAGCAGTGCGCGGCAGCGGCTCGCAAGCTCCATGAGCGAAAACGGCTTAGTCAGGTAATCGTCGGCACCGCCATCGAGCGCCATCACCTTGTCGAGCTCGGTATCCTTGGCGGTAAGCATCATGATGGGCACCGTCGCCGTCAGGCGATCGGCACGCAGTCGACGCATAATCGCCAAGCCATCGGTATCGGGCAGCATGATGTCGAGCAGGACGGCATCGGGTACCCGTCGCGCCACGGCAGCCTTAAACTCACCGTCGCACGAAAAGCCTTCGGCCTCAATCCCCTGCTTGCGCAGTGCATAGACCGTCAAATCCCTGATGTTGTCATCGTCCTCGACGTAATAGATCATGTTGAACCCCTTTGCGGCCGGCATGACCGCATCTTAACCCTAAAGGTACCTTTACTAGATGGTATCAGCCAAAACGCCCCGTCAAATAATCCGCCGTGCGCGGATCGGTCGGATTCTTGAAGAGTTGCGCGGTGGGCGCGTGCTCCACCAGCTCACCCAGCAAAAAGAATGCGACCGAATCGGAGATACGCGCCGCCTGCTGCATATTGTGCGTAACGACCACGAGCGTGCAGGTCTCTTTGAGCTCGCAGGCCAGCTGCTCCACCACCAGCGTCGACACAGGGTCGAGTGCCGAGGTCGGCTCGTCCATCAGCAGAATGTCGGGCTGCACGGCAAGTGCGCGGGCGATGCACAGGCGCTGCTGCTGTCCACCCGAAAGACCCAGGCCCGACTCCTTGAGCTTGTCCTTGACCTCATCCCATAGCGCAGCGCGACGAAGGGAATCCTCGACCAGCCCATCCAGCACAGCGCGATCGCGCACGCCCATGCCGCGCGGCCCATAGGCGACGTTGTCGTAGATGCTCATGGGAAACGGGTTGGGGCGCTGGAACACCATGCCCACGCGCTGGCGCAAACGGCAGATGTCGTAATCGCCCAGGATATCTTGACCATCGAGCGCAATCTTGCCCTCGATGCGGCAATCCTTGATGCCGTCGTTCATGCGGTTAAAGCAGCGCAGCAACGTGGACTTTCCGCAGCCCGAAGGCCCGATGAACGAGGTGATCTGCTTGTCGCGGATCTTGATATTCACGTCCTTGAGCGCATGATGGTCGCCATAGAACAGGTCGAGGCCCTCGACATCGATGCGCGTCGGCGAGGCGGCAAGATCCTCTGCCGTGGGGCGAGTCGCATCCCCAACCTCGCGCTCGTGCGCGGCCTCGGCCTGCGCTTTCATGAGTTCTTCAAGCTCCGTGGGCTCCACAGCCGCAGCAGCCGTCATACCGCATACCTCCACATCGATATCAATTCAGCAGTATCGATAGTAGGAATCGCGGCTCATATGCACGTGAGCGCATTGTCAAGTGTTTGTAAGGGCACACTGGCTATGCGGCGGGCAGCTCGATGGTGAATATCGTGTGTTCGGGCGTCGATTCACATGCAACGGTACCGCCGTGCGCGCATACGATCTCCTTGGCGATGGCAAGCCCCAGTCCAGCGCCGCCGCGATTGGTCGCACGCGCCGCATCCAGGCGATAGAACTTCTCAAAGATCACCTTGAGCTTTGCCTCAGGGATGGGATCGCCCTGATTGATAAAGCGCACGCGCACGCCACCGCCGTCCCGGCGTCTGGCCTCGATCGTGATGGTCGAGCCCTCATAGCTATAGGCAACGGCGTTTTTCATGATGTTGTTGAATACGCGAGCCATCTTGTCGCCGTCCACGAGCACCGTCAGGTCCTCGCAGATATCAACCTGGGCTTCCTTGTGCTGTTCGTTGAGAATGGGATAGAACTCGTCGGCCACCTGCGCCAGCAATAGCCCCAAATCGACGTAGGCGCGGGTAAGCACGATATCGTGGAAATCGAAACGCGTGATGTCGAAGAACTCTTCGATGAGCGCGTCGAGCCGGTGGGCCTTGTCGAGTGCCACGCCTGTAAAGCGCGCACGCTGCTCAAGCGGCAAATCGGGAGCCTCCTGCAGGAGCGAAAGATAGCCCACCACACTGGCGAGCGGCGTACGCAGGTCGTGCGCCAGGTACGTAACCAGATCATCTTTGCGATGCGATTCGTCGCGCAGGGCCTGTTGAACCTTGCGCTCACAATCGCGCGCCCGATTGAGCGCACCCTCGACCTCGAGAAAATCGCCGTCGATGGTATCCCACGTGTCAGGGCTATCGATCAGACGGTCCTGAATACGGGCGGCGATTACGCGGTCGGCATGCTGCTCGCCTTGCTCATAACCCTGGTAATACAGGGCGCGCCCGCAAAAGAACAGGACACAGACGGCGAGCGCCAGCACAAAGCCGAGCATGTTGAACACAAAGGCGGCATCAAAGAACACGGGCTCGCCAATACCGCCAAGCGCCATGGCCCCGATCGCCAGCGTAATTGTCCACGCGGCACCGCCGATTACCACGCAGCGGCGAACGATTTCGAATCGATCGATCAGCAAAAAGCCAATGAGCAGAACTGCCAGGATGCCAATGATATTGTCAATACCAATGAGTAGCAGACTCAGCAAAAAGAGCAGCACCGTCGCAAGCGCGCGGTTGTCGACGACCGCCCTTATGTATTCAAAGAGTCGATCGGGCACCTCGAATACCCGCCTATCGTCTTTTGTCATATCCACTTCCCCACCACCAAAGGCGTTATTCGATTATGTAGCCGACGCCCCAGACGTTTTTGATAAAGCGCGGCTTTTGGGCATCGTCGCCGATCTTTTCGCGCAGGTGGCGGATGTGCACCATCACCGTATTGTTGGAGCCGGGCATAAAATCCTCGTTCCACACCGCGCGGAACAGGTCCCCCACGGCCACCACGCTGCCACGATGCTCGACCAGAAACAGCAAGATGGAATACTCGATGGGCGTGAGGCGCACCGGTGCGCCGTCCACCGTAACACAACGAGCGTCGCGGTTGATCTCGAGGCCGTCGAGCTGGATGGTCGGTGACTCGACCGCCTGTGCGCGGCTGCCGTAGCTGGTGTAACGACGGAGTTGAGCATGAACGCGCGCTATGAGCTCCAGCGGACGGAACGGCTTGACCACGTAATCGTCTGCACCCAGCGAGAGGCCCTCGATCTTATCCTGCTGGGCATCTCGCGCCGTCAGCATAATAACGGGATAGGTATGGCCAGCGCGGATGGTGCGCAGCAACTCGAAGCCGTCGATATCGGGCAGCATGACGTCCAGCAGCGCCAGATCGAACTCCTGCTCCAAAATCGCCTTGGCAGCATCTGCTCCGCTATAGGCAATCTGAACATCAAAGCCCTCTTTTGTAAGGTAGATACCGACCAGGTCAGCGATGGCCTTCTCGTCATCAACTACCAAAATGCGCTCGTTCATGCGTGCTCCTCTCGCGCTCCATTATGCCCGAGGCAGCGCGCGCCACACACAACAAGCGCGGTCGTTTAAGTCGACCTTAAGCACCTATGCGTCCGTTCGGGCGCAGACATGGGCCGCGCGCGCCCGCGCACTGATTGTCCGCGCCGGTAAACGATATACTTTGAACTCTAAAGAGACCATCCCGTCGAAAGCGAAATCTGTGAAGCCCCTCACCTCTTTTGCACAGCGCTCAGCCCAGCTTGCCGCCGGCTTTGTCTGCGCTATCGCCCTTGCCGCTGGCGCGCCCACCGTCGCCGGCGCCCAAGTGCTCACGACCGACAATGTTTGCGGCAAAACCGCCGATGCGCGCGGCATCACGGCTGAAAACCTGCCCGATATCGATGCGACCAATGCCCTCGTCATGGGCAAAGACGGCACCGTCTACTATGCCCGCGATGCTGACAAACAGGTCAAGATTGCCTCGATCACCAAGGTCATGACCGCAATCCTAACCGTCGAGAATTGCAAGATGGACGAGAAGGTCACGGTGAGCAACGCCGCAGCCACCGTGGGTAATTCGACCGCCGGCTTGCTCGAAGGCGACGAGCTCACAGTAAAACAGGCCCTGCGCGGCCTGATGATTCCCTCGGGCAACGACGCCGCCATCGCGCTTGCCGAGCACGTGGGCAAAAAGATCGACCCCAAGACCAAGGACGCCGTGGCCACCTTTGTAAAGGCCATGAACGAGCGCGCCAAGAAGCTCGGCTGCACCGGTACGCTTTTTGAAAACCCGCATGGTCTGGACTTTGATGAGTGGACCGGCGACATGCACTCAACCGCACACGACGTAGCGCTGATGATGCAAGAGGCCATGAAAAACGACACGATCCGCGAGGTCGTAGCGAGCGATGATTCCTGGATTGAGGTTACGGGCGCCGACGGTTCCGACCATTCTCATTCCATGGATACACACAATGAGCTGCTGGGGCAGGACGGCAATATCGGCGGTAAGACCGGCACCACCGACGATGCCGGCTATTGCTTTACGGGAGCCTACAACCGCGATGGCGACGAGACCTACACCGTCGTTTTGAACTCCAGCACCACCGACCAGCGCTTTGCCGACACGGCCGCCCTTGCCAACTGGTACTACGGCCACAAGGTGACGGTTGCGATCGCCAACACGCAGGAAAAGACCGCCAACGGCAATCCGCTCATCGCGCGCATTAGCCAGACCGATTGGACGGACAAGACGATCGATGCCACGCTCGCCGACCCCGCAGCTCAGGCAACCGTCTTTTCGCTTGCTGGAGAGGTGACCGAGAAGGTTACCTACGATGACCTTTCGGGCACGGTGCATGTGGGCGACAAGGTGGGCAGCGTGACGCTCAAGCAAGACGGCACCAAGATCGCCGTCATGGATTTGGTTGCCGACGAGGAAGGCTCGGGGCCGAATCCCATTGAGTGGCTCCTTGTGAAGCTCGACCGCCTGGGCCGCCGCATCGACAATCGCCCGCTTACGGCAGAAAGCGAAACCGTAGCCAAGGCGCCCGAGGTGTAGGGCTGGGGGAACATTACATTTGAGATTGGAGAGGCGTCCAACGGGGCGCCTCTTTTTGAATACCTCTTAAACGGGATGCGTCAGAATCACCAAAGCGACATTGCTAGCCGTTTACCTTCGCTGTGCCTTTTCGGACCTTGAAAACGGGTCCACCGGGCATGCTAGTAGATCCTTTCGACCTCCTTGGTCAAGGCCCTGAAAAGATCCCCAGCTGAGGGGTCTGCCCCAGGACACAGCGATTGCCAGGCACCCGTTTCTCCGATGGTGCCCGCACTCGTCATAACAAGATCGTCGCTCCGCCTGCGAATGGAGACACTAACGGAGCGGCCATTATGGAACCCATGGATATCGACTTTATTTATGCGCCCATCAGCTAGATAACTAATCGTGACATTGATGCTGTCACCATACTCCGGCAATTCGAAGCCGTGGGAATCCATCAATAGCTTCACGTCCTGATGGTAAATGCGGGCCTCGACGACATTCTTGGGCATTTTCCCCGTCTTTGTTGGAGAGCAAAAGCTGATGCTTGGCTCCTCTTCGCTCATGCCTCGGTCAAACCTAAGCATGCACGGGCATACCGACTCAATGGTTCGCAAGGCGTCCGCCGCGACCTTTTCCTCGGTAAACATCTCCACGTCGATGCCGTTTTCTTCCATATAGGCACGGTTTTTACGTTGAAGCTCTAGCCGAGCCGCAGCCTCCTCATCTCCACGCTGTTCCCAATTTCCGGAGTCGGCGACATTTCGATCGAATGTAGAATCAACGGAACATGGCGCTTGCTGTTGAGTCGGATCACTGTCGCCGAGACGCCTTAGCTCGGAGCGTCTCATCAGTAGTGTCACAATATCAAACAGCCAACCAAATCCAAAAAGGCCAAAGGTAAAGAGATATAGAAAGAAGCTACCCCACATCCGTGCATACGCCCTATGAGCGCCCGACCACCCAAGAAGGAAGCATAGCAAAAGCGCCTTGTTTGCCCTGTCAACCGACGTAATCTCTCGAGTGAGAGATTTCTGTTCAGGCTTCGCCAAAGGTGTAATTTCATGCGATGAAACAGTAATTGAGGACGTCCTTGACGCCGAGCTCCGAGCGCCTGATTTAGCAACGGCGCGAGCGACATCCCCAACTCCGACGGTCGTTCTGCTGTATACGGCATTGTAAGCAGCCTTCTTCGGATTTTTGATCCACCCCATGCCCTTCTTACCATAGCCGGGGATTATCGCCCGCTTTACCGCGCGCTTCGCTCTGCCGGTCGTTCTTGCCTTGAGTGATGTCTTTAGATTCGGCTTACGCAGCCCGACCTTTACCATATTTCTACTCCATCCCCTCGGAACCCCACACCGGGGTGCACGAGCACGCCTGGGTCTCCCCGTTTTCAAGCGCCCCGTGTTTGCCTAATGTTCACGCCCTTTCGGACTCTAATCCCCAGCCGCCATTCTTGATAATAAAAAAGGGCCCCAAATGGGACCCTTCTTCAAAGTCATACTGGCGGAGAGCTGGGGATTCGAACCCCAGATGCCCTTTTGGGGCATACTCGCTTAGCAGGCGAGCACCTTCGGCCTCTCGGTCAGCTCTCCGTAACAGCCGTTCTATAGTAACCAAACAGCCGAAGTTGGGCAAGGGGAATTTTGAGGCGTTTCCTCTTTTACCTCTCTTTTACCAGTAAACGTCTCAGTCAATCATCTCAATCTGTAACATTTGCAGGCCGTAATCCCCTCCAGATGTTACAGATTGAGACAAAGATACAAGGACGGCCCCAGCGACAGCGCGGACAGCCCATTCTTTATTAGTTCTCTCGAACGGTCTCCAACAGATAATCGCGCATGTACGGAATTGCAAACGAAACACAGCCATAGCCCGCGGGCTCAATCAACCCCGCATCGATCAGACGCTTGCGATATGACCCAACTTTGTTCGCCGACAAACCCATCTTCTTGGCGATATCGCCGTTGGCGATATCGACGCCCTCGCATTGAGCCATCGCCGCGAGATACTGAAACTGCCGTTCCGACACCCTGCGCAGCGCTGGGGCAATCACCATAGCATTAAAGCTATCAAGAGCCGCCTGGATACCCTTACGAGCCGCCTCTTCGCTCACGCTCTCCGCCCCACTGCGCGCAGCAACCTGCCAAGCGTAATATCCGACCAGCTGGACCATAAAGGGATAGCCTGCCGAAGCTTTTGTTAATAGCTCAGCGGCACCTTTGTCGAGCTCCTTGCCCGCTCGTCTCATCGTATCCTCAAACGATCCGCCAACTTCAAAATCGGAAAGCCGAGTAAGTTCAACATGTTTGGCTCGCTGAAGGAACGTCAACGTATCATCCACCACCACGCCATCTACCGATGTCGGCAGCCCGGCGAAAGCAAAAGCGACATTCGCTCCTTGGCGGATCAAGAGCTGCATCTCATTGCCTAGCTCGCGCATTTCCTCAGTTGAGGCATCCTGGATCTCGTCGAGCGTAATGAGCAGACCACCGCGCTTCGCAGCATCGTACATCGCCTCGCCCAGATGAGAGGCCGACTTCGACATCTCCATGGAGCCAAGGCTGACCCCTAAAATCGATGGGGAAATCGAGATTGATTCAAGACGAACGTTTCGCTGCAGAGCCTCGAGGATTCTATTGCAAAAACCAGCATTGGAGGCAACGTCAACGACCTCGAATCCTTTTTTGCGTGCAAGGTCACCCAATGCATTAAGGAGCACCGTTTTACCTGTGCCTCGGACGCCCGAGATGCGCATGAGTCGATCGGGGGCACCAGGACCATTCTCAAGAGCCTCGGCAAAGTCATCCAAAACAGTGTCCCGTCCGATAAGCTCAGGCGGATTCATGCCCGCCGTTGGCTTAAAGGGGTTAACAGCTTTCGTCATTCTGCCCTCCTCTGCTAGTTTTAACAACTTTAACAAAGTTTAGCAACTTTAGCAGAGTTTAACAGTTTTAGCAGGCTCGGCGGCTTTATGCCTTACCGATCCTGCCGGGTCCTCCCGCCCGCGCCGATACAAATAGCGCGGTGCGGCCCCTCTATATCGCCCCTACCCCAGCGAGCGACTGAGGGAGCCAAGTTCGTCGTTGCCCATGGTGCGCCACATTTGGAAGATGCAGACGCGCGCCAGGAAAAAGAAGCCGTTATCGACCAGCTGCACGGCGGCATCCGCCAGCTGGTTGGTCACGGCGGACACGGGAGGCAGCTCGAGCCCGGCCTTCCGGATGGTCTCAACCGCATCCTCGAACGTCGGCGGCTCATTGACGCCCATCTCGTTCATAAGGCCCTGCATTTCCTCCAGCGCGCTGCTACCCGACTCCTCGCCGCGCGGCACGAGGCGGTAGCACGCCAACGCGAGCTCGAGCTGGTCGCAGTTCCAATAGGCAAACGCCAGACGATAGAACAGATAACCGATTGCGGAACGGTCACTGGCAATGCGCAGGCCGTGGCGCGCCACCTCGATAATCTCGTCAAAGCGCTCCAGGCGCGCCAGCACGTTGATGAGCGCAAAGTGCGACTGCATGGACGAGCGAGCCAGATCGTAAAGACGACGCACCTCGGGCAATGCCCGTTCAAAATCCTCCTGCTCGGCGTAATAACTGCAGATCTCGTGCTGGGCAAAGTACAGCGCATCGGGAGCACGTAGGATGCGCACCGAGCGATCTTCCTCCATTACCGGCAGCACCATACGCACCAGCTGGTTGTCGCAAAACTGCGTCTGAACCGGACCCGTTGCCAAAAGCTCGGCAACGGCGCACTTAGCCTCCAACTCCTCAACAAGACGGGAGAAACCCTCAAACGCGCTTGCACGGTCAACTTTTGCCTGCTCGCGCAACTCGACGACGCGCGCCACATACGGGTCATCGTCCATCTCCATGACCTCGAGCTCATCAGCCGTATCGGCAAGCAGCAGGTCGCGCAACGCCGGCGGTAGCGAACGGTGGTCGTCACGCGGGCGAGCGTGAACCTCTGCAGGCTCAATCGCATCCGGCGCGTCCGACTCATATGCCTCAAGCATGCGCTTGCACGGCATATCGTCCATATCCATGCTCTCAAGATCCTTGGCGACAGGCACGCAATTGGCCAGATAGGCCGCACGCCCAAAGGAATATGTTGCAATGACGCGCTCGCCCTGCTCGCCGTCGGGAACCGCAATCTGAACATAGCAGCGCGCAATGCAGGCACCTGCGGCAAAACACGCCGCCGCAAGCGTAAGCGCCACGCGCGCGTCGTGCTCCGCGGCCCAAATCACACGCGCGTTCTCGTCCAACTCGCGCCAGACATCATCCTGAGCGTCGTATTCACGTTGTGGCATGGCATCCACGACAGAGTGTCCAAACCGAACGAGCATAATCCCCTCGGCAACGTTTGCCCGATAGGTATAGTCGAGCCGTGTGACCACGTTAAGTGCCTCGACAATACGCGCGAAGCGGCTGCGCACATCCCACTCACCGCCCGGCCGGCAAGCTACCGTTCCCGGTTTGCCCCACGGGTTGTCGCTCGAGGCCGTATCGAGCAGTCGGGGAACATCGTTGGTCGTCTTGGCGATATGCCACGCGTCAAAGAGCGCGCAGCCCTCAAGACTCGGCGAGGATGCCGCTGGGACCAATCCGGCCCCAATGCGCTCAAGGATGCCGGAGAGGCGGTTGAGACGGCACTCGATAGCAAGCAGCATGTCAATCTCGTCCTGGTCCAGCAGGCTACGATCAAAATTGAGATAGAACAGCTTTGAGCGGTCAATGCGCGCTAGGCTCATTTCGGACTTGGCAGCAATGGTGCGCAGACGGGGCAAGTCGATCTCGCTCATCAGGGCGGCGGCATAACGCTCGATACCGCTCGGATTCTCGGCATGGTCAACACGGTAAAGCAGCGTCTCGATAGCATCGGGGAGCGGTGCCGTGTCAAAGCCCAAAAACACCTCGACCGGCTCGGGCAACTTTATGAGTTTGATCTTGTCGACAACGTTTTGCATGCCTGCATCGAGACCGTCGACGCCCGCCGTGTTCGCAAGAGCGCTTTCGGAGTTGGCAAATATCACGTAGCGCAAGAACATCGAGGCCATGAACTCGCCGAAAGGAAGGGCGCGGGTCGAATTCCATGTCTCGTGGTCGGACTGCTCGCGCATGGGGCCTTCGGGAGAGCCGGCAGTTCGCGCACACGCGCGCATTGCACCGTTAGCTTCCCTCACCATAATCTCGCCAATACTGGAATCGGACTCGTGAAGGACCAGCTCCATGTCAGGGTCCTCGGGCAACGGTACTTCCCGAACAGGACGATCAACCTTATAAACCTTGCCCGACACGCTCACGTAGCCCAAGAGCGATATGTGAGTTTTGCCGACGAATTCGACGACATAGCACGACTCTTTGGGGTCCTCGCCAAAGACTTTCCAGACAACACCATATGAGCGCCCCGCAGGCTGCTCTGGCATCGATGGAAAACGCTTTTTGGGGTCGAGAAACCTGAGCTTGTATGTCGGACGCTCTGCCACGAAATATCACCCTGATCAGTCGTTGAAAGAAGGAGTGGTCGCGGATGGACCGCGACACCTACTCGGAATCTTACACGAGTCGATAAGAAATAGTCCGCTTCACGCTCGCGCCTCGACCGAGGTTCGAATCCATGGGATGCCGGCGTAAAAGAAAAGCCCCCGTTGCCGGAGGCTTCAAGCTCAAATGGTGCGGCGTATAGGATTCCGCGCATCCGCTGCGCGGATCCGCACCGGCTTCGCCCGCCTGCCGGCGCGCTCGCCCGCTCGCTACGGACGCTCCGCGTCCGCTTCACGCTCGCGCCTCGACCGAGGTTCGAATCCATGCATGGTTGCCATAAAAGAAAAGCCCCCGTTGCCGGAGGCTTCAAGTTCGATTGGTGCGGCGTATAGGATTCGAACCTATGACGTTCTGATTCGTAGTCAGACCCTCTATCCAGCTGAGGTAACGCCGCGACTTGTTGATTATTATGCACATGGACTGAATAATGGTCAAGCATTTTTTCAAAAAAAGTTATTGAATTTAGTTTTTACTCATTTGGAGGGCTTGGTGCGATTTTCGACGCCTCGCGATATAGAAGAGCAGTCGTTGTTGGGAGCTTTAAAGTCTATTGGTGCGACGTATAGGATTCCGCGCATCCACTCCGGCTTCGACCGAGGTTCGAATCTCCGCAATGCTCCCATATAAGAAAAGCCCCCGTTGCCGGGAGCTTTAAAGTCAATTGGTGCGGCGTATAGGATTCGAACCTATGACGTTCTGATTCGTAGTCAGACCCTCTATCCAGCTGAGGTAACGCCGCAACGCACGGATTATTATGCACGCGAGCCCCCGATGGGTCAAGCGACAATTTGAAAAAATTTTACGGAGTGGTGATTAGGCTGTTCACACCCCGACCGAGGTTCGAATCCATGCATGGTTTCCAAAAAAGAAAAGCCCCCGTTGCCG